>JASJCB010000162.1 GCA_030066195.1 Acidobacteriota bacterium
GCGGCCCGGGCACCGGGTCCTTCGCGAGAGAATTTCGGTAGGCGGCCGGGGCGACGGTTTGTTTTTCGCCGGTTTTTGAGGGGTGGCCCGGGCACCGGGTCCTTCGCGAGAGAATTTCGGTAGGTGGCCGGGGCGACGGTAAATTACCCGGCGGTTTTTGAGGAGCGGCCCGGGCACCGGGTACTTCGCGAGATATTGGCTCGATTGCGCAGGTGTGCAATTGACTCAAGACGCCGGCTTGGCTCGATTGCGCAGGTGTGCAATCGACTCAAGACGCCGGCTTGGCTCGATTGCGCAGGTGTGCAATCGACTCAAGACGCCGGCTTAACTCGATTGCGCAGGTGTGCAATCCTGTCAAGAAATTGATATATCAGGCTGTTTATATGCGAAAGTTGTTCTATTGGTTGTCAAGAACAAAGCACGCATGAAACAAAACCGTGATCAAGTCACCCCTAACTTTGACGAGCCCTTGCCCATAATCACGCGATTTCGGTGTTTTCCAACGCGTCTGTTATAATGCCCTAAACCGGACAAGCCGGAACAGTTTCGTACAGGATTGTACACGGATGGACGCAGATCGGGGATACGGTATTTATCTTGTTCGGATCTGTGAAGATCCGTGTGATCCGCGGCTTGTTCTTCTCATACTCGGGTTTTCTGCCGCCGAGGAATCTGACTCAGGTCGGGGGCATGATGTTTCCCGATCGATACAACCTCCGGAGACAAGAGAAAAAGCCGCGGATCTAACGGATCTTCACAGATCCGGAAAACGATTTACACGGATTCACGCTTGTGCAACACATAAGCGTTTATCCACAAATCAAGTCTGAAGCAACTGCCCCACCTGCCCCTCGAAAAGCCTTACCAAAAATGGAGGAGATTTTATTGGTAAGGGACTAAATGTTACCTTGTTGAGAACCCATGGCCTACCACCGAGGAAAATGATGAGCCAAGCCCCCCACGATCTTGCAACAACAAGGCCGCGCAAGGGGAAACCCCGGGACCGAGAAGCAGCGCCGGTGCCCTGCCTCACGATCCTGACGCATCCCCTTCCCCTGCGTATCGGTGACCGTTGTCTTCTGGGGGGAGGTCGACAGAGCCTGGCGCTTTCCAGAAGCGAGCCGGACTTCAAGGCGCCGGACCGGTTGCTGGGGGCTCCCCTCGACGATCCTTTTATCAGCCGCAAGCCCTTGCGTCTGGCCCCGACCCCTTCCGGTGATCTGGTGTTGCATCGAGACGGCAGCAGCACCGAGGTTACCCTGGACGATCAATCCCTGGCTGTCAGTCTGCACATCTCCCGGGCAGAATTGGAACGGGGCGCGGTGCTCACCATCGCCGAACGGGTGGTGCTGCTGGCTCACCTGGTGGTGCCCCGAGATGTTCAGGGCCGCCAGGAGTTCGGCATCCTTGGTTTCAATGACCATATCCAACATTTGCGTGCAGAAATCAGGCGGGTGGCCGATCTGAAAACGCCCGTGCTGCTGCGGGGGGCCTCGGGCACGGGCAAGGAACTCGCCGCGGCGGCCATCCACGCCTGCGGCCCGCCCGGGCGCCCCTTTGTGTGCGTGAATATGGCGGCCATTCCACCCAACCTCGCCGCTTCCGAGCTTTTTGGTGCGGTGAAGGGCTCTTTCACCGGGGCCAATCGTGACCAATTGGGGTATATTCGCCAGGCCCATGGAGGCACCCTGTTCCTGGACGAGGTGGGCGAAACCCCCGCCGAAGTGCAGGTCATGTTGTTGCGCACCCTGGAGACCGGCGAGGTGGCGCCCGTGGGCGCGCAACGCGCCGTTCAGGTGGAAACCCGCCTTGTGGCGGCAACAGACGCGGACCTGGAGGGAATGATGGAACTGGAATCCTTCAAGAAACCCCTGTTCCATCGTTTGGCCGGCTACGAAATCTGTTTGCCGCCCCTGTCCCAACGAAAAGACGACCTGGGCCGCCTGTTCCTCCACTTCGCCCGCGAGGTCCTGGCTGAAACCGGTGAGCTCGAGCACTTGACGCCCCTCGATGTGCCGGATTACCCATGGCTGCCGGCCTCCTTGATGGAGCGTCTACTGACCTATCACTGGCCCGGTAATGTACGCCAGTTGCGCAACCTCACCCGCCAGATCCTCATCGCCAATCGCGGCCGCGAACAGTTGCAACTCCCGCCAAAGATCCAAGAGCAGCTGGCCGACACCCCCTCCCCGACGACTTCCGCTCCGGCGGCGCGGGCAAAGCGCAAGCCGTCCCAGTGGTCGGAACAGGAGGTGATCGAGGTTATGGAAAGCCAACGCTGGGATATCAAGGCCTCGGCCGCGGTCCTGGGCATATCCCGGGGCTCCCTCTACAGCCTGATTCGAAAGAGCGGCCGGCTGTGCATGGCCGGCGACTTGGACCGTCCCCAGCTCGAGGAAAGCATTCGGCTCCACGGGGGCGACATCAGGGGGATGGTAGACCACCTCAGGGTGAGCGAAGGGGCTCTGCGCAAACGCATCAATGACCTGGGTCTCTGTCTTGAGGAAAATGGCTCGTGAGCCACTTTGTTCAGAACATGCCGGACTTGAGATCCAATGGCCGTTTTGCTATACTTTGCTTGATTTAATACAGGTTACAATGTCGGGAGGGGACGGCCTTGGCTGAAGAACGTCAAACAAGAGACCTTGAGGAGGCTCATGAAGTAGATGAGGCGTTGGCCACAAGTGGCGCCGATGACCGGGCGCCGGCGCTACCCACGCCCGGTGCAATTCTGGGGAACTGGCGTCTCATCAAATCCCTGGGGGCGGGGGGCATGGGGGAGGTCTGGCTGGGGGAGCGTTGCGATGAGGCGTTCCAAAGGGAGGTTGCCGTCAAGTTCGTGAAAAATACCATCTCCTCGCCGGACTTGGTGGCCCGTTTCAAGCGCGAACGGCAAATTCTTGCGGATCTGCGCCACCCCCATATAGCCGTCCTCTACGACGGGGGCACCACGAACACGGGAATGCCCTATCTGGTGATGGAGTATTTCCGTGGCCGGACCGTGGAAAAATGGGCCGCCGGGCGACCGGTCGGGCAGATCCTGGCGCTTTTCAACCAACTGTGTGACGCGGTGAACTACGCCCACGAAAAAGGCGTTTTGCATCGGGATATCAAGCCGCAAAACATCATGGTCACGGAGGACGACCAACCCAAGCTTTTGGATTTCGGCATCGCCGTCCGGGAACAACACACCGCCCTCACCGCTCAGGGCCACACGCCCATGACCGTGGAATACGCCCCCCCGGAGCGTCTACACGGCGGCGCGGCCACGGTGGCGGGCGACATCTATTCTCTGGCCCTGGTGCTTTTAGAACTACTGACCGGACAACGCCCCTCCACGCTGCAAAAGCCGCCGGTTCAGGCCGTGAACGACCTCCATGCCGGCGGCTCCTACGACGGATTGCAGGTCGAAACCCTGGCTCTAGCCCTCGATCCGGACCCCACCCGGCGGCCCGGCCGGGTGACCCTGCTCAAACAAAAGCCGGCAGGCGCCGACGGCCAAGATACCGCCGGCGACTCCGGGCAAACCCGGCAGACGCCCCAAGCCGGCGGCAGCCCGATCTCGCGGGCGCCCACGGAGCCGTCTTTCGTGCCGGAAACCTGTTTCATACCCGCGGGCGGTTTCCTCATGGGCCGGCCGGCGGGCGAGGGCGTCGCGGACTGGGAAACCCCTCAGCACAACGTGCACCTGGAGGCCTTTCACATGGGTCGCCACCCCGTAACCAACCGGCAATACGCCGCCTTTATGGCGGCCCGGCCCGATCATGCCAAACCGTCCCCAAAAACCGGCTGGACCGCATCGGGTCCCCCGCCCGAACGCCTGGATCACCCCGTCACCGGGGTCAGCTGGTTCGATGCCCGGACCTACTGCCTCTGGCTCAGCGAGGTTACCGGGCAAACCTACCGGCTACCCGGTGAGGCCGAGTGGGAGAAGGCCGCCGGCGGCCTTGACGGCCGGCTCTACCCCTGGGGCGACAACTGGGATGCCGAGCGAGTTCATTTGGGTCAAGCCACCGCTGATGTAGACGAGCGGCATCCCGGTCCCTTCGGCTGTTGCCATATGTTGGGCAATGTTCAGGAGTGGACCAACACCTGCTGGGGCGACGATCCCGTGCGCGGCCGGTTTCCCTACCCCTATCGCGCCGACGACGGTAGGGAAAGCCTGCAGGCCGCCTTTCACATTCATCGAGGCGGCGCCTACGACACTGACCCCCAATACATCAACTGCAGGACTCGCGCCTGGTCTCACCCGCAAGCCGGCTACATCTGGCGTGGTTTTCGTGTCTTGCGCGAAAGCTGACAGGGGTTTGGTCTATGGCACGCATTAAAACAGGCCAGAAAAGAGCCGGTCTCACCTGGCAGGCATTCATCCAGGCCCAGGTGAAGGTGGGTAAGGCTTTGCCCATCATCAGCAATACCCTGTTCAATCAGTTCCTCTTCCGCGACCAGCAGGGCATGCTGCGCGACTATGCCCATTATTTGGGTTATCCGGATCCCCGTCTCACCGAGTTGGGCGAACTCACCCAGTATTCGTCGGTGAAGGACCGCCTTCAAACCGGTAGTCTGGCCATCAAACACGACTATATCAACTGGGTCAAGAGCCGCTTGCTGGAGACGGCTGAGGCAGACGGGTTGCCCGTCTTTCTCTTGGAAGAAGCCGATAAGGTCTTCGATGAAGTGGATTTCCAGGAACTCTCCCGCATCCTGGGTTACCCTCGTTTCGGCTCGCCGCAAACCGACCCCTTCCTCTTGCTGGCCCAACTTCCCCTGCCCCTCTATATCACCACGGGTTACAACCACGTCATGCAGGCGGCCCTCAGGCGGGTGGGCAAACGGCCTCGCTCCCAAACCTGCCGCTGGATTCCGGAGTTGCGCGGCGAACCGTCGGTTTTCGATGAGGGTTACCAACCCACGGTGGACGAGCCCCTGGTCTACCACCTGTTGGGCGACGACACCAACCCCGCCGGCCTGGTGCTCACCCAGGACAATTATATGGAGTTTCTGGTGAACGTGGTGCAGGACATGGGGTGTCAGACAGACCTGATCCCCGCCGGCCTGCGCCACCCCCTCACCAACAGCTCGATCATCCTCTTGGGTTACGACATGGACAGCATCGAGTTCCGCACCCTGTATTGGAGCCTGCTGCACCATCGCATCCGCAAGCAAACCTCGGTATCGGTCTTGAAGCTGAACCCCAACGACCGCAAAAAAGAATACAAGGCCTCTTATTTGCGTTCCTGTGCCTTTGAGGTCTATTGGGGTGATCTGGCCCAATTCATACAGGAACTGAACCCATCCGGGGAGGCCCCATGAGCATGGAAAACCCCTACGTGGGCCCGCGCACCTTCGATGCCCGGGAGGCGGACCGCTATTACGGACGGGATAAGGAGGCGCTGGAGCTCTACCATCAGATGGTTTCCCAGCGCCTCGTCTTGTTCTACGCCCAGTCCGGAGCGGGCAAGAGCTCGCTGCTGCGTACCCGCCTGATCCCCCGCCTGAGGGAAGAGGGATTCGCCGTATTGCCCACGGGCCGGGTGGGCGGCCGTCTGCTCGAAGGTATCGACGAAGTAGACAACATCTATGTGTTCAATCTGTTGCTGCGCCTGGACCAGGGTCGCACGCCGCCCACACAACTGACCCACCTCAGCCTGGCGGATTTCATGGCTGACCTCAGCTCGGAAGACGGCATCCATTACACGTACCGGCCCGGGTCTGCCGAGGCGGAAGAGGAAGAGGCGGACGAAGATTTTCCCATGCATGTGTTGCTCATCGACCAGTTCGAGGAGGTAGTGACCAACCACCCCGAACGCTGGCAGGAGCGCGCGGCCTTCTTCCAACAACTGAACGAGGCCATGGCCCGCGATACCAGGCTCTCCGTACTGCTGTGTTTCCGCGAGGACTATCTGGCCGCCATGGACCCCTTCGCCCCCTTGATGGCAGGTCGCATGCGCACCCAGTACTACATGCAGCGCCTTTCCCGAGAGGCCGCCCTGGAGGCGGTGAGCAAACCCGCGGCCGCTTTTGGTCGCCCGTTTGCGCCGGGCTGTGCAGAGCGCCTCACCGATCAACTCCGCGAAATCCGCACCGAGGAAGGCGGCGTGGGCCTGGGCCAGTTTGTAGAACCCGTACAGCTGCAAGTGGTTTGCTACCGATTGTGGGAAAACTTAAAGGACCGCCCGCCAGGCCCCATCACCGAAGCCGACCTGGACCAGGCCGGCGACGTGGACGGCGCCCTCTCCGGGTTCTACAACGCGGCCCTAAACGCGGCGGTAACCCAAACCGGGGTGGACGAACTCACCCTGCGCAACTGGTTCGAAAAGAAACTGATCACGGCGACGGGCGCCCGTGGAACCGTACACCAGGGACCTCAATTAACCGAGGGTCTGAGCAACGAGGTGGTGACCCTCCTGGCTGATCGCTTCCTCCTACGTCCGGAATACCGCGCCGGCGAGACCTGGTACGAGCTGATCCACGACCGCATGATCGACCCCATCCTGGCCGCCAACCGCCGGTGGTTGCAACAGCAGGACCCGCTGGTGCAAGCGGCCCACGCGTGGCACGAGAACGCTCAGAGCTCGGCGCACCTATTAGCCGACCGCCAACTACGCGCCCTCAATATCGCCCTCCCCCACGAAGAAGAAGCACCGGTTCAAACCCACCTTTGGCGCTACATCGCCCTGGTAGGCCTGCTAGGTCTCGTCGGTTTTATCCTGGCCCATCTGGGCTTTCTGGGTGACACCCCACAGGGCTGGGCAAGCGCCGTCATCGAGTTTTTGTTCCCAGGCAGCGATTTGTAATAAGCAGCCCTATGACTGGAGATTCGACGAAGTCAAATGTGGCACGGAGAGAGGCGGAGAGAGGGTCTTGAGTGTCAACCCATCTCCACGCCCCATTCGGTTTCAATTAATTCGAACCCTTAGCCCGGATCTTTGGATCCACGGGTATTTTCCACGTGTACTCCGAATCCCACAGTCCCAGTCTGTGCAAAATCGGTTCACTATCGTTTCGAACGGCGAACCCTTTCATAGTAAGAGTCATATTGAATTTGAGATCTGCATTTATTTCCGTTGCCCCCCGATGTTCGAACTCGAGTAAGTAACGTGAATCCATCTTTTGGGATTGGGTTCCCCCCGTAATAACCAGAGCGTCCTTATCGGCATTGCCATCAGCCCTGACCTGGTCCACAGATTTGAAGATCGGGAAACCAAGAATTTGATTGTCACTATGACCCAGATCGTAATTAAGTGACTCCAATGTGCCACTGTCAGCTGCGGTAGCTTCCTCGGCGGAGGGATTGGGGCGGTACTCAAAGAGTTGAACCGCCATAGCGATCCCAATTTTGCCCCAATAAGGAGCCTGGATACGGTTTTTATTTTTCAAGCCTACGATGATAGGGGGCGGTCCAGACTCTCCAGATCGGTAGTAGTTCTCTTTTGTCATGGTGAGAACAAGCCGACCCCATACGCTTTTGTCTCCATTTTCTCCGTAAGGCAGTTCAATAGTATTGCTCCACCCATTGTAACGCTGAACGCCCTGGAGCATAAATGTAGCGTAATGCCAGGTAGTTCCAATTTTTTTATCTGGATATTCCTCTTCATTAGTGAAATCGTAGTATTTTGTCATCACAGTCCCTCCCAAACATCAAAAAATGCCCAACGGGGCTCCACCGACCAGGCAAAGACCTTTTCTATATTAGCCATTTGCGCAAACTTTTCGAATGCAACCATTATAGACGACGTGAGTGTGCAGCCCAACCGATTCCCCTTTAACTGAGGTCACCTGCTTTTGTACTGCCGCACCTCCTGATTAAGATGCGTGCTCTGTGAGTCTCGCGGCTCAAAAAAACGAAAAAAGATCCATGATCCTAAACTAAAGCTCCAAGATTCTGTTGGCTGCCTCCTTCCATCCGATCCAGGAACTTCCATGCTTGCAAATGGATATGCACTCCGGGTTATAGTTGGATAGAGACCCGTTCCAAAAGCTCATTACCAGGAAGTGACGCATGCCCGACGATAAACAAACCGATAGTGAGAACCTCGTTCACCAGTTTCTGGAAGCCAGCCGCGAGCAGGCCGGAAAAAACGCCGAAAAGGAAGCTCTCAGGCGGAGCGGGCTCCGGTTGGCGCTGGGTTTGACCGTTGTATCTCTGGTACTGGCTGTTTTTTCGTTTATATCCCGCCAGGGGACGATACGCCAGATGGAACGAACTGAACTGCGCCGTGCTCAGGCCGAACAACTCATCGAATTTATGCTCACCGATCTCAAAGAAAAACTCGACAGCGTGGGCCGTTTGGACGTTTTGGAGAATGTGGGCGCCGAAGCCATGGCCTACTTTGAAACCCTCTCGGAGGCCGAGCTCACGGGCGACTCTCTGGCCCGGAAAGTGCGGGCCATGCACCGCATCGGCGAGGTGCGCTACCTTCAAAACGATAAAAAGGGCGCTCTGGAAATCTTCGACCGGGCTCTCTCCAATGCAAAAGCCCTGGCACAGCGAGACCCCCTCCACAGCGACTGGCACATGCTCCTGGTGACCAGCTATTTTTGGATGGCAAATGTGCATCAGGCAGATTACAACGCGGCAGCCGGCTTGCCCTATTGTGAGGCGTATCAAGAGGTCGCCGAAAGGATGTACCAGGCATACCCCGACGACCCCGACTGGCAATTCGAGCTGACTTGCGCCTACCAGAATATGACGGTTGCCTTAAGAGCACTCAATCGCATCCCGGAGGCCCTCGAAATGGCGCAGCGCAACACGCAACTCGCACGAGAACTCTGGGAACAGAGCAAGGATGACCTCTCACTCAAAAGGGATCTGGCCGACAGTTTGAATTGGCGCGGGATTCTGTTCAGACACAGCGACATATCCGCGGCCGTGGCCGATCACAAGGCGTCCGTCAAACTACTTCAGGAAATCGCGGCCACAGAACCCAAGAACATGGAGTACCAAACCAATCTTCAGGATGCTCAACGCATCCTCGCCAAGTCATATCGCTTCGATTGCCGACCCGAGCAAGCGCTAAACCACGACAAGCAGGCTCTGGAAACCATCAAACAACTCGTAGCACACGACCCCACCAACGCCGACTGGTCCGACGCCTATACTCAGGTTCACGTGACAATTGCATACGCATATGGAAAGTTGAATCAATGGGATTTGGCGGAGGAGTACCTTTCCACAGCACACGAATTCATGATGTCAACGGATTACCATTCCCAGGTAACCGCCCGCTCCATCGCCTTAAAAAAGATCCGCAATCTACAGGCCCGAAAACATCTCGCCTTCGGGGATCACGAACGTGCTTTCAACCTGACTCATGAAGACACACGCGACGTGAAAGACACAGCAGGGCTTACCCCTGAGATGCGTGAGATTTACATATCCAATTTAATCATATTGGCCAGGGCCTCCCTCCATGTAAACAGGAGCGCTGATGCCGTGGCAGCCTACGAGGTGCTCCATCGTGAGGCTGTAGGCCAAGAGCATCTGTCCACCCGCACGGCCCAGGCGCTGGAGCATGTGCACGAGGTATTGTGGGGGGAGGTGGACAATCCTTCCACCCCCGCCCCGTGCTACTAAGGTTTACCACTGTATTGAGTTCATTGGAGGTTGGCGGTGCAATGCTGATAGAATCCGAAGATTCTGCAGCATCACATCGCCATTGCCGGATCATTCACTGAGGGTGAATCTTTCGAACTCTGTAACTCCATGGGAGAAGTAGTTGCAATGTATGTTTTAACGCCATATGAACCTTTGAATGTGCCTTTTAGAGATACAAGAACAGAACTCCCACTGCTTTCCTTGATTTCTCCACTGAAGAAACTATCCTTTTCGAGAATTTTTTCAATAACCTCAGCGCTGATAGTATTGCCTGGCCCGTATACTCTCTCCGCTGTCGCGGTGACCCACATTTCGAGTTCAAAGTCTGTAGAAACATCATCTGCCCAATCCATCCATGAATGACACTTTACGTACGATCTTGGGGGGATTGTAATTTCCTCACTAACCTCATATGTTTCCGTTACAGTCTTCGACCACTCTTGATTAGCCTGTAACCCTATCTCAACACTTGCCTCTGCTTCTGTAGACGCCAAAAACGGAACATCCGCCTTAATAGAAACTTTCAAGCCGGTCGTCAGGGATTGTTGCAAACCGAATGTAAAGGCACTTTCCTTGGCGATTGTTTTGCTGACCTTCGTTTTAAGTGTTGCATCTGAATCGTTGGGGTACTCCTTGTAAGAAATCAATTCAACTGGGGTTGTTCCGGATGGGGGTTCGCTCATGTCATAGCGTATAACATCTAATTTCGCATCCCACTTTATTGGCAACTCGATCTGTACAGCCTCCATCCTAAGAGATCTGCCGGTAGTCCCTGCCTCAGTACCATTCTCTACATAGCCTTGCCACCCTATATCCTGCACATGACCACGATACTTGACATTGAGTCCGGAATTCCCCGTCAAGACGATTTCAAGAGCCTCCATCCTAAGAGATCTGCCGGTAGTTCCTGCCTCAGCACCATTCTCTACCCAACCTTGCCATCCTATATCCTGCACATGGGCACGGTATTTGATTTCCATTCCTTGAGGGGCATCGATTAATCGGATTTTAATAGCTTCCATCCGAAGAGATCTGCCGGTAGTGCCTGCCACAGCACCGTCCTCTACCCAGCCTTGCCACCCTATATCCTGCACGTGAGCACAATATTGAACTTTCATTTTGGACCTCCTGTTTAATCCTGATTATCATTATTCTGTAAAGGAGAATTTGTTCGTTTTGTTTCCCCTTATCTAAGTTGCGTTAGATGCGGACCTCGAGGCTCAAAAAAAGACAAAAATCGTGGTCTTCGAATGGAGCCCGCGGCCGCGGTTCGCCTTTCAGCCCGCCTCATCTCAACAGGTGGCCGCGGCGCCTACCTACCTACTGAGATGTAACCATTCCTATATATACCCCTAATACTCCCACATCGTCGTCGACTCCAGCGCCCGGAAGGATCGCGTGTTCAATGAACACGCGATCCCTCTATACCCCTGTTCATCGTACAGGCCTGCTGCCACTGCAAACACTTTTATCAATCAGGTAAAGCTTTTTCTTTCAGTGAGATGGGAGATGCCAACAAATTGGCCTTCAGCTTGCCTTATAGAAGGGCGCACGGTAGCAATATCGTGGAATCAAAAGGGCGGCA
Source organism: Acidobacteriota bacterium (assembly GCA_030066195.1). Taxonomy (GTDB): domain Bacteria; phylum Acidobacteriota; class Holophagae; order Acanthopleuribacterales; family Acanthopleuribacteraceae; genus JASJCB01. Next base: position 11,184 of record JASJCB010000162.1, read on the forward strand.
TACCAATATTAATGAGCCATTTGGCGCTTGGATTCCCCCAAAAAAGGAAAAGGAATGTTAAATTATAGGAAAGTTTTTAAAGCAAGTTTATTTTACGGACTGGTAATTGGGTTTCAGCCGGCAATGGCACAGACGGTGGTCACCACGGTGATCGAGGGCGATGAGCCGGCGCACCACGGGGTGATCCAAGTACTTCGGGGTACGGGATTCATGGCGCAGATCGCGGAGGGGGGAGGTGATATCGACCCCAACGACCCGAATCGCGTGATTGCCGATCGTTTCGCCAATGGAACCCTGGAGCAGGTCTTCGCGGGAACCACCCTGGTATCTCAGATCCTGGAAGAGGGAGAGCCGAATTCTCTAAACGACCCCAACGGGCTGATTTTAGCCGTTCGCATTCATACAGCGAAACTACAGGCCACCTACATTATGGAGCAGGGAGGAGATTTCGATCTTAATGATCCCGATGGATTGACCCCCCGCACCATCGTCATTCACACCAACGAAGGGGCCTCCTCCTCGAAAATCATCATCGACCAGGGTCCGACGGAAGACCCCAATGATCCCGATGGGCTGAGAGTTGCCGGCATCGACCAGGGTCCGACGGAAGACCCCAATGATCCCGATGGGCTGACGGCTGCAAGCATCGACCAGGGTCCGACGGAAGACCCCAATGATCCCGACGGGCTAATGGCTGCCGGCATCGATCAGGGACCGACGGAAGACCCCAATGATCCCGATGGGTTGAGGACTGCAGGCATCGATCAGGGACCGACGGAAGATCCCAATGACCCCGACGGGCTGAGGGCTGCCGAGGACGACGGTGCAACGCTGCACCGTGGACAGTTTGGCAATACACAAGTGATCGTTGTGGTGAGACCCGCACAACCCGGCAAAGCGGCTCCCCCCATGCGCATCAGCATGTACAAAACGCTTCTCTAACCCCATGCCCCCTACTTGTTGATGTGCTAAACTGACGCGGAGTAGGGGGCTTGTATCGTGTCTTCGTCGCCACATGCTGATCGCGGTGCTTACGGCACTCAGGATCTCGGATCACTGTTCACCGAAGCGTTGGCATGCAACGAATCGGAACAGGGGCAACTGCTGGACGATCTGAAACAAAACGAGCCCGAATTAGCCGAGAAACTAGAACAACTGCTCCTGTCTTATCACCGCTTCGACCGCCGGGCGGAGCAGGGAAAAGTGGCCGACCCCCGACAAACCCACCCGGGGTGGACGCAGGGAACGATGGACTTCCGACCAAACCAGGGAATGGACGACCCACCGCCGGATCAGGTCGGTCCGTACAAGATCGAATCGGAGTTGGGACGAGGGGCCGCCGCCCGGGTCTTTCTGGCCATGCAGCAGTCGCCGGAGCGTCAGGTTGCCCTGAAGCTAATCCCCGGCAGAGAGCGCAGCTCCCAACTACTCAAGCGCTTTCGTTACGAATACCAGGCCCTGGCTTTGATGCGTCACCCCAATATCGCGACGGTTTTCGATGTGGGTCAAACGCCTGTAGGCGACGCCTGGATTGCCATGGAGTATGTTCCGGGCTCGGATTTGAATTGTTATTGCCGCCGGCAGGGGCTTGACCGGGTACAACGCATCCTCTTGTTCATGCAGGTGCTTGACGGCATGATTCACGCCCATGGACAGGGGGTCATTCACCGAGACCTCAAGCCTTCCAATATCATCGCCTATAACCTGGACGGCAGGCACATGGTGAAGATCATCGATTTTGGTCTGGCTCGCAGCCGGGAGCAGGTCCGAGAGGGACGTTGGTCGGCGGTCGGCACCCCCGCATATATGGCCCCGGAACTGCTCACCGCCAACACCAATAAGGCGCCCAATGTGGCGGCCGACATTTATGCCCTGGGGATGCTCTTCCACGAAATGATGACGGACCGTCATCCCATTGATTTGGAAGCCCTGGGTAAGCTTCCACCTGCTCAGGCGTTCCGTATGCTCAGAGAAACACGTCCTCAACTCCCCAAGGAACTGCCTAGAGACCTCGGCTGGATTTTCGCGAAGGCAACGGCCCACAACCCGCGGGAACGCTATTCCTCGGCAAGTCAGTTTAGGGACGATATCGGACGCTTTCTGGACCACCTTCCCGTGCTCGCTGCACCGCAATCCAACATGTATGTCTTCCGCAAACTGGTGAGGCGCCGCCGTCAGCTCTTTGCCATGCTGGGCGTTCTGTTGTTGGCGACGGTTTCGGGTTTCGCCTATGTGACCGTTTCCAGGGACCAGGCGGTCAAGGCTCGGGAACAGTTTCAGGAGGTGAACGAGTTCCTCAACAAAATGCTGATCGCGCCCCATCCCCAAAAGCAGGGCTGGGACGTGCGCATGGTGGATGTTTTGGAAAATGCGGAACTCCTTTTGCTCGAGGATTCCCAAAAACACCCCGAGGTGATCTTGCCATTGAGTATCACCCTGGGCGAAACCTATGTGGGCCTGGGCCTCTACGAGAAGGCGGAGGTTCATTTGCAGCGTGCCCTTAAGCTGGCAGGCTCGGGTCTATCAACAGATCTATCCGAGCGTGCGAAAGCCTATGAACTGCTGGGCAAAGTGAAACGCAGACAGGAAGTCTATGGAGATGCAGAAGCCTACTACCAGAAGGCGATTAGCTTGTGGCGGCAAGTTGCCGGGCCTTTGAGTCGTCAGGTTTTGAAAGCTCGCTACGGCTTGTACACCACCTGGGACATGGCCAAAGACAAGAAGTCCGCCCAGGCGGCTTACGAAGACTTATTGGCCCAACAGGAAGCCCTCTTTGGCGAAAGTGATGAAGACACCCTGTCCACCATGGTGGGGCTGGCAAACAGCCTGACATCTTCTGACAAAGATAAAGCGGCCTCGTACTATGAACAGGCTTTGAAGAGACAGCGCAAGACCCTGGGCCCCGATGATCCCGCAACGCTTTCCAGCGAGTACAATCTCGCCGGCATCTGGATGAAGCAAGACCGATTAAACGAGGCGGAAGCTTTGATGAAGGCTAACCTGGCCGTTCGCAAAAGAGTGTTGGGACCCACTTATATTTACACTCTGAGTTCCATGGGACGGCTGGGTCAGGTCTACTCGAAACAGGGTCGCGACGAAGAGGCGATGGCCATCTGGCATGAGCTCTGGGACGTCTATCAGTCAACGTCCGGCCCTCCGTCGCTCGCTGTTCGTATCCATCTCGGACTACTGGCAAACACTTACGCCCTACGCGGCGATAATGAAACCGCGCTGGAGCTTTATCTGGAGTTGGTCCGTCTTTGTGACTCCCATCAATTGAGTCACGATGACCAGGCACTATACGCCATGCATAACATCGGTTTTGTTGCCATGGAAATGGAACGTTACTCTCTGGCCGCTCAGCATTTGGACAGATGTTTTAAGATCAGAACAGCGACATTGGGTCCCACCGGCCTGGACACGCTAAAGACCCAATTGCTCCTAAGCGAACTAGCCCGGAAACAGGGCGACAAAGAACTGGCTAAAAGGCGCTGCAAGGAAGCTCTTGAGATGCTCCGCTTACACCACAGCGGCGACAAACATGTTCTAAAGGCTCAGGAACTCTACGACAGTTTGATGCAATAGAAGACATGCAGCCCGGTGGTATTACAGTCCGCGCAGCGTGAGGAACATCAGCCTTTTCGCATCTGCCCACTCGCGCTTGACCGTGGCCGGGGAAATCTGCAGCGCCTCGGCGATTTCCGTGTTTTCCAGCTCACCGAATATTTTCAACTCCAGTACCCGCGCGGTTCTTGGATGATCTATTTCCAGCTTCTTCAAAGCCTTGTCAACGGCCAGGGCCGTATCCGGGTCGAAAAGATAGGCGTCATCTATATGATCGAGCGTTACATTCATATTTTGACCCCGCTTCAGCGTTTGGCGCTTGCGGGCTTGCTCCACCAGAATGCGGCGCATCATGCGGGTTGCTACCACAAAGAAATGTGTGCGGCTTTTGAATTGAATGCGGTTGCCCTCAGCCAGGCGTAAATACAACTCGTTGACCAGTGCGGTGGCCTGCAGGATTCCCTCGCCCATTTCTTCCTTGAAGATACCCAGCGCGCGATGCTTGAGCGCCTCATAAATCTCCGGGATCAGGCGATCGAGCGCCTCGTCATCACCCAGTTCCCATTCCTGGAGAACCCTGGTAAATTCCGTGTATTCTGCCCGCATCAACTTCTCCTTGATATACCGGATCGGCTTGTCTCCAAACTTCGTGGGACCCTTGGGCCGGTCTCACGTCGCCCGGATTGCCTGACCAAAAGACGAAATATAGCACACCCCCTGAAATGAAAAGAGGGTGAAACCAAAAACCACCAAAGGCTTCCCGTCCCCAGGCAAGTATTATCTCCAGGCCGGGTTGTAAGTGCGCACTCCAGAAGCAACTTGCCGCCTACAACTTGAGGTGCCGGTCTCTACATGTGGTGGCAAATGAAGAAGCTACGCAAGGTAGGTCTATGGGTCATCGCGAGCAGCCCCGCTCAGGGCTCACTGTTTGGGGTCTTGATCCAGTTCGGTCTGTTTGAGACCGTGAGAGGCCGCCGGCTCGCCGGCGAAGCGGTCCCGGCCCAGCCGAATCAGGGCTGCTGAGATCTTTGCAACGGGTTGCGCCACGTACTCTTTTTTTGGCCCGCGTCATTTGCGGGTGGTGTCTGCTTACGCCGGGGTCAAGGGATGTCAATTGACGTCGTTTTGAGGTCATTTTTTCAACAGGGGCCTTCCCGCACATGCTCTATACGCCAATGTGAGGTATAAGCTGCCTGATTCATGTGATTTACAAATGAGCCAGGTTTTGGCACGGTCCTGGCTCTAAGAGAAGGCAGCGGTCGGGCCAAACTGTTGTACCCCACTCTTATTTGAGTATCACAAAACCTTCATCCCGACCGCCGAACCGCAACCATGCCTGTACTTGTTAGAAGCACAAACATAACAAGACCAGCCGGTTCCCCTGTGCGGGTTGGTCTGATTTTTTTTTAAACGGAGTATATCATGAGAAATTTCCATAGAAATTTGTTGAGCCGACTACCCCTGACCCTGTTGTTGTTTGCGACGGCCCTGGGGGCCTTCGCAAAATCCCCAACCCCCCTGGCGCCGGCGACGGACGGCCCCGGCAGTAGCGACGTCCACAGCAACCAAAATCTTCTCAGCCAGACCTACCATCAAATTGTGAAGGAAGTGGTCGGTGAGGGAAATACCAACTTTCAAATGCTGGGCAGCCCGGTTTCCTTCAGCTGGCCCGTGGCGCCCGCGGGTCAACTTTCACCACAGGCCTACCAGTTTATGTCTGCCGCACCCACCTATAGCGCCGTTGGCGATGCGGCAGATCTGTCTGTCTCGAGGTTATTCGACAATTACCGGATGGTCCTCATGCACGTCGGCTATAAACTCAGCCACGAGGCGATGGAGCAAGCGCGGGAATTTTCGAACCGGGCAACCGAGTTACAAAATCATTTGACAGAGCTTTCAGGCGCCATGAATTCAGCATATGAAGTGCAAAAACAAAACGGCGGTGCGATTTTTAATGCCCAATACCCTTCGATCACGGACTGGTTGAATGGCCCGGGCCAAACCTGGAAGGAGCGGCAGAAAACCTTGATGGCACATGTCAATGAGCTGATGGCACAACAGAGGGCACTTGACAGCGCACAACAATCCAACATCCTTGGAGACATCTTGAAAATGACCCAATCGCCGGAAGGCCACGCGACCGGACCGCTGCCTCATGGCTGGACAAGGGTTCCGAGAAGTGACGGCGTGCTGGAATGGCAACCCTCTTTTAACATCGGGACGACCGGTCAGGATTGGCGCGCTGAGTTGACCAACGGGACAATCGGTGCGAAGTCCATCACCCTTTCCGCATCGAAGAGCAGCGACGCCGTCAAAAAGTCATGGGCGGGCGCCAACGGCTCGCGTACGGGTATCTTCTGGAGCGCCTACGCCAATGGTAGCTGGTCCGAAACGAACATTTCCAAGTCCGATAAAACCGTTAAGGCAAACATCTCGTTTAAGTCCTCAACCGTGGTTCCCATTACACCGGGCGCCTGGTATAACGGTGGCTTCCTGAGACAGTTAGCCCATGCCGGTAACGATGGCACGGGTTACCAGATTCTCGAGCCCTATACCGCTACCGAAGGCGAACATGCCTTATTCGGCAAAAATGGTATCTGCCCAACCATGGTCACCGGTCTGGTGGTGGTTTACAAACCGTCCTTTGAAGTGACCATGAAGTCTTCCACCTATAAAGAACACGAGCGGAAAATCAATGCGGGCGGCGGCTTCAGGATCGGTCCCTTCTCATTCGGCGGTAGCGGCGGTCACTATGAGCACGATGTTCGCACTACTGGCAACACCACCACCTTCGGGGGTAGCTCAACATCCGACGACCCGATCATCATCGGCTACACGGTCGGGTTCCCCGGTCTAGATCACCCTTGATGGGGTCTAAAACCTAATGGACAAGAGAGCCGGCTCATCGATTAAGGTGGGCCGGCTTTTTGTCGTGGTCCCCGAAAACAATTGACATGAGCTCCACGCCGGCGATGCCCCGATGGTGTATGATATGCGGAGCTTTGTATCAAAGACCCGGGGTCAAGCCATGGCCGGAAGCCGTTACGAAAAAAGGCTGGAGCAGCTCTGCGATCTAGGCCGAATCAGCCCTGAGCGGGCCGCGGCCCTAGGGGACGCGTTAGTGGGTTTAGATGAAGATACGGCCTCGCAGCTCTTTGCACAGGCTACCGCGAACCCCGAAGCGCCCCCCGCCGGCCCGGCGGACATGCCCACCGCCGATGTCGAGGCGCCGGCCCGAACGGACAGCTCACAAGCCCCGGAACACCGCTTCCCCATCCCCAACTGGTCGCGCTACGAGCCCGCCGGTTTCCTGGGCGAGGGCGGCATGGGCCTCGTCTTTCGCGGCTATGATCCGCGTCTGGACCGCCACGTCGCCCTTAAATTCCTCAATACCGGCGATCCCGAACGGGTCCAGCGCTTCATTCGCGAGGCCCGGGCTCAAGCCCGGGTAGAGCACGAACATATCTGTAAGGTCTACGAGGTCGGCGAGGTGGAGGGCCGGCCCTTTATTGCCATGCAGTTCATTGACGGGGTAACCCTGGCCGAGGCCGCGGCAACCATGGACCTGCATCAGAAACTGACCGCCGTCCAACAAGTCGCTCGCGGCATGCACACGGCCCACCTTGCCGGCCTGGTCCATCGCGATCTCAAGCCCGCCAACATCATGCTGGAACCCCTTGCCGGCGGCGGCTTCCACCCCTATGTGACCGATTTCGGCCTGGCCCGTTTCGAGCACGGCCAGGAGTTGACCGTGGACGGTGACGTCCTGGGCACGCCGGGTTACATGGCGCCCGAACAAGCCCTTGGCCGGATCGACAAGCTGGACCGGCGCACCGATGTCTACGCGCTGGGCGCCACCCTCTACCGCATCCTCACCGGCGTGCCGCCCTACCACGGCTTGTCCCAGGCCGCGGTGCTGGGCGCCATCGTTACGGAAGAACCCAAACCGCCGCGCCGGTGCAACCCCGATCTGCCCGCCGATGTGGAGACGATTGTGCTGACCTGCCTGGAGAAGCAGCGTCACCGCCGCTACGATTCGGCCCATGCCCTGGCCGATGACTTGGACCGCTACCTCAACGGCGATCCCATCCTGGCCCGGCCCGCCGGCCTCGGCTACCGCCTGCAAAAGTTGCTGCGCAAGCACCGTACCGTGGCCTGGGTGGCTCTGGCCGCGGTGCTGCTGCTGCTGGTCTCCCTGGGCTGGGGGACCTGGCGCGCGGCAAGGAAGGAGCACCTGGCCCGCGAACTGACCGAGCGCACGGCCGAGATCCAGGCCCTCGCCGATTACTCTCGCCTGGCGCCCGCCCACGATATCCGCGGCGATCGCGCCAAATTAGACCGTCGCCTGGCCGCCATCCAGGCCGAAATCGACCGCGCAGGCAGCCTGGCTCGCGGGCCGGGCAGTTATGCTCTGGGCGCCGCCCTTCTTGCCCTTGAACGCTATCAGCCCGCACTCGAGCACCTGCAACGGGCCTGGCAGTTGGGTTATCGCCAACCCCGCGTCGCCTATGCGCTCGGCGTGACTTATGCCGCTCGCTACCGCGACGAACTGGCCCGCGCTCGTTTGATCACCGACGTCAAGCAGCAGCAACTCGCCCTAAGCCGGATCGGCGCCGATTACCGCGACCCCGCCCTCGAATTCCTTCAACGGGCCTCCCCGACCGAGGTGACCTCGCCCGACTTCCTGGCCGCCCTCATCGCCTACTGCCGCCAAGACTTCGACGAGGCGCTGACCCATCTCGCGGCCGCCTCGCGTGCGTCCGCCTGGTTTTACCAGGCCGTCAAGCTGGAGGCCGATATCTACCGCGACCTGGCCGGCCGGAGCAATGAAGCCGGCGATGTGGACCGGGCCAGGGCTTACTTCGATCGCGCTCTTGCCACCTACGCGCGGGCCGCTGAGATCGCCGCAAGCGACCCCGATATTTACAAGGGGGCCTGCCGGGCCCTGTTGCAGATGTTCCTCATGGAAACCTTCTCCACCCAGAATATCAAGCCTCATCTGGACAAGGGTCTGGCCCTGATCACGGCGGCCCTGACGCTTGACCCCGATGATCTTGGCGCCACCGAGCTGTGCGTCAAGCTTTACCGGTACGCCGCCCTGCGAAGTGAGGATCAGGGCGAGGATCCCGGTCCCCTGCTCGGCGAGGCGGAACGGATCGCTACCGAGGCTCTGGCCCGGAGCGGGGACCACTCGTTACTGCACTTGGAACTGGGCCGCATTTACTGGCAATGGGCCCAGTGGCGCAACAACATCGGCGGGGACCCGCGTGCAATGATTCGCGCCGCCGCCGCTTCCCTGGACAAGGTGGCTGAGAAGGACCGCGATTATCGCTTCGACTACACCTATGGCTCGGCCCAGAAGGCCTATGCCCGCCGGCAGGCCGGGAGCGGCGAGCAGGCCTGCGATGCCTATGAACGGGCCATCGTCAGTTTTAGGCGCGCCGTGATCTCCTGGCCCGGCCATGTGGCCATGCACAATAACCTTACCCTGTGCTTGATTTCACTTTCCGCCATCAAGACATGTCCCGGCAATCCCATCGCGCGCTTGGAAGAGGCGGTCTCGGTAATGGATGCGGCCATCGCCGTCAAGCCGTCGGAACCCGTGCTGTATTACCAGAAGGGGCGGGCGCTCTTTCGCCTGGCTCAGGGCGGCGACGTGGGGAGCGGCCGGTTGGACGGCGCTCTGGCCGACCAGGCCCTGACCGTCTACCAGCAGGCGGCGGCGCTCAGGCCCGAATGGGGCAACCTCTACAACGTCATCGGCGGCGTTCACCTCACCCGGGGCCGCCATGCCTGGGAGATAGGCCGGGCGCCCGACCCCTTCTTCAACGAGGCATTGGCCGCTTACACAAGGGCGGCAGAGCTGATGCCCAAGTCCCGGCTGGTGCCCCAGAACAGGGCATGGGTCCACTTCTACCGCGGCAAGTTCCTGGTCCGCGAGGGCAAGGACGGTGAAGCGGATCTGGAAAAGGCGTTCGACTTCGCGCAACAAGCCCTGGATCGGGGCGGCGCGACCACCGCACATCTGTGCAGGGGCAGTGTCTGGCGTCTGCGCGGGGAACAGGTTTTCCACGACGGCGGCGACCCGTCGCCCTTTCTCGAGAAGGCGGCGGCGAGCTTCGCGGCAATCCTGGCCAAACGGGCCGACGATGCGGAAGCCCATCGTTCCCTGGGTCGCACGCACACGCTGCAAGCCCGTGGGCTGATAGCAGCGGGCCTGGACCCGGGATCGGCCTTGCAACGGGCCGGGCAAAGCCTGACCAAAGCCCTGGAGTTGGAGCGGGAAGCCGCCCATTTCCCCATTGCCATGGTCCGCTACCAACTGGTGCTGGCCGAGTACGCGGCGGCCCGCGGCCAAACGGACGAAGCGGCGATAACCCACGCCATGGCGCTGTTGGACCGGATAGAGGCCGTCAGACCGGGTTATGCGGAGGCCGGTGTGTTGCGCGCCTGCCTGTTGAAACTAAAGGGTAGTGAGCCCGAGCGAGCCCGCCACGAGCTGCGGCAGGCCCTGGAAACCAATGCTTTTTTAAGCAGCGAGTGGGTCTCCCGTTTCGGCCTATTGGGCCGGGAGGACAAGGAACGGCGCTAATCAGCCCCCGGGATCGATCGTAACCTCCGCTTCCTCGCCGCCGACAACCTCAAATTTCAGATTGGAGGAGCCTTCGTGTTTGGGATTTACGAAGCTGACGATCAGGGTCTTTCCTTTGGGTGAGACAAGCGTGGTCCCTTTGCCGATGCCGGCCGCGGGAAGGTCGATTTGTACGCCCCCCATATTGACTTTCACGTCTCGCAACAGTCCTTCTTTGACACAGATCAGTTGCTGCCCGCTTGGCACGGCAACCATCACCCTCAAGGCCGGCAAGGGATCGTCCACCACCCTGAAAGAGGCATATTTCAGGCCGCCCTCCGGGACAATGACGATGCGGTAGGTTTTCGGTCCGTATCTGTAATGAAAGATGCCTTCTGCTCCCTCTTTAAATTTCAGGAGCTTTTTGGTCAGAATGGGACCTTTAAAGGGGGAGGACCTGTCGACAAATTTAAGATCCAGCTTGTGAGGGGCGGAGCCGGGATCCGAGAATACGACCGTTGCATCGGGCGACAGGGGAGGAAGGCAGAAACGAAGGGTGCCTTCAAAAGGGGCGACAATCAACTCGTTGGTTGTAAATGGCATGGCGCCGGTGAACAGATCCGCTTCCCTGTCTTGGGAAAATACCGGAGCCGCCGCTGCCAACGCGATCAGAGGTAGACTCAAAAAAACACGTGTAGTTATATTCCGAATGCTGCCTTGAGGTGACAATTTGCTCTCCTTCTAAAATACATGGGGTGAATATAAATTGTTCGGCCAGAAACACAGAAAATTATAGCGAAGAGCACAAGAGCCAGGCAAGGTCTGCTTTGGCCCCGTGGGGCCGATCTCAGGTCTCGAGGGCGCGAATCCGCCGGCGCAGGGCGGGGGCCGAGACCTCCAGGGCATCGGCGGCGGCCTCCAGATTACCGCCGTTGTCGTTCAGGCAGGTGTTGATCTCGGCCGCGCTCAGGTCGGCGGCCTTACGCAGGCCCTCCGTCTTGTCGATCATGGTATAGAGCGCGCCGCGGGAAATGCCCAGGGCATCGGCGGTGGCCTTGATGTCCCAGCGAAAGCGGCGCATGGTGGCGATGACCTCTTCTGCCTCGATGGAGGCAGGCTTGCGGCGGGAGGGTCCTACGGGGCTCGGCTTCGGTGCCTCGGGCGTGGGAGTCAGCATCATGGCCACCTTGGGGACCAGGTGCAGGCTGGGCTTGCCGCGACAGCCGATGACGAGCTGGCGAACCATGTTGCGCAGCTGACGCACATTACCTGGCCAGGAAAAGGCAAGCAGCCGTTGGGTGAGGGCCGCGGGCAGCCAGGGGTCCGCATAGGGGTCGTCTTGTCTTAACAGGTGGGCCTCGCCCAGAGCGGTGAGCTCCAGGGCCGCGAAATGGAAAAAGAGCCGTCCCAGATCCTCGAGCCGGTCGCGCAGGGGCGGCAGATGGATCTCGTAACCCGCGAGTCGGTGGAACAGCGGCGCCTTGAAAGAATCGTCGGCCATGCGGGCCTCCAGGTCCATATCGGTGGCGGCGATGAGCCGTGTATCGATGGTGACTGGCTGCTGGGAGCCCAGGGGGCTGATCTCACCGCTCTCCAAGGCGCGCAAAAGCAGGGCCTGGACCTCGGGCGGCGTTTCGCCGATCTCGTCGAGGAAGAGGGTGCCGCCCTGTGCGGCGCGGAAATAACCGGGCTGAGGGCGGTCGGCACCGGTAAAGGAGCCCTTCATGGCGCCAAACAGTTCGGAAGCGGCCAGGGAAGGGGGAACGGCGCCCATGTTGACACTGATGAAGGGTCGCTTACCGGCCACGTAATCGTGGATGGCGCGGGCCGCCAACTCCTTGCCGCTGCCCGTGGGCCCGCGCAGCAGCACGGGGGTGGCCAGATCGGCGATCCGTATGATCTCCTCGTGCAGGAACAGGATCGAATCGCTCGCGCCCACCAACGGGTGGTCCGGCGGGGGCGCCTTGCTGTGCGGCAAGGCCCGGTGCAGCAACAGCACCACCCGGTCGGCCAGGGTGATCGCCACGCCGCGGTCTATCTCATCACTGGAGAGGGTCACCGTCTGCTTCACGGGTTTTTCGAATACGGTGATCGGCGTTTTGCTCGCGGCGGTATCCAGCAGCACCTCGCCGCCGGACCCCGCGCTGAGGTAAATGGGCTCACGGCTCACAAACGGGTCGTTCAGCGGTTTGCCCAGGACTTTGCCCGGGGCGCAGAAATCCGGTGTCTTGCGTGACAACAGCAGCCGGCGACCCCGGTCCAAGCCCAAAAGCAGGGCGCGGTCACCTACCCGTTGGGGAATGGCGTGGCTGATCACGGTCAAGGCCGGCACCGGTTCTACTTGACCATCAATCCGCTTCGGCTTTTGCGGGGCGGAAGTGGTGCCGAACTCATCCCGGGAAACAGTCATATATGCCTCTTAGCAGCTTTGCAGCCTGAGGCTTTTTTAACAATTGTCCGGGACGACTGTCAAGTAAAGCATGGTGTGGATCAGGGGCAGAATCAGGTATTCCATTAAGCGTAGAGGAACAGACAATCAGGAAAGATTGCCGGCCAGGTATTTCCGGTGACCTTATTGCGAGAGAACCAGGGCGAATCTCTTACTGAGGGCCTCTGAACGTTGTCCTGTGGACATCACTAATATGAATCGCTCGCTTACCTTAGTATGTACCTGGAAAAACGGCATGGATTGGCTTTGCCTGCCATGGTACGGATGGATCATCCTATGGTTGTTGTGTCGGACCGGCGCTCACCTGCTGGAAACCGGAGTCAAATCGGTGCATACAACAACAAAACGACATTAAAAGCTGCATAAAAACTATTTGGTCGAAAGATGTTAGATGTTTTGTTGTTCCCGGTAACAACAAAGTGCCTACAACCTGGAACTCGATTGTTCCCGGGACCAATCGAATATTTTATGCATTGTCCTTAGCTGTTCCCGGGAAGAATCGGGTACCGGATGCCGGTTTTTTTATGTCTTCCCAGGGAAATTTCGAGTAAATTGCGGCCAATTCCAGGTTGTTAAACCGGCTTCGTGTTTTTAGGATGTTTGTTTGATATGAAAGTGAATGACCGGAGGTTCCGGGTCAGCTTCGGACTGATCCTGTGCCTGCATGTCCACATCGAAGAGTTTGTGGAGTTGATTGCCGGCCGGATCTTCGATGGCCGGGTCGATGTGGATGCGGTAGGCGCCGGGTTGCCAGGGGTGGTCCGGGGAGAAGGACAGGGTTTTTCCATCCTTTGACAGGCTTTTCGCGCATGGTTTCGGATTGCCGTTCGGGTCTTCGATTTGGATCATTCTCAACGCCAGAGCCTGATCCAAGGGTTCGTCGAAGGTCAGATGCAGCGGGTTTCGGGTGTCCTGGCCGGGGATGGTCGGGGTCCATGCCTTCCAGTTCGGGGATTTGCGGTCGGTCGGTCCGGTACGAAAGGTTTTTCGGAAGGTAGCCGCCAGGGGGGCGCCGCGGGCATCGGTTAGGGATCGGTCGATTTCCAAGGTGTAGGTGCGGTTGGGGAGAAGCGGCGGCCCCATCTGTTTGTGCGGAACCAGACCGCGTTTGATACGGCCCGGATCGAAGAGCAGCGTCAAGCGTTTGGATTCAGGGTCCCACAATTCCGGTTTCACGTTCAGGAAGGGGGCTCTTACCGGTTCGCCGTTTTCGTCAAGCAGTCGGACGGCCGCCTGGGCGTTGCCGCGTCGCATGGTGTGGGAGAAGGTAACGTACAGACGCAGCAGGTTCGACGGAACGGTTTCCATATTGGGGGAAATGTCGACGACACGAGCGATGGAGGGTAACTCCGGTTTGGGGATCTTGAAGGTCAGCGGTTGTACATTGACAGCTCCCCACCTTGCGATCAGATCACTGTTGAACAGGGCCGTGTGGTCGTGTCCCGGGTAGAAGGGAAAGTTCGGCCGGAAAACCAGTTTATTGCCTTCCACCCCGGTCGTGCCCAGAATGGACGGTCGTTTCTCATCGGGCTTCGGCGCCGGGGCCAGGTAGATGGACAGCAGCTTTTGTCGCAGGTCTTCGTCCATCCGGCTGATTTGCTCCAGAAGGGTAGGGGAGAGGTTGACCAACTCGACCCGGTCGCTGTGGTGAACCAGGCGGGGCGCTTCGTCCCCGCCCGCCATGCCGCTCAGCAAAAACAGCAGCAGTTGGATCATGTCGCGAAAATCCTAACGAGCGAAGCGGCGCATGGATACGCCGTACAGCGAAAGCTTCCCGCTGGGCACGCGTTGGATGACCTGAACGTGTTGGTTGCCCAACAGGTCCATTTGCTGCACATTGGTGCCGGAGATATCGGTGTAGTTGACACCGGCCCGGTGCCTGACGCGTTCGGTGATGGGATGCGCCATTTGTTTTTGGATCTCATCGGGCTTGAAGACCATCAAGGTCCGGTTGGTGTTGGATACCAGGATGAAATCCTTGTCGTTGTAGTTGAAATGCAGCATGTCGGTGGGGTAGTTGCCGGAGCCCAATTCACTGACCGTGGTGCCGCGAACCTTGCCTTCACCGGTCAACTGGTCGTTGGGGAACAAAGCCAGGGGCGTGCACAAGTAAGCGGCCAGAACGTAAGATTTCTCACCGAAGTTGTAGGGCAGCATGGCGCGAATAGGCGCCTGGGTTTCGTACTTGCCGTGGGCGCCGTGATAGACCTCGACCGAGGTGGAAGTGCCTTTACCGGTGAAGGGGAAATCGAACACGCGCAGGGTGGAGGCGAATTCCTCGTTGCTGAGACCGGCTACGTAAAGCTTGTTATCCTTATAGACCAGGTCGGATACGGCGTCCACCCGAGCACTTACCTTCTTCCAGCGATGCTTGGCGTCGGTGGAAACAGGATTGGGCAGGTTCAACGCGGTATGGTTGACGTCTTCCATTTTGACTTGGGAAATCTTGCCTTGCGGTGTCAGTTTCAGCAGGATCTGGGCATTGGCCAGATCGTTGGGCAACTCGAATGAACTGTTCCAATTGGCCCTTCCCCGCGAAACGGAAAGATAAGTGTTTTTGGAAATAGGATTGACGGCCATATCGTGAACCATCACATCGGCGGCGGGAACCCCGATGGCGGCGCCGATGGTGCCTTCCAGGTCGAGGATGGTTTGGGGTTTCTCGATTTCGGCCGCTTCGCGGTCACCAAGGTCCAGGGCGTAGATCCTGGCGCCGATGGAATCGCCTACGAATAGAATACCCTCGGGTCCGAAAGTCAGCGTTCCCATGGATTGAGGGGTCAGGTTGCCGCGTTCGAAATTGGCCAGGTAGGGACCGGCTCCGTAGACGGGGATCAGACAGGTCAGGGCCGCAAGAAAGAACTGCTTCATATGCTCCTCCGGAAGCTCTTTTCATCGCACAGGCACGGTTTTGTTCGTTGATGATCGATACCCACTACTATTATACGAATCAGGTCGAGAAAGTTGACTCCCGGGATGCAGGCGGATTCGATGCACCTTGGACGGGGGGATGGGCGACCTAACAAATCGGGACACCGATGGTCATTTGTTGCATCGTATAAATGCCGGTGTCCGTGCAACATGCTTGATCATTCCACGTATTCCAAGAGTGATATGACTACAATGACTTCACCCGATTTGGGCAGCTTGATCGAAATTTTGGAAGTTCCTTTACCGGACCTGACCTATGTCACTGCCGACGAGGTTCCCGAGCCTTATCATCACCTGCTGGTCCACCAGGGCGATATGACCCGCCGGTTGGAACGCTATTACGAAAGCCCCGTCCATCTTCGAACCCTGAAGGTGCTGCACGAACCGGGTTCCTTATTTCGCCAGGTCCTGTTGCAGACCGAAGATATGACCGTTGTCGAATTCGGCGCCATCCAAATCCACCTGGACAAATTCAACGGCAGCGCCTTGCAGGCCGTTCTGGGCTGCTACCAGCCGCTGGGCGGCATTCTGAATACATACAAAATGACCTATCGATCGCGTCTGGCCGGATTCATCACCATTCGCGCCGAGGAATCGTTGGCGGGTATTCTGGACATTCAGGAAGGAGATCGACTGTACGGTCGCATCAACAGCCTGGTAGACGCCCGAGACGAAACCATTGCGGATGTGGTTGAGATCCTCCCGCCGAAGGAATAAGTCCCGGTAAAACAGTTACCTTCGAGTGTGTCTTCGAATGAGTGATAGAAAGTACTTGACGTATAAGTGAGCAATTACTAACTTTACCGGCAAGGGAGGACGCATTGGGTAAACGTCTCACCGGCGAGGAGCGTCGTAACGCCATCTTGCGGGCCGCGGTGCCCATCTTTGCCCGCAAGGGTTTCAACGGCGCTACCACCAAGGAGATCGCCGCCGCCGCAAGAGTTTCCGAGGCGTTGCTTTACAAGCATTTCCCCGGCAAGGAAACCATCTACTCCGAGTTGGGCACCATTGCCGTCCGCAAACACGATATCGCTCAAGGCGTCGGCGCGATGCAGCCCTGTACGCAAACCCTGGTCAGCGTGGTTTATTTTCTGGTCGCCATGATTTACCAGGGCCCGCCGGAGAGCGATGATGATCAGGACGAGATTACCCACGACCACATGCATCGACTGATGGCCAATAGTTTCCTGGAAGACGGCGCTTTTGCCCGTATCTTTCTGCAGCGCAATATCAAACACTGGGAATCCTTCTTCCAGCGCTGTATAGAAGCCGCGGTCGATGCCGGCGACATGTTGGAAGACTGGATACATCCCCGAGCCCGCTGGTGGTTTGCCCATCATATCGGCGTGGCCATCGGCTATTTGAATCTTCCCGAGGAACAAGTCATCCATTACGGCTTCCCCCGCGAACAGCTATTAGACCAGGCTGTTCGTTTCGCCCTGCGCGGCATGGGACTTACCGATGAAGCCATTGCCCGTTACTACCATATCGAGGAATTGGAACGCTTTTTGGCAGGGGTCTTCGATTCTCTGCTCAATCAACCGACAAGTTGAGGAACTCTATATCGATGAAAGCAAAGAAACGCCTGTGCTGCGTACTTTTGACGGCCTTCATGACAGTGGGATGCAGTCTACACAAAGTCCGGGAAAATGTCCCCGTCCCCGAAATCATTCCCGAAACCTACTCAACCGGCGGCGAGGCAGTTCTGCCGGAGACCTGGTGGACCGCCTTCGGCGACAGCGAATTGGATCGGCTGAGCGATCGTGTGTTGAACCAAAACCTGGATCTGCGCGGCGCCTGGGCGCGGCTGGTCCAATTCGACGCGTTGGCCCGACAGGCGGGTGCCCTGCGCATGCCGGAGGTTACCTATACCGGCATTGCCTCCAGAGCCAGGACCAATACCTTCGGCCAGGTTGTGGAGGGCAATCTGTTCAGTGCGCAAGCGGGGGTCAGCTATGAAGTCGACCTCTGGAACCGTTTGAGTTCCCAGCAACGGGCCGGTCTGTTGGATTATCGCGCCTCGCGCCAGGACCTGGAAATCGTAGCCTTCTCGTTGACAGGCGCTACCGCACGCACCTGGTACGGCATTGTGGCGCAACGGGAACAGCTTACCCTGTTGGAAGAGCAGATAGAGGTGAACCGCAAGTTCCTGGAAGTCATCGAGGCGCGTTTCGCCAACGGTGTCGCAAGTGCGGTCGATGTCTTCCAACAGCGGGAAAACCTGGCTTCCATTCAAGCCCAGATTCCCTCGGCACGCCTTTCCCTGGAATTGTTGGAGCATCAATTAGCTACACTGGCCGGGGAAGCACCGCTGACGCCCGCTCCCGAAGAACGGCGCACGCTTCCCGAGTTACCGCCTTTGCCCTCCCTGGGAGTCCCGGCCGACCTGTTGCAAAATCGTCCGGATGTGCGTGCGGCCATGCTGCGTGTGGCGGCTGCCGATCACCGCGTGGCGGTAGCCGTGGCCGATCAATACCCCAGCCTGCGCTTGACCGGTGAGGCGGGGTTTCAGGCCGATGAGCTGGGCGACCTGTTCAGCGATTTCGTCTGGAGTGCCGCGGCAAGCCTGATCGGTCCTATCTTTGACGCGGGGCGCCGCCAGGCCGAGGTGGACCGTACCGAGGCCGTGGTGGTGGAACGACTGGCCGTCTACGAGGCCGTGTTGCTGGATGCCCTGCGCGAGGTAGAAGACGCCCTGACCTCGGAACATCGTCGCGGTCAATTGATTGAACGTTTGGAAAATCAACAGGGTCTGGCCGAAAAAGCCCTGGAAGCAGCGGGGGCCCGGTACCTGCGCGGGGTGGGCAATTACCTGACCGTCCTCACCGAAACGCAAGCGTTGCAAAGAGTGCAGCGAGAACTGATCAACGCCCGACAAGCCCGCGTTTTGGATCGTATAGACTTGTATATGGCCCTTGGCGGAACCTGGACTGAAAACCTGACCGGCCCTGCCGGTATCGCATACCCGGAAGGAGACACCGATGAGTAAAGCCGGTAAAAACATACTGAGGGTGCTCTTGCCCCTGATCGTGTTGGCTGTTGCGGCACTGGCTGCCAAGAAAATGATCGAGATGCGTCCTCAGCCTCAGAAGGCGGCCGCGGGTGAGCAGATCACCACCGTCCAGGTTGCCTCTTCCGCAACCTTTACCGACCCCATTCATGTGAAAGCCGGTGGTACCGTGTTACCCGCGCAAAAGGTAGAACTCAGGCCCCAGGTCTCCGGTCAGATTGTGGAAATGGCCGAAGAACTGCAACCCGGCGGTTTTTTCGCCGAGGGCGAGGTCATCCTGCGTATCGACGCCCGCGACTACGAGTTCGCCCTGCAACAACGCCGGGCCGAACTGGAGCGCGCCCGCTTCGAGTTGACCAACGAGAAGGGTTTGGGTTCCATCGCGGCGCGTGAGTGGGAGCTGTTGGGCGATCAGGTGAAAACCACCGATGAAGGCAAGGATCTGACACTGCGCAAGCCCCATCTACGCCGCGCCGAAGCCTCCCTGGAAGCCGCAAAGAGTATGGTGGAGCAGGCAAAGGTCAATTTGGACCGCACCGTGATTCGGGCGCCCTTTAATGCCCAGGTGCAGATGGAAAACGTGGACATGGGACAACTGGTCAATCCCAACACGCTCGTCGCATCGCTTACCGGCACGGATCGTTACTGGATTCAGGTTTCGGTTCCGGTAGATGAAATCGGCTACCTGACCCTACCGGATCGAGACGGTCTGGGCGGTGCTTCCGCTGTCGTCAAACACCGTAGCGGCGACACTGAAATCACTCGTGAAGGCAAGATCGTTCGGCTGCTCGGCGACCTGGAACAGGCGGGCCGCATGGCGCGTCTGCTGGTCCAGGTGGACAACCCGCTGGGCGACGGTGAATCCCTGCCGCTGCTGCTCAACGCCTATGTCCAGGTAGAAATCGAGGGCAAACCCTTGGAGAACGCGATTGCCGTTCCGGCTCAGGCGCTACGCGAGGGTAATAAGGTCTGGGTAATGACCGCCGACGGCCGCCTTGAAATCCGCCAGGTGGATGTGGTCTGGGAGGAGCGCGAACAAGTTCTTTTACGTAGCGGCGTTGCTTCCGGCGAGTCCATCGTCACCAGCCGAATCTCGACCCCCATTCCCGGAATGAAACTGAAAGTGGAAGAAAGCGCGACCCCGACCGAGATAGCGGGAGGTGCCCGATGACACGGCTTCCCAAGAGCCTGAAGGGACCGATCGCCTGGATGGCCGCCAACCCCGTGGCCGCCAACCTGTCCATGGTCATTTTGATCTTTGGCGGCCTCATCCTGGCTCAGGGCGTCAAACAGGAGGTCATGCCCGAGTTTCAGTTGGATGTGGTCACCGTTTCCGTTCCCTATCCGGGTGCTTCGCCGGCCGAGGTCGAGCAGGGCATTTTGCTGGCGATCGAGGAACAGGTGCGCTCTTTGGACTCCATCAAGAAGGTTACCTCGGTGGCGTCCGAGGGCATGGGTTCGGTACGAATCGAACTGGTTGAGGGCTCGGACGGCAACAAGTCGCTGCAAGATATCAAGAACGGCGTTGACCGCATAACCTCCTTCCCCCAGGACTCGGAACGCCCCGTGGTGCAGCTCATCACCAATCGCCGGGAGGTGATCTCGCTGGTGCTGTACGGTGATTTCGAGGAAGATATCCTCCGCGGCCTGGCCGAACAGGTTCGCGAGGAATTGCTGAACAGCGACCAGATCACCACGGTCGAGATGAACGGCGTGCGCCCCATCGAGTTGAGCATCGAGGTGCCTCAAGAAAACCTGCGCGCCTACAACCTGACGCTGGATCAGGTTGCCGCCGCCGTCCGCCGAACCTCGGTGGAACTGCCGGCCGGCGGCGTGAAGACACGCGGTGGTGAGATTCTGCTGCGCACCGACGAGCGCCGCGATTACGGTTTGGAGTTCGCGGACATTCCCGTGATCACCCGCGCCGACGGCACTCAGGTGTTGTTGAAGGATGTTGCCAATATCGTCGACGGTTTTCGCGAGACTGACCAGGCAGCGTTCTACAACGGCAAGCCGGCGGTACAGATCCGCGTCTTTCGCGTGGGCAAACAGAAGCCCATCGATATCGCGGAGGAGGTAAAAGCGTATGCTGCCGATTTGGACACTCGCCTGCCCGAGGGCGTGGGGGTTGCCACCTGGTACGACGCCTCTGAAATGTATGCCGACCGGGTGGACCTGCTGACGCGCAACGCCGGCTTGGGTCTGCTTTTGGTCTTGATCGTCCTGGGCCTGTTCCTGGAAATACGCCTGGCCTTTTGGGTGACCATGGGGATCCCCATCTCCATTCTGGGAGCCTTCCTGATCATTCCGAACGTGGGCGTGTCCATCAACATGATTTCGCTCTTCGCCTTTATCATCACCCTCGGGATCGTTGTGGATGACGCCGTTGTGGTGGGCGAGAATATTTTCGAGATGCGGGAGGAGGGCTACTCTCGTTTAGAGGCGGCCATTCGCGGCGCCAAGGGGGTTGCGATACCGGTGACCTTCGCTGTACTTACCAATATCGTGGCCTTCGCGCCCATGTTGTTCGTGCCGGGGGTTTCCGGGAAGTTTTTCAAGGTGATTCCACTCATAACCATTGCGGTGTTTCTGGTGTCCCTTTTCGAATCCCTGTTCATCCTTCCCGCGCATCTCAGTCACAGCAAGCCGACCCCGGAACACGGTTTCCGCGGGCTCTTGCGTCGCGGCCAGAAGCGCTTTTCCGGCGGCTTGGATAAACTGATACGAAAGGCCTATCAACCGGTTTTGATCGCCGCTGTCAGGAATCGGTACCTGGTGGTGGCCGTCGGGATTGCCGTCCTGATGCTGACAGTGGGATTTGTCGGCAGCGGCGCCATCAAGTTCAGCTTCCTGCCCAAGATCGAGCAGGACCTGATCACCGTCAATGCCAGGCTGGCCTTCGGCTCGCCGGCCCAGGACTCGCGTGATGTGGCCGCGAAACTGGAAGCCGCCATGCGCGAGGTGGTGGCCGAGAACGGCGGCGACGACATCCTGCGCGGTGTGTTGGTGCAGGTGGGCGCCGGCATGGCCTCGGTCGGCGGTCCGCCGGCCGGGGGCGGCGTGGGTTCGGGCTCCCACCTGGCCGGCGTCTCGGTCTACCTGGTGCCCTCCGATGACCGGCCCGTCTCCACCACGGAGTTCACGCGTCAGTGGCGCGCCCGTCTCAACGATCTTGCCGGTTTGGAATCGCTGACCTTCAATTACTCCACCGGCCCTTCTTCCGGACCCGCGGTCACCATACAACTGATCCACCAGGACATGTATATTCTCGAACAGGCTTCGGGGGAACTGGCCTTGGAAATCGGTAATTACGGTGGAGTCAAAGACTTGAACGACGGCTTCACGCCCGGCAAGCCCCAGTTCGATTTCAAGGTAAAACCGGAGGCGCGAACCCTGGGCATCACCTCGGCGGACCTGGGCGCGCAACTGCGCAACGCTTTCTACGGAGCCAGGGCCTTTAGACAACAACGGGGTCGTGAGGAAATCTGGATCATGGTGCGCCTTCCCGAGGAGGAGCGCAAGTCGGAATACCATATCAACAAACTGCTGATTCGCACGCCCATGGGCGGCGAAATCCCCTTACACGAGGCGGCTGTACTCGAGCGTGGTCGCGCCTACACGGAAATAACGCGTACCGACGGCAAGCGCCAGGTATCGGTTACCGCCGATGTCAATGAGGCCGAGGCCAACGCCAATGAAATCGTATCCGACGTCCTGGCCAATGTCGTGCCGGGCCTGTTGGCCAAATACCCGGGGCTCAGCTACTCCCTGGAAGGTGAACAGCGAGATCAACAAGAGTCCCTGGCCAGTTTGGGCAAGGGGTTCATGATCGCCATGATGGTGGTGTTTGCACTGCTGGCGATTCCCTTCCGCAGCTACGTGCAGCCGTTGGTGGTGATGTCTGCCATCCCATTCGGTTTCACGGGTGCGGTGATCGGGCATTACATCATGGGCTTCAACCTCAGCCTGATCAGCTTGATGGGCATCGTGGCCCTGGCCGGGGTTGTGGTCAACGACTCCCTGGTGATGGTGCACAGGGCCAATGAGAATCGCAAGGACATGTCCCCGCGGCGCGCCATCATCAGCGCGGGCATGCGCCGTTTCCGGCCGATCCTACTGACTTCGCTGACCACCTTTTTCGGCCTGGCGCCCATGATGTTCGAAACCAGCATGCAAGCCCGGTTTCTGATCCCCATGGCCTTGTCGCTGGGTTTCGGCATTTTGTTTTCTACGCTGATCATCCTGTTGCTTGTACCGTCGCTGTACATGATTGTCAACGACCTGGTCCGGCTCTACAGCAAAAAGCCGGAAGATTACGAAGAACCGGAGGCCGCATAACCCGATTTCGCTCCGATTGACCGTACCGGAAGATAAACCCCCTGAATCTCGCGCGCAAGCGCGGGGTTCAGGGCTGTCATTCAAAAATGAAGGGATTGCCAGAGTTCTTTGGCGGACTGAGGCCGGTTGGCCGGATTTTTGTCCAGGGTTGCCTGGATCGCCTCCGAGATCTTGGGCGGTATGTTCGTGCGAATGGTGTGGACCGGTTTGGGCATTTCCTTCAACTGCTTGGTGAACAGGTCCATGGGGTTTTTGCCCTCGAAAGCGGGCCGGCCGACCAGCATCTCCCAGGCCAGCAAGCCCAGGCTGTAGATATCGCTTAGGTGTGTGACGGAATCGCCGCGACATTGCTCCGGCGACATATAGGCGGGCGTACCCACCAGCTGACCCTGTTTGGTGAGCTTCAGGTTACTGGTCACGCTGAAGGCCTTTTCAAATAGGATCAACCCCATATCCAACAACTTAACCGTATACTTGGGCCCCTTGGCGCTGATCATGATGTTATTGGGCTTGATATCGCGGTGGATGATGCCTTTTTTATGCACCAGGTGAAAGGCGCTGCACAGTTGCGCGATGATCTGCAAAAAGCAGTGCAGCAGGACGCCCTTGCGATGACCGGACATAAAATCCCAAAGCGTCTCGCCCTCCACATACTCCATGACGATATAGGCCTGCTTTTTATCGGACAGGTCGCAGCCTAAAATACGTACGATGTTGGGGTGTTGCAACAGCGCCATGCCGCGCGCCTCTCGACGGAAGCGGTTGTAGACCTGCTTGGTCGTGTCCTCCAGCATATCCAGGCGGATGGTCTTGACGGCTACCTTGATGTTGCGGTCGCGGTGGTGGGCCAAAAAAATCTTGCCCATACCGCCCTCGTAAATCACCGATTCCAGAAGATAACGGTTGCCTACCAGGTTGCCGATTTCCAATTCGGTCTGCTCGAAGGTGGCGTCGAGCTGCTCCATTTCGGGCGCCGGCTTCTTCCTTTTCCACACGTCACTAAGGCCCATTGAACCCACCCCATTACTGCTGGTTACAGTTTGCCACCGGTGGGGAGTGGGAGCAAGCGCAAACTGCAATCATTTGGGTCAGGATCCGGTTAACAGGCCGCTTTGTAAAACTTTTTTAAAACTTTTTCGAATTTGAAACTCGTTGAATTTTAATTACTTAAATGCTGTTTAGCAGGGCTGTTCAACAAAATCCTTACGGCGGGTCTTTTTTTTTGTTGCACCCCAAATGTAAATCTTTTATAATTCTCCCACATAGTAATCTCCTTTACTATTTTTGGTGATTTGGGAATGATTGAGGAGTGGTTTGGTCACCACTCCTCTTTCACTTTCAGGGCTTGGGTTGATAGAAAAGCCTCGTGGATCGGAGGTTTTGTCCCGGACATACGAGTCTTCAGGCTCTAACAAAAAAACGATACGAATTTTGTTGACACCCCACCCGCCTTTCAACTTAGACTATAGGCGAGGAGTTGATATGCCCTGCGCAAAGCGTCATCATCATTGTCATCATAGAAACGCGGATGCGATACCGCCGTGGTGATGTTGTGCGCATGACATAAAGACTTAACCAAGCACAAAGGCCCCGTTGGTATCGGAACCGACGGGGCCTTTTTCATTTATGGAGTAGTACGATGAAACTGAAAATGGTTGTTCCCAAGGGCCGCATGTTCAAGAAGATCGACGATCTTTTGCGAGATTCCGGTATCAAGTTGGTCGCTGCCGACCGAAGCTATCGCCCCCGCTGTAGCGACGAGAGCCTGGAAATCAAGCTTCTGAAAAGCGCCAATATCCCGCCTTTGATAGCCTTGAATCAGCACGATTGCGGCTTTGCGGGCGCCGATTGGGTTCGGGAACAAAAAGCCGACGTGGAAACCATCGTTGATCTCGGCTTCGACCCCGTGCGTATTGTCGCCGCCATCCCTGAGGATTGGGACTGGAATGAGGTCAAGCAGCGTCATATCATCGTCGTCAGCGAGTATCGCAACCTTTGCGGCGAATTTCTGCGGGAACATGGCGTCGATTTTACCTTCTTACGCTCCTACGGGGCCACCGAGGTCTTCCCACCGGAGGACGCCGACCTTATTGTGGATAACACTTCCACCGGCAGTACTCTTGTCGCCAATCGTTTGAAGATTATCGGCACCGTCATGCACAGCGCGACCTGTTTCATTGCCAATAAACGCGCCTTGGACGACCCCGAGAAACGCGGCCTGATTGAAAACCTCTCGGTACTGTTCAACTCCGTGTTGGAAGGTCGCAAACGCGTACTCCTTGAAATGAACTGCCCCGAGGCCGCCCTTGACGATTTGATCGACATGCTGCCCTGTATGAAAGCGCCTACCATCGCACGTCTTTACAAACAGGATGCTTTTGCCGTAAGATCTGCCGTTCTCAGAAGCCAGGTGAAAGATTTGATCCCTCGGCTGCGCGAACTCGGCGCCAGTGATATTCTGGAAACGGAAATCCGGAAGGTGATCCCATGAGCTCCGACCTATTGTCATCCCAAGGGAGGCGCGTTTTGACCACACACCCGGCTGTCAAGCTGGATTTGAATGAGCGAAGTGAAGGGGCGCCGCGATGGGCGAGGCGGTGCCTGGAAAATGTCGACGAGGAAGCTATCTGGCGCTACGCCGACCGGCGACCTCTTGAAGTGAGAATTGCCGCTCGCTTCGGTTTAGAGCCCGACCAGGTTCTGGCCACCAACGGCAGTGACGAGGGCATCCTCTACATGTTGGCCTGGCAAGGTCGCGGTCGCACCCTGTACATGCCCGAGCCCTGTTTCGAGTTTTGTCGGGAACTGGGCGACATCTGGGGATTGGGCGTACAAACCATTCCTGCCGGGGAAAACCTGGAGCTCGATCTGGAAGCCCTGCGCACCTTTATCTCTGCCGGCACCGGCGGCTTGTTGGTGTTGGCTCGTCCCAATAATCCCACCGGTGAGGTGGTTTCCTATGAGGCTATATTACCGTTGTTGCAACTGTGCAAGGAGCGCGATGTTACCGTGTTGGTGGATGAAGCCTATGCCGAGTTTGCCGAGGACGACCTGATCAGCACTCTGGCTGTTTTCGACAACCTGGTCATCCTGAGAACCTTTTCCAAGGCATTCGGCCTGGCCGGTTTGCGTGTGGGCTACCTCATGGGCCATTCCAAGCTGATCGGCCAACTGCGCAAACGAGCCCTGCCGTACAACATATCCGCGCCCGCCCTGGTCGTAGCCGAGCGCGCTTTGCAAGACGATGCCATGGCCGACATGCGTGCTTACGCCAAAGCCGTTGCGGGTGAGCGCGAGGGCCTGTTTCGACGGTTGACCCGTTGGGGGGTGAAGGTGTTCCCCGGCCAGGGTAATTTCCTGTTGCTGCAACTGGGCCGCGCCAAGGCGGAACTACTGTATTCGGCCATGAAACTGCACGGTATCGACGTGCGCCGTTTCGAAAACGAAGAGTTGGCCGGTTGCTTGCGCCTGTCCGTACCTTCCCATGCGGGACATCTCTATGATGTTCTCGGTCAAGTGCTTGACCCGGAACTGATCTGCCTTGATATCGACGGTTGCTTGATCGATACGCGGGACAGTTTCGATGCGGTGGTTGCCGCCACGGTGAAACATTTTACCGGCCAGGACATAGAAATCCCCGAGATCTATGAACTAAGATCGCGTGGCGGCTTCAACGACGATAACGTGATTTCACATGCCCTGATCGCGAAACGCGGCGTCGAGGCCTCCTTGGATTCAATCAAGGAAGTGTTCCGCGATTTCTATCTCGGCGCAGGCTCTAAAGACGGCCTTTACAAAAAAGAAAAAGTACTCATCAACAAACGCCTGTTGACTCATCTGTGCAAACGCTTCAAGGTGGCGCTGATCACCGGCCGCAACCGCGAAGAACTGGCGCCCGCCCTGGAATTGATGGACCTGCCGCAAGACATGCCCTGTTGGACCATCGACGATGTCAAGCGCGGAAAGCCGGACCCCGAAGGTATCCTGGCCGCCGCGGGCCGTTTCGAGGCGCGTCGGGTCTGGATGGTCGGGGACAACCCCGACGATGTACGCGCGGCTCGGGCCGCCGGCGCTCTGCCGATAGGTGTGGAAATGGGTAACAGCGAAGCCTTGCGCATGATCGGCGCCGTGCGTGTCATGGACTCGGTCAACCAATTAGAGGAACTGATATGATCAGCGTTGAACGCAAAACCAAGGAGACGGAAATCAGTCTCCAGTTAAACGTGCACGGCAAGCAGAATATCGAGATTGCCACCGGTCACGGTTTCTTCGATCACATGCTGCACCAACTGGCCTTTCACGGTGGTTGGGACATGAAACTGAAGGCCGAGGGCGACCTGCACGTGGACGACCACCACCTGGTGGAAGACACGGCGCTGACCATAGGCGACGCCTTGCAACAATCGTGGCGGGGGCTGAAGAGCATGCGCCGTTACGGTCAAAGGCTCCTGCCCATGGACGAAACCCTGATCATGTGCGCGGTCGACCTGTGCGGTCGACCCTATGCGGTCACCCATTTGGAATTGACCCGCGAAAGCGTCGGTGGTCTGGCTTGTGAGATGGTGCCTCACTTCTACCACTCCCTGGCCGTGGCCGGCGCACTGACTCTGCATGTTCGCAAGGTGACCGGGGCCAACAATCACCATATCATCGAGGCGTCCTTCAAGGCCGTCGCACAGGCGTTGCGTGAGGCATTGTCCCCGGCCGAGGGCGATGTCAGCACCAAGGGGGTTCTATGAGCCTGATCGGTATCGTTCAACCCGACTCCGGGAATATTACTTCCGTCTGCGATGCCCTGGAACGCCTGGGCCGCAACTTCAAACTGTTGCGCACGCCGCAACTGGAGGGTATCGACCAACTGCTGCTACCCGGTCAGGGCCGTTTCGGCGCGGTGATGAGCTACCTGCGGGAAAACGGTTGGGTGGAACCCTTGCGCGAGTGGATCGCCGCCGATAAACCCATTTTGTGCATCTGCGTGGGCATGCAGGTTCTCTTCGAGGGCAGCGATGAAGACCCGCATGAGCCTGGACTCGGCATTTTCCAAGGTCGCGTGACCAGGCTGGACAGCCCTAAACATCCCATGATCGGTTGGTCCCGCGTGCACTGGAGCAAAGAGGGTTTCCGCGAGGGCGCCGCCTACTTCGTCAACAGCTACGGCGTCTCCGACCATCCCGAGACGATCGCGACCACCACCTACGGCGCTACCTATTGCGTGGCCGTACAACGCGGCAACACCGCCGCATTCCAATTCCACCCCGAGAAATCCGGGGTTTGGGGAAAGGAGTTGATGGACCAATGTCTGATCTCTTGAAACGCATCATCCCTTGCCTGGACGTGGACCGGGGCCGAGTGGTCAAGGGCGTCAATTTCCAGAACATGCGCGACATGGGCGATCCGGTGGAGTTGGCCCGCCGTTACGAGGACGAGGGCGCCGATGAGCTGGTATTCCTGGATATCTCCGCCTCCGCCGAGGCGCGACCCACCGCTCTGGCCATGGTCCGCAAGGTCAGCAAGGCCCTTTCCATCCCCTTCACCCTGGGAGGCGGGCTGCGCACCATGGACGACATCTTCGCCTTCCTGGAGGCAGGTGCGGACAAGGTCTGCCTGAATACCACCGCGGTCAAGCAGCCGGAAGTCATTACCGCGGGCGCCGACCAGTTCGGCAGTCAATGCATCGTGGTAGCGGTCGATGTCAAGCGTCGCGAGGACGGTAGCTTCGGCGTCTTCACCCACGGCGGTCGTAACGACTCCGGCAAAGAGGCGCGCAGCTGGGTCCGCGAGGTCGCCGATCGGGGCGCCGGCGAAATTCTACTCACAAGCATGGACCGCGACGGCACCGGAATCGGTTATGATATGGAAATAACCGGGGAATTAAGCCGCACCATGCCCGTACCGGTCATCGCTTCCGGCGGGGCGCGAAATCCACAAGACCTGATGGACGCCTTCAACGGGGGCGCCGACGCGGTGCTGGCCGCAACCATGTTCCACAGTGGAGAATTCCACGTGGGCAAAACCAAGGAGTGGCTGGCAGAGCGTGGTATTCCCGTTCGCCTTGATTTTTAAATACCGATTCATGGAAGGAAGAGAAACATGTTGATTCCCAGTATCGATCTTTTCGACGGCAAGGCCGTTCAGTGGCGGCAAGGCCGCGAGCATGTCCTTGAACGCGAGGATGTGTTCGACCTGCTGGAGGAATTCTCGCTCTACGGCGAAGTGGCCGTCATCGACCTGAACGCGGCTACCGGTAAAGGCAACAACCGTAAATTGATCGACAACCTGCTCAAGCGCAGACCCTGCCGCGTGGGCGGCGGCATCCGCGACCTGGAAGCTGCCCGGCATTACCTGAAAGCCGGCGCAAGCCGTATCATTATCGGCACTTCAGCCCGCGAACCCTGGGTCAGGAAACTACCGCGTGAAGCCCTGATCTTCGCCATCGACAGCCGCGGCGACAACTTCCTCAGCCACGGTTGGCAGGAAGATACCGGCGAAAAAACCGTGGACCTGCTGACCCAACTCGGCGAGGGCTGTTCTGAATTCCTCTACACCCAGGT
>JASJCB010000163.1 GCA_030066195.1 Acidobacteriota bacterium
ACCACCATGTGGTTATATCCGATAGCCTGGGGTTGTCCGCCGGGGACATCTTCCGAGGTTTGCGAGGATTTGTCCCTGGCGGGCTACCCCAGGCGGTCTCGGCCTCTCGGCCGGTAACGCCGGGCAATTCATAGAACCGAGGCAACCCTTAAAGCGTAAGAAGCAAGCAGGCGGGTTTCCGCTTGCCTTTCGGTCCGTTGCCTTGCAAGATCAATCAGCACCGCGTGTATCCATGGAGGTCTCTATTGTCCGGAATTGTTTTATGCATCACCCACAGCGGCGACTTCTACACTATCGATAATGTCATGGCCGCCCTGGCGCAGCGAGGTTATGATCCCGTTCGTATCGACAGCGACCGCTTCCCCATGGAACTGCGCATATCGGGCCGACCGGAAACGGGTGCGACCTTCGTCACCGGTGATCGTTCCTTTGAAGCCGGCGAGGTCGTAGGCCTGTGGCGGCGCAAGGTTTTCATGCCCAAGTTCGATGACGGCTTGGATGCTCAATTCGTCGAGGGCTGCATTCGCGAATCGGCCGCGGCCTTCAGCGGGTTGCTGGGAACCTTTCGGCACCTGCCTTCGGTCAATCCCTTCGGCAGCGATCGCAGAGGCGAGGACAAGTTATGGCAATTGGCCGAGGCACGCAAGGCAGGGTTGACCGTTCCCCGCACCCTCATCGGCAATGATCCCGAGCAGGTGAGAGCCTTTTACAAAACCTGCGGCGGCAAGGTGGTTACCAAGATGTTGACGCCATTGACCATCTCCATGGGTCGGCCCTCCGCATTTGTCTATACCAGCGAGATTACCGAGGAAGATTTGACGGAATTGGACGGCCTGCGCTACAGCCCCATGATCTTCCAGGAGAAGATCGAGAAGGACGTAGAGTTACGCGTCGCCTATGTGGACGGCAAGGTTTTTACCGGCACGATCGACGCCTCCGAATCCCAAAAGGGTCAAACCGACTGGCGGCGAAGCGAAAGCGGGGCCAATCAATGGGCGGCCGGTTCCGTAACGGAAGAGTTGAGAGCAAAGATGCAAACCATGATGGAAGCCATGGGTCTGATCTTCGGCGCATTCGACTTCATCCGAACACCGGAGGGCGAGCACGTCTTTTTGGAAGTCAATCCCGCGGGCGAATGGGGCATGCTGGAAAAATACCTGGACCTGCCCATTGCGGATGCCATCGCCGAAGCGCTCCACGTACGCATCCGGCAAGCATCTTTATCTTAGAATTCAATAGGCAGAGATTTCTTCCAGTTCTTCTTCTTCTACAGGTTTCAGATGACTGTTGCGGTTCCAGGCGACCAACTGGTAGGGACCGTCGGCGTACAGACGTTCGAAAACGGCAAAGGCGCCGTTGTCTACCTGGAAACGATTAGCGCTTTCCAACGACAGATCCAGGGTGCCGCAGCACAGGACCTGCATGACCGCTTCTTGCAGAACAAGCGCGATGGTTTCGTCGGGGCCGGTGTGTTTGACGATGTCGATGAGATGAGGAAAAGCGCGCGCATAGACGTCACGCCGTGATTCTCCGCCGGGTGAGCGAAAATCGGGATCGGTGAGGAACGACTGATACCGTCTGCCGTCACTCATGTTGATTTCTTCCTTGCCGCGGTTTTCCCATTCGCCCATGTCCATTGCTCGAAATCCGGCGACCGGAATGACCGACAGATCGTCGTAACAATAGGAGATGGGCATTGCGGTGGACAGGGCGCGTTTAACGGGGCTGGCCCCCAGAAAGTCGATCTGATAGGATGCGGCAAGAGCATCGGCCAGTTGCCTGGTCTGTGCGTAGCCTTTCTCGCTAAGATCGACGTCATGCCGACCCAGTACCAGGTCGTGGGTACTATGGTCAGTTTCGGCAGGTCTTATGAAAATGATCCTTGGCATCGACTACACCTCTCAGAGTTTGTGTACGTGCGTCACCACGCCAGGTTTAACGCAGCCGATAAGCCCTACTAACAGGTTCTTCAATAGGCAATCGCTGCTTCCCATACTAACCCAACTAGACCTCTCAGTGGGTAGTTTTTTACCGCCCGGACAATAATTATTTCGGTTTTTCACTACGGAATCTTGACAGAAGGCCGCATTTTTGTTCGCCGGCCGATCGGCCACCACAACAGAATACGTTGGAAATGACCCATTTCTGCCGGCAAAGTGGAAGTTTTACCGGTCTTTTGCCTGAAAATTCTTTTGCAAAGGTGGTCGAGACAGGGTTACGGAAAAGGGAAACTTGCAGAATCTCATTCCCTGAAATATTCAAGTATTGCCCGACGTAAACCGGGTTCTTTAAGCAGGCGTTGACGCAAACCCGCGCTTAGCTCCAAGTGGTGGAAGCGACGGAACTTCATTTCGGATAACAGCAGGTATTGAGCATTGGTGGTGCCGCCCAGTTCCATGGTATCGCGCCCGTAAACCGCAACCGGACCCGCGCCGATGCCGTTGAGATAACCCGCCATGATGATCGTTGCCCGGTTGGGTTTATCGGTGCCGTTGCTCAGGATCACGGCGGCGTTTCTTGCCCGAGGTTCTTTGCGTTTTTCTGCCGCGAAACCATGTAGTTGCAGAATACGTCCATTCGGCCGGTGGCGCGCCCAGGCAGCGGTAAAAGATTGTAGATAGGTGTCTTTCAGGTGAGCCAGGTCCGCCTCTTTCTTACTGCCGGGGATGGTTTCTCTACGGTGGATGGTGTTCCAGGTCGCGGCTCGGAAGTTGCCTTCCATGAATAGTTGAAGGCCGATCAGGTCTGTATCCAGGTCGTGGATGCCGTGAGGAATTTGCAACGCCTGGTCGGAAGAGGTTTCGACGGTGCGGAACAAATAGAAGCCTCTTCCCCGGTTGGCAACCTCGCGGACAATGCAGATATCGCCTAATTCCTCGACCACAAAACCCTGTAGTCGCCAGTCGTTCTTCAAGGCGGCGGTACGATTTCCGTTGAGCGTGGCCAGGAAGAGAGTTTCAGCCCGTTGTAAGTTGCTTTTGGTGGGTTGGCGAAAATTGCCCGCGGCTCTTTGGGCCTGGTTCAGTCGCTGGGTGACGGTTTCCAATTGGTTACCTTGGAAGGCTAACAGCAAGCAGATCGGGGTCATCAACCAGGACATAATTACCTCCCGCTAATCGATAAGTTGGATTCACCGGCCCGGTAGGACACGGATTTTTTAACCGCCGGCTTTTCCGGGCCCAGATGTGAGACCAAAAGGTACGGTGTTCTGCCTGACACTCTTTCGAATCGCAGTGTATAATCCCCCGGCGGAAGGTCCGCATCGAGGTGAATGAACCAGGGTCGGCTTTCAGCCAGGGCTTGCGATTTCCCCGACGGCATACGCGTCCGGCCGACCTCCACGGGTTCCAGGGTGATTTGCCGTTTTGGAAAGGTGTAAGCTCTTGTTGCCCCGCCCGGCGGGTTTGGATTGTCCAACGTAGCTTTCAGGACCACCGGCTTTTTTCCGCCCGGGGTTCTAAGGATACGGGTTGTCACGGTGAAGCGGTCGTGGTGAGGTTTGGTAATCCGGTAGGTCAGCGGTTGGTCCAGCAACACCGCGGGCTTTCGGCGCAGGAAGTTTCGTCGGGGTCGGACATGGTTCACCCAGATTGCCGCCCGCTTATCTTCGGTCCGGATGTGCAGGGTGTGCTTGCCGGCCGATACTTGACCCAGCGACAGTTCGCCGCCGCGCGCGGACAGGGTGTCTTCCCAAATTAGTTTGCCGTCCAGCGTCACGGAGAGCTTCACAGGGTTGCGGCTCTTTCTCTGGAAGGCCAGGATGGGGTATACGGTTTCACCGGGATTCCCCTGAATGGTCAATTCCTTTTCGCGGTTGACAGGTACGCGGGTAAACACCGTGGTCAGAGGCGCATCCTTGGGCAGGTCGGCGGCCCGGCGCTCCATCATCACGTAGCGGCCCAACCAGTCGCCGCCGGGTTTCAAGTCGACGATCGGAGCATATTCTTTGGGCTCAACGATGGAATCGAGCGCCTCATCCGTTTCGGGACGCTCGGCAAGGATAAGAGTCCGCGCCTCGCCGGCGGTATGCGGTAACAGGGAGAACCAGGCGTGCAGCCAGGAATCTTCCTCGGGGTTTTCGGCCTGAATACCGTGTCGGGGTAATTCCGGGGGGCGTACCCAGGCGGAGCAATACACGGGTCCCTCAGAGGTCAAGACCAGGCTGTCGGTTTGCGGCGGGAGAGTCAGGTAAAAGGATTGCCTCTCCCCTACCCTATCGCCGTCTTCCAGTAAGTCTCCGCTTATTCCTGTCGCTTGCAGCAGCAGCCGTTCTTCCTGAAGGATATTCCGGTTTTGGTCGAAGGTTTTATAAGTAACCGTTGTATCGGCCGGTGTTCTCAGGTCCAACCGCAAATGAGTCTCCCCCCGACCGTCGAACCGCCAGGATATGGCAGTTTCCGATGAAACCGGCCAGGTCCTGATGCGCAGGCCTTCGGGCGGGACTGTTTGTCGATCCGGGGTTTTGCGGCATATTCGGGCGGGTGGGTCGGGATGCGTGTAGAGTCGACGACTCCGGTAATCACGGCCTTCCATGCCCACCGGGCCGACCGGGCGGTAACGGTTGCGAAGCAGATTCTCCCGCTCCGCTTCGTCCAGACGACCCAGGGCATTCTCGGCAAGCAATTGGCGGCGCTCGCGTCGGCTGAGGCTTTGCCAGATCTCGCTTGCGCTCACATCTGTATTGGTGTCGGGAACATAAACCCTTGCCGCGATGGTCGTCAAAGGCGCATCGGCGGACTCAAGCCTAAGGGCCAACTGAGCGGCCTGACCGGGTAGCTCACCGACATGCAAGGTAAGCCGCCTACCTTCCATGGGACTTAGACCGGATTGATCATAAAACAGGGTCGATTGATTACCGCAACCGGGATGGCAGTCCTGATTGACGGTACGCAGGCTGTAATTCTCCCCGCCCAGTTCTCGTCCACGCCCGTCCAACCACCGCCAGGCAACCCGGAACCGCAAATCCTGGCTTTCTACGCTACCCGGCAGATTGGCGTTGAAGATACAACGTACGGTTTGGGTGCCGGGCGGTACCGGAAAACGGGTCCAACGGTCGGTCTGCAACTGGTAGGTAATGGCGCCGACGGCATCGGCCGGCCGCGTCCATTGGTTTTGTTCGTCTGTTTGGGTCCAGTCGGGTTTCGGACCGTAGGCCGCCCAGGTCAGCAGCGCGGCAGAGAGGGCCAGGAAGATCAGGGTTCGAAATGTTCTCAGGCTCATGGTTCCCCCCAGACACATAAGGCCGTGCGCTCATTCAAGATTTGGCGCAAGGACACGGCATTGAAGGCCGTGCGCGGTTCGCCGCCGGATCTGGTTTCCAGATTGGCAATCAGGGCGGGTCGTTTCCTATGATCGGCAACCACCAGGTAGCTTTGGCGCGTGGCGCTATCGCGAACACGAGTCAAGTGATTGCCGTTTTGAATCAGCCGATGGAGCGCGGTCACGTTGCGTGTCTCCAGATAAAAGTTCAGACTCTCAAGCATCTCGGGTTCCAAAAGCCCTGGCAATTGCCCTGAAAGCCAGGAGGTGATGTTGCGGTTTTTGGTGGGGATGCTGAGGGCGGCGTAACGATCGATCTGGTGAGAGTTTTCATCGCGAACGCGATAACGTTCCCTCGTTTCCGGCCCCAGCCACAGGGCGATAAGGCCTTTGTCACCGGTTTGGTCCAGGTAGCGCGCCTGGGGCAAGCGTAGGGCTTGATAAGCGGCAACCTCGGCGCTTCCGTCGGCATGGGCGACCGATATCCCGCTGCCCGCCAGGAAGTTGGTGAGCGTGTGCATGTCGGCGGGTAGTTCCCCGGTGCTGCTGAGGACAGCTTCGGCTTGGACCGGGTCTTTGCTCCGGGTTGCCCGAACCTGGACAGCGGTCAACTTCTGGTCTCGGCAGGCGCGCATGTCTGCCTGATAGACCAGGTTGAACATGGAGGCGCGATTGGTCAGCGGGTCACCTGTCTTGCCGGGGTTCGCCTTCGGCTGAGCGCCGGTCATCAGTAAGGACCGAGCCTTCAGGCTGTCGTATAGGGCGATCCCGAATGCGGCGGTACCGCTTTCGGTTACGGGCCTGGGGATCTGTACCTGGAAGGGAGCGGTCGCCCCGACCCGAAAGACATAGGTTCCCAAACCCCGAGCTTTATCGCCGCTACGTTCGGCCAGCACCACATGCGCCTCCCCGTCTTGACGATAGAGGTAGATGCGATAGCGTAGAACAGCGGCGGTTCCCGCCAGGAGGGCCAGTTCCGGTTTGATTGCCTCGACATCGGGATTGGTCATCAGGCGTAACAGCGGGCTGAGCACTTCCGATTCGAAAAACAGGAGTTGTGAACGAGACGGCGGCCGGTATTCCCGATCGGCGTCGGCTCTGATTATACCGTCCGCGGCGGCGGCCAGTTTGACGAACGGAAGGCCCCGGCGCTCTATCAACCGAGCGTTCTCGTTCCGACGGTCTGCCGCCTGTGCCGCCAACAAAAGGCGGCGCCGGGTGGTCTTGTTCAGAAAGATCACGGCGTCTGCATCGAAACGCGTCGGTACGGCCTGCCAAAGAGTGGGAAGATCGGCGCCGGCTCGGTCAATCAGGCTTAGATCCAGCCCCATCGGCAGGTCGCCGTTGATGTGTAGTTCGTCGGTTTTACCCGAACGCACCGTCAAGGAACTCGCCCCCGGCGGAACCACCGTATCACCGAAGATCACCAGCCGGGCTTTCAGGTTCGCGGCCAGGTGCAAGCCGGCTTCCATGGTCAGTTGCTCCTGAACCGGGTAGGGAACGGTCATCGCCAGATTGTGGGCAGCGCGGGTGTCGAAGACATAAATGGCGCCCGAAGCGGGATTGCTTGGATTGAGGAAAAGATAGCGGTCTTCCAAGCGAACCGCCTGATAGCCGGCGGCTTCCAAGGCTTCAGCATCAGGCATATCGGGCGCGATCCACAGCTTTTGCAACAGGTCGCGCAGTGGTTGGTTGTCAGCCGAGAATGTTTCCGACACGCCGTAGAGTTCCGGCTTCAGGTCACGGAGCCGGGCCAGCGGACTTTTCTCCGACAGATCATCGCGACGCTCGACTATTTTTGGCGTATCCGAGGAAGGTTTAGGGAAAAGCGTTAGAACATATCCCAAACCGTTGGCAAGGACGGCGGCGACCAGGGAGACCTGTAGGGTGGCGCGGGTGAGCTGGATGGGAATGCGCTTCTGGTGCATCTTCATGGCCATGAGGGTGGACAGCATGTAACCGAATCCGAAGAAGCCGGTCACGCGGACCGTGGGCGCAAACCAGGCCAGGCCGTGGCCCAGCAGTACTTTATAAAAGAAGCCGATCGTGAAGAAAAAGAGTAGCTTGCGGCCGCCCTCGATGGTGGAGTTTTGCAGGAACGGCAGTTGTAAGGTGGCTTTAGCCAAGAGGAAAATAGCCAGGGCTTCCAGGACGGTCATGATGATTTGTTCGGGTTGGTGCCACAGCAAGCCCAGCAAGGCGGGGACCATGATGCCGTTGTATTCCCAGCCGTAATTCAGGTTCATCCGCGAGGCAAGATAAGCGGCAATCACCAGGATGATATAGGCTTTCGGCGAACTGTCGATGCTGCCGGCCATGTCCTCGTAGAGATAGGCCACATTGCTGATGGTGAAATTGGTAAACGGGATGAGCAGGAAAACCACCAGCGCCCAGGTAATCGCCAGGGTGACTGACAGAGAGATCAAACCCCGACGAAAGCCGGGTTTCCAGAACTGGTTGGCCATAAGAGCCAGGATGATCAACCCGAAGCCCTGCATCTGAACGCGCAGGTCCAGCGAGAGGTTCCAATGTGTGCCCAGGAATTCCGCCATTTGCGGCAGCAGCCAGGCGTCAAAACCCAAGCGAACGACAATGCTCACCAGAATAATGGCAAAGAAGCGGTCCCTGCCGAAGACACGGCCCCAGAGACCCGGGGACGCGGGAGCGACAAACAAAAGCCGGACCAGGAAATAGGTGACGCATCCCTCGACCAGAATGACGGCTACGGAGACGGGTTTCAAAATAAGCAGGGGGACCAGGTAACCGGGAACAATGATCCCCGAAAGCGTCCAGCCGAAGCGTGTGTTGAAGAAGATGACCACCATGGCGCCCAGCCACACGGTCGTGATTACCGACTCGGCCAGACTGCCCTGGGGAAACAGCGGCAGCGGAAACAGGTTCATGCGACCCTCCCGCCGATCTCCTCGGGCGAAGGCATCGCGGCCGGCTTCGTGGAGGCGGCCCGCAGGTGTTCTTCCAATTGTAACGCCTCGCAACGCATGGCGGTGAACATGCGGTCGTCCACATGTTCCTTGCGCTCAGTAGCGGGCAATGACGGCCGGTCCGGGGGCAGAACCCCGCGGACCAGTTCGCCAAAGTCCAGACGATACTGCCGAATACTGTCGATCAAGACACTGTAGCGGCTATAGATGGTCAGGAAGGTGAAGGCGGCGAGCGCGGTCAATAACTCGGCGGCGGGGGGATGGACAGATAATAATGCCGGACCGAGCCATGCCGCGCCCAAGACGAGGAGGTGAGCCGCCGCCAGTATCCTGGACACCGGACGAATGTACAGGAACTGGGAAAACAGCGCCAGGACGCTAACGATCAGCGTCACCAACCCCGCGGTTGCCCAAATGGGAAGTTCACGGATTATGCGGCCTTCCAGCAAAGTGTGTAGGCTGTAGGCATGAAAAGCCGCGGTGGAAACGGACCGGCTCCCGGGTACGCGGACGAGGTCCCGCGCCCGGAATTCCGGCGGCGTATGGTTGCCCACGATGACGATCTTATCTTGAACCATCGTCGCGGGCATTCGGTTGTTGAGGACATGGTCCATGGTTACATTGGGCAGCGACGCCGGCGAGAAGTCGATACGAAAGCGCGTCCGCTTGGGTAACGATACGCCGGCGGCTCGCGCCGTCCATGCCTCGATTGAAGGTGTTTCGCTTCGTTCGTGACGGTAGGTGATTTGCTGGTATTTGGCCAACCTGCCCGGCGCGGCAGGTAGTGAAGCAATGGCCGAGTGCAGGTCCAGGTCCGCTGCCCGGGGAGGCAGGGGCGCGAGGAAAGGGCGTCCGTTCCGATGCAATAACGGGCGACCGAAAAGCACGTTACCCGATTGGGCGGCGCGTTGGAAGAAGGCGCGATCGGCTTCCGGTATAAAGGGGAAGACAATGATCTTTGCGCCGGAGGTTTGCAGATGATCGACCAGTTGCGACCAGTCAACGGGCTGATCGCGGTCGGGTGAAGATTGAACAAGCAGCAACCGGGAAGACCCGGCGGCGTTGGATTTGGTCAAAGCGCGGTCGCTCAGCAAGTCATCCAATAAGGGGATGAAGCCGAGCACCGCCGGGATCAGGGTAAAGGCAAGCGCCCATATGGCGGGCAACAGCCGGCGCGGACGATTCCGCGCGCCCTGATCCAGGGTGAAATAATTTGTTGTCGTCACGTTAAACCCCCCGGTTCCCATTCGTCAAAAGTGGGATACGGGGGGCGATCGGGGAACCCCTACAGCATATTCAAGCAGGGAATAAAAGGTTGAGCTGGATCACAATTGACCCGGCATCCCGGCTCCTCACATTCACCGTTGACCCTTCCATTAGAGCCGGGGTATCCTGGCCCGGCCCTGGACTTAGACGGTAAGTCGCAACGAATCAATATGATTCAAGGCGCCTACTACAACCCGAGGACTCGAGCATGGCTGAAGAGAAAAAGAAGCCCTACTCCTGGCATCAGGCCTTCGCGGAGAACCTGCAAATGGTGTTGACACCGGTTGGTATCGACGTGATGCCGGAGGTAGAGGTTATCAGCAAGCCGCCTCGCGCCGACCTCATCCTGATCCGCCGTGAGGAGCCTGAATGGACCGAGGAGCAACGAGCCCGATTATGCGAGGGCATTCGCGATTGCCGGGCGCCCAGGGTTTTCCTGGAGCAAAAACACACGGAATCCGTTAACTCG
This sequence comes from Acidobacteriota bacterium, assembly GCA_030066195.1. Classification (GTDB taxonomy): domain Bacteria; phylum Acidobacteriota; class Holophagae; order Acanthopleuribacterales; family Acanthopleuribacteraceae; genus JASJCB01. The sequence goes on from JASJCB010000163.1 coordinate 9,937, forward strand.
CGCGTGATCCGCCGCGCTATTGCCAACGACGTCCATTTGAAGGATTCCCTGGGTTTGGAAGAAGGGGACCTGGCCTCATACATCGTCACCAGCAAAACCCCGGACAGCTATACCCTGCGGGACCACGGTTATCAACTCACTGACAAACCGGGCGTCTATCGATCGAATCAACAGTCGGCATCGTATGTAGATATGATAATATTGAATGAGTTGGAGAACACGCCCTACAACGTGGCCTTCAAACTATTCGCCAGTCGAATGAAAGAGCAATATGCTGTACTGCAGTTGCTCAACAGCGGAGAGATACCCTGGGCAGAAGAGTCCTGGTACTGGTTCGCAAAAGGTATTTGCAAGGTCAGCCTGGAAGCGGAGGAATCGATCATGCAGAAAGTATCGCAAGAATTTCTTAGGGAGATAGGCCGGTCATTTACAAGCTTGGGTGTGATGGATTTAGTTACTGACCACCTCAAAGAATCCAATGAATTAACGAACCTTCTAGCCAATAATGAGACTTTTATCCAAGCTTTTGTAAGGCAAATGACCCCGGAGCAAAAAACCGCGTTCCTACAGATGCTCAGCCGGGAGCAAGGTCAGGCCTAACCAAAGAAAACGCCTGATTCCGGTTTGATACGGGCTAAAACCCCGACCGGCGCACGAGGGAAAAGAGAAGGCGAGCAAGCCCGCATCCTCCGGTTTTTCCAGCAGGGATCGCAGGGCAAGGTCAGGCCCGCGTCGATATGGAGCAGGTCAAGGATATCGGTAACGCCGTTTCCGTCGGCGTCCAGGTCGCAGCCTTCCGGCAGACCGGGGGCTCGTTACAGGGACCAACGAGAGTGGTAAGAGGCTCTCGCCACATTTTGTCGCGTGATTGTCACTCAGAGCCGTGCAGGGCCTCTTTTGCGGTTGTCATTGGTTGTGTCGGTAAACTGAATATCAAAGAATCCTTTCTGATTCCTTGATCCGGAAAAGTCAGGAGCAAAGAATCAGTCCCGGTTCTTCGACCCGGAAAAGCCAGGAGCAAAGAATGAGATCCGATTCTTTGCGCACTGAAAAGTCATGTGAAAGAAATCAGTTGTCGTTCCTTGACCCGGACTTTTCGGGAGCAAAGAATCAAAACTGATTCTTTGACCCTGAACTTTCAGTGCGCCAAGAATGAGGACTGATTCTTTGCTCTCCGACTTTCAGTATCGAGAAATCAGCCGTGATTCCTCGATCCTGGAAAAGAAGAATCAACGAATAAGGCTGCCAAACAAGGCGCATCTCCGCAAGAACCACCTAAACGGCTGTATTTAGTTGTGAAATCGGAATAAGGCATTGTATAGGGGCAAAAAGGCCGAAAACCTCGTCAGCCGACCCGTCCGTTTCAAAATGTCGGCAGGCGGCCTCCACAATTGTCTCCTGCTTTTATTCACGCATCCGTGGTCCCGATCCATCGGTTTGATTTATCTTAGCGCGAGAGTAATACGACTCTATAAGAAGATTCCGACTATAATGCCAAAAAAGCGTCTTTGAATAAAGCTTTGAAATAATTATCTAGGTCAAATCGAAAAAATGAATATACATAACTTACTAAGCAAAAAAGTATTTTGAAAAGCTTCATGTATTGACAATGATTATTTTAAAAATTGGCAGCATACTAATCACAATAATTTATAAATTGCCATGAAACAGATGTAAAGATAACTGACATGAATCAAAGAAAAGAAAACCCTTGATTTTTCCATCAATCATGTTAATGTTTTAGGGTTAATCAAAATGTTTTTTGTTACAGGGTATCATGATGCACCATGATCGACTTTCTGTTAATAGCAGTGTAGATAGCTGGGTTGCACCTTCCGTTCGTGGGCATTACCGTGTATTGGTGAACTCTATTGGAACCTCCGGTGCGGCTTCGGTAGGTATGTTAGGGAAAGCCATCCCTCGCTCACAAGAGGAGCTTGCCGCCTGCCTTCTACAGGCTCCCTCGGAGTTGATTGCGGGTATAGCGCGGGAACCGGCTGAAAAAATCACCGCCTTGCTTGCTTCGACGGGTATGGAAGTAGCCTGTCAACCCATGGAAGAACCCTTCGAGCGAGGTGATCGCAGCCATGAGATTGCCCTGGTCGTCAACCGAATCGCCAATATGCCGCAAATCGTTCAAGAGGTCATGCAAGTGCTGGCATGCGATAGCGAAACTGCCGGAAAAATTTTGTGTCGATCACCGGCAGTCCTGCTCGGGAATATTTCCAGGGCTACCGTCAGTGCGATACAAAAGCGGTTTGAGCCGCTTGGAGTAAGCGTGGATGTGTCCCGACCCTCCGAGACGGTTTTCGATATCTTCATCCAACCCTGTTCTCCGGAAACCAGGCGGAGGGCAATTCAAGCCATTCGTCAGACCGGCGCTGAAACCTTGGAGGACGCACTCGATGCTCAAAGCACCGGCGCTCTCCTGGCCATGGGCCTGGATCAACAGCAGGCCTTGAAACTCTGGGCCGGGGTTGAAAGAAGCGGTCTCCCTCTTCTGGTTCTCAACAGGGACTTTCAGCGTTTCGATATCCGCTTACTCCACGCGCCGCCATCGGAAGCCTTTTCCGATTACCTGGTCCGTACCACCGGTATGCCCGAGAAAGCGGTTCCCAAGGTCCTGGCCCATGTTCCCGTGGTGCTCATGCAAAATGTCCCTCATACCGTCATGCTTTCTTGTTTGAAAGAGCTGAAGAATTTTGGCGCCGAAGCAATAGGAGATCTGATTACCTTTCAAACCTTTTTACTTACTCTAGAATCCGTTTCCGATCGAGACAACACCGTCGAGATTTTAAAGAGGATAGGTAACATTCCTTATCATAGTTCCAATAAATTACTGAGTCGGCTGCCGGCCGGTTTGGATGAACCTCTCCCCGCCCTGCGCGCCCGCTGGCTACGCCACGAATTGTCACTGGTAGGTACCCAATCGAGTTTGGAGTTACGCCAATGAAACAGAAAAAAGAGTCATACCGATTCACACTGCATTTAGGCGTGGCGGAACAGGGTAAACTTTTTGCCTTGGAAGGTAACTATACAGCCGCCCTAACACAGTACCGGGAAGCCATGAGATTGTCCGTTTCCCAAAAGGCGCCGGAAGTCTTCTTTCGGCATTACATGACATGTAGCCTGGAAGCCTTGGAACATATGGGCGCTTTTGAGGAAGTTCTAGCCTATTGCGACAAGGCCGTTGACCATTTCAACAATCATCCGCCGCAACACGATCTGGCCCGTGCGGACCTGGCCGACACCTACCAACGCAAGGGAATCGTCCTGCTTAAATCCGGTCATGTCGAAGCGGCCCGGAAGGCATTACAGACAGCTTGCCGACTGGCCGAACGGACAGATCACACGCTGCCTCTGGCGACGACTGTTCTACGTTGGCTGCAAGCCGGTCTTCACGTTTCCGGCGACCGGTTGCTTCAAGAACAAGAGCGCTGTCACTATTTCTCGGTTCACCCGGATCATGTCGATCCGAAACGAGCTATCAACCTGAACCTGAAAAACCCTTTAACCCAAGAAACGCCGCGGAGGTAACCGCCATGTTGGACCTGAAAAATATGACGCCGGGCCAGGTACTGGCCGATATTCCCGTCGGTGATTGGATCACCAGCGTTGGCCAGGGCATTGCCGAATCCCAAAGCAAGCTGGATCTAATCGGCATCCGCCTTGCCACCATGTTGGCCACTACCAAGGTCGATTTTGTGACCGAAGATGGAGAGACCATCCAAAAAACCCTGCTTGAACTGGGCTTCAAACCCAATTTCTACCATATCCCCAAAGCCTCGCTCAGCATTCAGATGACCATGAGTATGAGCGCTGAACAAGGGTTTGACTTTAGTCTGGATGGGACGATTGGAGATGCCTCGATTGAAAAAAAGACGGAAAATGGAAAGCAGGATCCAAACAACGACAACCCAAATGAAAATAAGGAGAATGAGGAAAATGAAGGTGAAAGTACAACAACATCAGGCACCGGCTTAAGGGCGGTTCCCTTCGGGGCGGCCGTTGGTTTGGATTTCCATCGTAAATTCGAGTTCGATGCCTCCGGGTCGTCGACGGTTACGGCCGAGATCATTTCCGTGCCGGCGCCCGCGCCCTTCATGACCTTTCTCGATACCCTGAAACCCGTGCCGGAGGAAGCCGGTACTTGAGGGACGGCCCATGAAAAACGATTCACATTCCATCACGCAAGCGCCGCTCGGTGAAGTCATTCAAAACCTGGCGGTTGCCATTGCCAGAGCCCAATTGGAGCTGGATCGGACCGGCCTGGAGATCGCCAAAATCATGGGCAGTGCGGATCAGGGAATTCAGTTGGGAGACCGGAATTACTCCTTGCTTGAACTGGGGTTTACGCCCACTTTCTACCACTTCACCAAAACAGCCATCGAGGCGCGTCTGGCCTTTTCTACCAGCGAAAGCACCGAATTCGGCATCAGCGGCGGCGCATCGATCAACTATAAGGTTTTTGCCGCCCATATCGAGGCTTCCTATTCCAGTAAATACCAGTTCGAATCCAGCGGCTCCAGTTCCATTACCACCAACCTCGTTTCGGTTCCGGCGCCCAAACAACTCACCGATCAGCTGGCCGCCGACAAAACATAAAATCACAGAGAACAAACAACATATAACAAGAGCTTGGAGGAAAGCATGGCCATAGGACAAGACCTTCTCAACGTTCCCATGGGGGATATGATCCGGCAGATGGCGTTCGCCATTGCCGATGCTCAAATGGAGCTGGATGAGTCCAGCGTAGAAATGGCCGAACTGATGAGCGGTGAAAGAACCCTCACCGATGAAGATGGGAATCTCGCCGACAAAGATGGGAATCTCATCGGGAAGGGTGATGATCCGGTAGTCGAGGATACCAGGGTTCATTTCGGCGGAGAAAAAGTCAGTTTATTGGAGTTGGGTTTTACACCCAATTTCTACCAGTTCATCGATACCATTATCGAGGTCAAGATCGCTATCAAAATCACCACATCGAGAACAGAATCAGGAAAGAGAATCAGGACCACCTCCCGAACGAGAAAACATAGGCGAGGTTTTTTGTTTTTCAAGAGAAAGAAAACGGTCACCGTGGTCTCCAGTTCCGTGGACGGCACCTACAGCTCAACGTACTCCTACTCCGCGGAGGGCTCCAGCTTGTTGCGAACCAAACTGGTCCCCATTCCCCCGCCGTCCGTCTTGGAGAGCCGCATCCGTGACTTGATCGAAAAGAAACAGGATGACAAAGAAAAGGCAAATCCGCCAGTTACATGATCCCCAAACAATTGATAACCACTTCTCGATAATGGAGCTGAAAGATGGCATTCGATTCAAATATCGGCTATCAATTACTGGATGTCCCTTTTCCGGACCTGATCAAGAGCATGGGCCTTGCTATTGCGGAAGCGCAGTACGAACTGGACCTGGTGGGGGTGAAAATCGCCCAACTCATGGCGGGCAAAGGCGACGCCGATGCGGACCCGCCGCAGACTGACGAAGACACCAGGTTCGAGTTCGGCGACCAATCGCTGACGCTTTTGGAGCTTGGTTTCACCCCTTCTTTCTACCAATTTGTAGACACACTTATCGAGGTGAAAGTATCGATTTCCACCTCTCTCGAGACCACCACCGCCAGGAAAATCAATCGCCGCTCCGTCTCTATCAAAGGGGGTTGGTTTGCTGTCGCCGGCAGCCTGAAGGTTAATGCCGGCTCTGTAAGCGCCTCTTATGCATCTAAATACCAATACAGCGCTGAGGGCTCCAGTTTGATGCGGACCAAACTGGTACCCGTCCCGCCGCCGGCCGTTTTGGAGCAACGCATTCGCGGCCTGCTCTCCGAGTCCGATACCACTTAAACCCAAGGACGGATATTTTGGTTCAATCCTATCTCACCTGGCAAGACCTGGTTGAAGAAGAAGGTCGCGATACGCCTGAAGTAAAACAGCCGTTCGCCGCTCCCGATAGATCGCCTGCCCGGGAGGTCCGGCTTCCGGAGGAAGTGACGGAACTGCTGCAGCAGAAGGAGCAATTGGAACATCGACTGAAGGTCATGGCGGGCGAAGAACCGCCCGGGGAAATGGACGAGCGGCAGGCCCGGTGTTTTCCGGTATTGGAACATACACCGGAAACCCGTATGGAAGCCCGTCGCCTCAACCGCCGTTTAGAGCAACAAAGACTCAAAAAGATCCGCTCACTCGCCCAAAAAACCCTGGACCGCCGAGCGGAAGCCAAAGCCCATGACAAGCGTGAGGAAAATGCTCGGGAAGTGCTGAAAAGAGAGAGAATTGAACGGGAGTGTTTGGACAAACGCATCGAGCGCCGGCAGGTCCTCAAAAAAAAGCGTCGCATAGGAACCCTCATCTTCCGAAACTGGAGTGAAAGGCGCTCCGAGGAGACACGAGCTATCGCCTGGGAAAAACTCAAGCGAAAACGCTCTGCTGAAACCGCGCACAAAATCCGCGGACAAAAGGCCGCCGCTCGCAAACAGCGTGAAAACAAGGAAAGCAGGAGAGAAGAATCCTTGCGTTCTGCTCAAGCGGAACAGCGCAAAAGGGAACGCATGGCCCTCCATGCCGATCATCGGCGCCGGAGCAAACAGTGGGAACAGCGCCATGAAAAGAAATGTGCCGAACATAAACCCAAACTGCAGCAAAAGCGACGCAGAGCAGACAGACCCGTCAACCGTCCGGCACCAACTGAAACCGGGAAAAAAGACCCGGACCGTTATCGCATCATGGCGTTAAAGCGGAAAAAGGAACAAGCACGCGAAGAACAGGCTGAAATGGCGCGTTGGGAGCAGTTGCGACAACAGAAGGCCGAGCGCCGGGAACAAGAGAAACGCCTGGCAAACAAAGACCCGCGTACTGAAAAACATTCAACTGATGAAGAGCGTCCAAAGAAAATAACATCTTGGGAGCAGAAGTCCGCAAAGGATTTACGCCGGGAAGAACTCGCCTGGGTACGCCGCCGGGAAATGCAAAGGGAACAAATGAAGCATAAGACATTGGAACGGCGCAAGGAGGCCCTGGCATTGGAAAAACGGATGGACAGACGCAAAGCTATTGATTGACGGAATTGCGGTGAGGTAAACAACCATGGCCAATGAAAACGAAGTGATGAACACAACCATCGATGATTTCCTGCTCAGCCTGGCCGAAGGCCTGGTGGCCGCCCAGGAACAGCTCAACCAGTTGCCCAAGATTGGAGAGTCCGGTCGGCCCTTGCCCGCTTATTACATTCCCAGCGTGGATTTCGAATTGAGGGTCGCCTTGGATTTCTCCAAAGAGCCCGCTCCCACGAGAGGGTTTTCCAACCCCAATTTCATCACCAGGCAAAACCTGACACTCAGGCCGGTGCTCCCCTCGGAAACAACGGTTGAGGGATTCAAAGGCGAGGTGATCAGCACGATCAAAGGAAGCTTTGTATCGGTCCCCCCCAACGAGGGTCGGCCGGGCATGGTGTTGCAAATCGACGCTCTCAGAAAAAAGCCCCGAGAATTCCTATTAACGGCGACGGTAACCAATGCTCTCCGCGAACCCCTGGCGGATGTCCAGGTCAATTTCAATCTCGATCCGGAATTGAGCCGGGAATTGAGCGCGGAGGACAATGTCGTCATTACCGGGTTGAAACCCGCTACCCAACTCCAGGACGGTATCGTGAAGACCAATGAGCAAGGAATCGCGGCCACCACCCTGGTCTTGTCACCCGGCGAACCCATGGGCGTGAACATTTCTTTAATTATCGATGCGGTTAACCTCACGGAAACGCTGATTGTGAAATTGGAACCTTAAGCCGACCCGGGAGAAGAGATCTTGAAATTTCCCATCAGAATAAACATGACCCTTGTGGATACCGGCGGAAATCCCCTCAGCGGCGCCACGGTCAAGGCCGTTGTGCGATATGTCGATGGAAAAAACCTGACTGAATTGGAGCTGGGACGAACCAGACTAAGCAATAAAGGTTCCGGCTCGATCCGTGGTGTATGGCAGGGCAAGCGCACCCTCCCAGTTATTCCCAGCGTGCAAATCCGGGTCCTGGACAGCCGTAAACAAAAGGAACGGCTGGTTGCGGAAGTTCCCGAGACCATCGGACCGGACAAGATCGATTTCGGCACCATTACAGTCGACGACCTCGGCGGCGAGCCCATGTTTCAATTGGGACGGTCGGCGTTCTTCGGCTTTCACAAAAATGCATTGGCAAACATCCTGGAAGATGCGAACAGCCTCATCGCCCAACTCAAAGAACGCATCGCCGGCTTGAAAAAAGAACTCCGAGACCTGAACACGGACCACGAGGGCGCCAACCGTGAACTGGAAGCATTGAAGGCCGAGAACGCGAGGCTAAAAGAAGAAAACGACGCCTTTTCTTTAGAAATAAAACAGTTAAAGAAAACGATCACTGAACTGAACGGAGAAAACAAACAACTGAAACAGGCCAACCTGCAACTTGGTGACCTGAACAATGCCTTATCGAAAGAAAACGAGAGATTAAAAGAGAAGATCGCCTTGTTAGAGCAAGGCGACGAAGGCTTGAAAGAAGAGATCGCGCGCCTGACCGGAGAAAATAAAACCCTATCCCAGGCAAATGCCCGGCTACAGGACGAAAACCAGGCCCTCAAACAAGAAAACAAAATCCTGAAACAGACGCAAACCGATCTCCAACGTGAGAATGAGCGCTTGACCGGTGAGAACCAGGAGCTCAAAGAAGCCAATCTGGCCCTGGAAGAAGACAATCAACGCCTGAACCGGGAACGCATCCAATTGGAAGAAGACAACCGCGAGTTGTCCCGAGAGAACACAACACTCACTGAGCAAGTGGGTGACCTTGAGCAAAGAAACGAGTCATTACTGAGCGACGTCGACAAACTGACCGGAGAGAATGAAATCCTGGCTCGGGAACGAGAGCAACTGGCAGAAGAGAACGCGACACTGACCGGGGAAAACACCCGCCTGGTCGGGATCAATGAGAACCTTACCCAAGAGAACTCACGTCTGGCCGAAACCGTGTCTGAGCTGACGGAGGAAAAGAACACCCTTGAACTCACTAATTCTCAATTACTTGAAGAAAGCGAACAGTTGAAAGAAACCAACGCCTCCCTGCAATCGGCCAATACCGCGCTGGAAGCGGAAAACAACTCGCTGCAAACGGAAAACAGCAGTCTTGCCGCGGAGAATGCGGAGATCAAAACAGCCCAGGTTACCTTGCGAGACGATCTTCGCGATGCCAATCTTCAGAACGCCAATTTGACTTCAGAGATAAACCGCTACAGCCTCCTGACTCAAGACCTCACCCATAAGTTTACCGGCCTGACCGCGGAGAACACCAATTTAGTGAATCAAAATCTTGCCATTAAGAGTAACTTACAACAATTGGAAGGCGATAAACAAACCCTGACTCAATTGAACCTGACACTCACCGAGGAAAGAGATTCCCTGAATCTGGCGTTGGGCGATACCCAGGCCCAAGTGACGGAACTGGAAGCGGAGCGCGACGGATTAAGGGAAACACTGGACGCACCGGCCCAGTTGGAAGACCTGGTCCAAACCACCGGAAGTCAATTTGCCCAGGTCCAGGACACCCTTCGCTCAGCCGGCGGCCCCTTCCAACTCGGCCGCGTCAGTATCGACCTGAAGGCTCTCCCCTTGCCGGACGGCAGCTTTTCTTTCCCGAACAAAGAGGATCTGAAAAAGTTTGATGGTGTCAATCTCAGTTCTCTGAGGTTTGACTTTAGAGAAACAGACCCAAGCCAAAGGGGAACCACGGGGCAAAACATCGGCATACCCGACCTCCTCGGCCTCACCGAACTGGCAGCCCAACGGAAGGTGAAGGAGAAAGGGCTCATTCCCAAGGTCACCTACCAGGCTGTCCTTCCCGAAGAGGGCCGCCCCAGCCGAAACGGCAGGGTGATCAAACAAATCCCCAAACCCGGTAAGGACTCACGGCCCGGGCAAGTGGTGACCTTAATCATAGGCAAAGATACTCAATCGCAAGGATGAAGTGATGGCCAATAACGATCCTCTCAAAAACCTCGAGGTTCTCTCCGCCCCTCTCGGCGACATTATTGCCGCGGTAGGTCAAGGCGTCGCACAAGCGCAACAAGAATTGGACGCGGCAACGCTGGACACTGTTAAAGCCATTTACGAGGAAGGAGACGACAGATTACTTGGGTTGTTGCGAGACATTGGTTACCAACCCACCTGGTATACCATTCCCGAAGTAACGGGAGAAGTCTCCATGAGTTTGACGATTGGAGAAGAAAAGGAATCTACGTCTTCAGGAGGTCTCATAAGCGGACGAGGACTCAGGCTTTACGGGTCGCCCATGAATGCAAGCTACACCAATAAGTTCAATATGGAACTCAAGGCAGCCAGTTCCATAAAATTCCGCATCGTTCCGGTTCCACCCTCCCCTTCGGTCGAACAGTTGAGAGTGGCCCCGGCACTTATTGGAAAAACATTGGCAGAGGCCGGCGAAATCCTGGACCGCTTGGATATTTCCTTTGTGATTCAAGAAGGTGAAGAAGAGCAACTGCAACCTGAAAGCAAAATTACCCGGCAAGATCCCGAGCAGGGACAATTCATATCTCCCGGCCGGGATCTGGTTCTTTCTTTTATCAATTAAGCCTACTACCGACAGCGGGAAAACCTTGACCCATTTGGGAAAAGCAAGCTGACCCGGGTAGAGGACCGATTCTTTGCTCCCCAACTTTTGGAATCAAGGAATCAGTCGTGACTCCTCGATCCCGGACCAGGATAATCAACGAATGAGGCCACCAAACAAGGGATATCTCCGCAAGAACCGACCAGACGGCTGTATTTCCGGGATAAGGCATTGTGTTGGGCCAAAAAGGCCAAAAACCTTGTAAACCGGCCGGCCTGTTTCACACCGAACCCACACCCAACCGACGGCCGGTGCAAGTGTCCCATGGTCGTACCTGGCACCGTTACATGTTGCACCCTATTGAACAAACCACCGCCTTGCATGACCCGCCGGTTTTTTCCACTCATCTCGATACCGGTCGGTGGCAAGGAAGCAGACCCACACCTCGTAACAGGTTGACTTTTCGGTACAGGGTCCCAACCGAAAACCTGACGGTCAGTTATTCTCCAATTTAACTATTTCATATGCATTAAACATTAGTCGCCTTCCTGGACAAAATATCTTTTCTTTTTATTATCAATCGATAACAGTATATAACTAAATAGTTATCTATAAGTGCCTCAAAATCATCAAATAGCTTATCTAAATAATACTATTGCTAACTTAGATAACATAGTACTAAATACTATATATAACGACGTACACATAAGTATACCTTTCCCACCTTGATCCAGAAAAAGTTGTGCGGAACTTGTTTTAAATCTTCTTTAGAGTTAGCAACAAATAACTGATAAAAAATAGCTTATTTAATCTTTACCTCTACCGGACCCACTATCTTACCAAGTACATCCGGCCCATTGGCGAACCCTACAGCTACTTTCATATTTTTGAAGCTGGATCTTTTTTTGTGAATTCTGTTGACTTTTTACTTTTGCAATATTAAATTGATCTCGGATCAAAGATACTATCGATCAAAAAGAATAACTAGCCGGCATTGTGCATACTGACTTTGCCGGCTTAAACGAGGTGCGAAGTGAAATCAGTGCAACATGAATATCTGATCATTGGCGCAGGTCCCGCGGGACTGCAATTAGGTTATTTCCTGCACAGACAGGGCCGGGATTACGTCATTCTCGAGCGTGGCCGGACACCGGGTCAGTTTTTTCATACCTTCCCGCGCCATCGCCTACTGATTTCGATCAACAAAGTCCATACGGGCTATGAAGATCGAGAAATCAACCTGCGCTGGGACTGGAATTCGCTGTTGAGCGAAAGCGATGCCATGCTTTTCAAGCAGTACAGCAGGGACTATTTCCCCAAGAGCGCCGAGATGGTTGCCTACCTCGAGGATTTTGCCGACCATTTCGACCTGAATATTCAGTACGATGCCGCCGTGACCCGGATTGAAAAGCACGACGGTCATTTCCTTGTCACCGATGGCCGGGGACGATCGTATACAAGCCGACGGTTGATTATGGCTACCGGTGCATCACAGCCGTTTATGCCGTCAATCCCGGGGATTGAGCTCACGGAGAATTATACGGGAGTATCCATTGACCCCCGGGATTTTGCGGGTCAACGAGTGCTGGTGATCGGCAAGGGGAATTCTGCCTTTGAGACCGCCAACCATCTCCTCCACACGACGGCGCTGCTCCATCTGGCAAGCCCGAATTCGCTTAACCTGGCGTGGCGCAGCCATTTCGTCGGGCATCTCCGCTCGGTCAACATGACCTTGCTCGATTCCTACCTGCTCAAATCCCAAAACGTGCTGATCGACGCAACCATTAAGAAGATCGAGCGCAAGGACGGGAAGTTTCTGGTCACCTACCACTACAGTCATGCCGGTGATGAAATTGAAACACTGACTTACGATCGGGTGGTGGCGTGCACCGGTTTTCGTTTCGACGTCTCTCCCTTCGATGAACCCTGCCGGCCGGCCCTGGTGTTTGAGGATCGCTTTCCCGCGATGACCAGCGAGTGGGAATCCACCAACGTCCCGGACCTGTATTTTGCCGGAGTCATCATGCAGTCGAGAGACTACAAGAAAAAGCAATCGGCCTTCATTCACGGCTTCCGCTACAACATCGAGCTCCTGCACCGGCTCCTGGAGCAAAAGTATCACGACCTGCCTTTGGCGTTTCGTCGCCTCAGGCCGGATCCGACAACTTTAATGGAGGCGGTGATCCGGAGGGTGAACTACGCCTCGTCCCTATGGCAGCAGACGGGTTATTTTTGCGACGCCCTCATCGTACAGGGCGATGAGGCAGCCTACTATGGGGATCTGACGTTAGATTACGTGCACGACAAATTCGGCGCGTGCGCGCAGTACTACACCGTCACGCTGGAGTTCGGCCAGGAGCGGATCGACTGCGAACCCGATTCCTTTGCCGTGAAACGCGTTCATAAGGACGATGCCGACAGGGCAGAGTTGAGTACGGCAATCCACCCGGTTATCCGGCGATATGCCCACGGCAGGCTGCTCAACACCCATCACGTGATTGAAGACCTCGAAAGCGTGTGGGCCGAAGAAGTCCATACCGAGCCGCTGGAGGCGTACTTTGCCCGCGAACTCGGTCAGGCCGTACCCGCCGCCAGGCTCAACAAGCTGGATGACAAGGCGCTGCAGCCATGAGTAGGACAGATGCCGGCATGATTCCCACCCGCACTCAGACAGGCGATCCAGCCTACACACCACACATCCTGGACCCTCGAGACGAGGCCGACGCCCAAACCCTGGCGGCGTTGCAGGCGGACCCTCGGATTCAGATTTTCGACACGCTCGCGCTTCAACTCGCCGACCTGGCGGCAACGCGCCGGCCCCAAAGGACGCTGTCCGCACAAGAGACGAGCCGGTATGTCGCGGAACTGCTTGACGGCGCTATGGTCGATACCTACGGGGTATGGGTCCACTATCCGTGGAGCTTCCGCCTGGTTCATCTGCTCCCCAAGGCGGAGTTCATCGAGCTGCGGACCAATCGCAACAGGTACAAAATCACGCCGGAGGAACAAGAGCGTCTCGCCTCATGGCGTGTTGGCGTGGTGGGGCTTTCCGCCGGAAATGCCGTTGCCCTGGCTCTGGCGCTCGAACGGGGTTGCGGTGAGCTGCGGATTGCCGATTTCGATACACTGGAACTCTCCAACCTGAACCGAATTCGAACGGGTGTGCATGACCTGGGACTCTCCAAGGTTCATATCACCGCCCGGGAGATTGCAGAGATCGATCCATTCCTGCGGGTAACCTGCTTCCCGGAAGGAATCACCGAGCAAAACATCGACGCCTTCTTATGCGACAACGGCCGGCTCGATCTGGTTGCCGAAGAATGCGACAGCTTGGAGATCAAGGTGTTGGTGCGGGAACAGGCGCGCCGCCGGCGTATTCCCGTTTGCATGCACACCAGCGATCGAGGACAACTGGATATCGAGCGTTTCGATCAGGAGCCGGACCGTCCGATCTTCCACGGCGCGCTTGGCAAAGTGACCCTGGAATCGCTACGCGGCCTCACCACCAAAGAGAAGATCCCGTTCATGCTGAAAGTCATGCCGCCTGAGGAGATGTCCCCCCGCTGGCGGGCCTCGCTCCTCGAAATCGGCGAGAAGATAAAGGCGTTTCCCCAACTCGCCTCGGAAGTGCTCGGGGGAGGTTCTACGCTAGCGGATATCTCGCGCCGGCTGGCCTTGGGATTGCGAGTCCCCTCGGGTCGTACCTACATCGACCCGGAGCAGAACCTTGTTCAATCGAAGGCAGGGGAGGCGGTCCAAACGGCGCCGGCATCTCGGCCGGTTCCGGTAGGGGCCGACCGGTCGCGGGAGGCCGTCGAACGCGTGCGTGAAGCAATTCGGATACAGCCGCATGCACTGACGCTCGATCCCAAAAAGATCGAGACGCTCGTTGCCCATGCTGCGCTCGCACCCTCGGGCGGCAACCTACAGCCCTGGCGCTGGATTGCCCATGGACCGTTGCTCCTGCTTATGCGTGATCGGGACCATAGCGGCCAACTCATCGATTACGAGTACATCGGCAGCCTGATCGGTCTTGGCGCCGCTGCAGAAAACCTCGTGCTTTCGGCCCACCACCAGAACTTGGAAGTCCGTCTCCATCCGTTTCCCGTCCCGAACGATCAGGAAATGGTCGCGGTGTTCGAATTTTTCCGCCCCTCGGACGGTAGCGGCGAACCGCATGATCTGGACGAGCTATTTCCGGCCGTCACCCAACGCGCCACCAATCGACACCTCGGGGCGAGAAGAGAATTGTCGCCCGGGCAGCAAGCGGCCGTTACCCATGCGGTTCAATCGGTTCCCGGGGCAGAGCTTCGGCTTTTGACCCATCCCGACGCATTGGCGGAGGCGGGCGCCATTATCGGGCGGGGCGATCGTTTGCGGATGCTGAATCAACGCTTGCATGCCGACATGATGCAAGAGCTTCGGTGGCCGGCAGAAGAAGCCGGAGGCCGCGCGGACGGCATCTCGCCTGCAGAACTGGAACTCACACCGGTTGATCTGGCCGGACTCCGGCTCTGCCGCCAATGGGACGGACTCGAGCCTGTCAAACAGTGGCAAGGCGGGGCCGGGCTCGAAAAGATGTCGAAGAAAGCGATTCGCGCGGCATCGGCAGTCGGCCTGGTGACCATGCCCCGCGCGCGGCCGATTGACTGTTTCAACGGCGGCCGTGCGGTTGAGCGGGCATGGCTGGCAGCTACCCGGGAAGGCCTTGCCGTACAGCCCATGGCCGTCCTCCCATACTTGTTCGCCCGCCTCTCGGGCAGCGACGGCGCGGGGCTCGACGAGGACCTGCGCGCGGGCCTTCTCTCGTTGCGGCCCCGCTTCGAACGGCTCTTTGGACTGGTTCCTGAGGAGCCCCGCGGCGAGATGTTTCTCTTTCGGATTGCCCACGCCGAACCGCCATCCCGGCGGTCACTTCGGCGTCCCCTGGAAGACGTTCTCCGGTTTTTGGACTAATACCCCGTCTCACCCATCCGGGACATGACCTCCCGATGAAGAATTCCCCCAAGAGGAGAGAATCGATATGCCTGAACATGAAGAGCAGCAATATTACGACGTGGTCATCTGCGGCGGCGGATTTGCAGGATTGACCCTGGCGCGCCAACTCCGCCTGAGCCTCCCGAAACTCTCGATCCTGGTGATCGAACGGACAAAGCGGCCGCTCCCGGTCGCGGCCTACAAGGTGGGCGAGTCCATTGGAACGGCGCCTACCTTCTGGCTGCGCGAGATCCTGGGTCTCGAAGAACAGGTCGACAAACACGTTGAGAAGAAAGGCCTGCACTTTATCGGGACCGGCGGCACCGGTCCTTTTGCAGAGCGCATCGAATTCACGGCGCGCGCCCGGCCGCTGACCGGGTATCCGGCCTACCAGTTGGATCGCGGCCTTTTCGAGAACGATCTTCGCGAGGCTAATGACGCGCTTGGTATCGAGATGCGGGAAGACTGTCTCGTCAAGGACATCACGACCCAAGGACGCGGGTCGCACACGGTGACCTGCCGGCGCCTCACAACGGGTCAAGAAACTGCAGTATCGTGCCGCTTCGTGGTGGATGCCACCGGCCGGCGCAGGCTGTTGGCCATGAAACGTGGGCTGGCAAAGGAGGCCGAGCATCCGGCAAACGCCACCTGGTGGCGCGTAAAGCGAGCACTCGATGTCTCCGAGCTCGTCCCCGAAGAAAATACGGATTGGCGCCGGCGGGTGGAGACCAGGCGGGAGACAACCCTGCATCTTTTCGGCAAAGGGTACTGGATGTGGTTTATTCCCCTGCCCGACGACTATACCAGCATCGGCATCGTGGGTGGAAGCCGACACCATCCCATCGCCGAAAGAAGCTCTTATGAGGGCTCGTTTGCATGGCTCCGACAGCACGAGCCGGAAGTGGCCGATTGGCTTGCCGACACCGAACCGATCGATTTTCTCGCCTACAAAAAGCTTGCCCACTCGACCGAGCAGGCGTTTGATATCGACGGATGGTTCTCGATCGGGGAGGCCGCCGCGTTTACGGATCCCTTCTTCAGTAACGGCTCGGACCTGATTGCCTGGGCGAATACCATCGTCACGCACCTCATCCGGCTCGAACTGGAGGAACGGCTTTCAAGGGAAATCGTCGATCAATACAACGAACTCTTCCTCGGCTGGGTCGGCATGATCATCGACAAGTTCCGCGGCATGTACGACGTCCTGGGCGATGATTACCTCATGCTGATGAAACCGGTCTGGGATTTCGGGCAATATTTTGCCGGCCCGGCCCATCTCCTGTTCCTGGGGTTTCTGGAGCACGAGGAGATCCTTCCGGAGTACCTTGCCCTGGCGCGGCGGTTTATTCGCCTTAACCGACAGGTCCAAAACCTCTTCGTGTCGTGGGCCGGGCTGCGTCCGGAAAAGAAGCTCCCGGCGGGACTCTACGAGCCTGTCAAAGCCTTCCCGCGAATCCTTGACGTGGTGCGCGGCAGTGTCTGTCAAAAAAGCCCTCGGCAGTTTCTCGCGGAGATGACCGCATCGCTCCGGCTTTTTGAAGACTACGCGCGCGTATTCTTCCGCATGGCGGTTGCCGATGTGTACCCGGACGCGGAGGAACGCGCGGCTACGGCATGGGTCAACCCCTATGCGGTGGGACTGCAACCGGAGACGTGGGAGAAAGACGGTCTTTTCAGGCCCGCGGATGAACCGCGTGTCGGTGACCTGGCGCCATTGAACGCGGATCTGGATCATATTCGGACGCGGGTCGCCTATGCCCATGGGAGGTGAGGGAAGATGGATTACCACTATGAAACTCGATCGGCATGCCCGGACGATGCGGAGGAGATAGCACTTATTTTCCAGCGGGCGTACGGCTCCGGCACACACGCCTGCCGAGATCCGGCGGTTATCAGGGATTCCTTCCGTCGTGATTGGAAATGGCTTGTTGTCTATGACGACGCGACCATCGTAGCCTGCGCGGCGGGAGCCTGGCACCCGTGGAACCGCATGTACGAGACGCTCTGGTGGTTGACCAATCCGGCATATACCGGGCGGGGGGTTATGACGCGTTTGGCGCCCAGGTCCATGAGGGATCTCTTTGCAGAGGAGCGGTGCGAGGTTATTTTCGGGTTCTTGCGAAGCTCGATTATTCCCATCTATCGCAGGGCTACGGAGGACGCACTGGTCATTCTCGGACACGAGGGGGGAAGTAATATCAGGGGTACCGGTGAACGGGAGTATCTGCTCGTCGGCATGACCCCGCATCCTGAGCGCCGACCCCGCCGCATTCCTCCCGCGTGCCCGATATTTTCTTTGCCCGTACGGGCATTTATCGAAAACCGGATCCTTGCGCAACTTCCGTTTGAAACGGTCGACGGCGTCTATCCGGAAGCCGCCGTTGTAGGCCCCCCGTCCACGGACCGGGTTGCGGCGGGTGATTGGCGCATGGAATTGGCCTACAAACCTGCCGAGCACACGATACATGTCACCGGTTTTGCAGGTCCCCCGGCAGATGCCGAGACCACGCTTGCCGGGCTGGAAAGTTGTCTGGAGAAAGCGCCGGCAGCGGATCTCGTGTTTCTCTATGTGCTCGCCGACAAGGTACGGTTCATCCGCGGTCTGCGCAGGCACGGCTTTGTTCCGACGGCGTACCTGCCCGCCTGGTACTACACCGACAATGGTCGCTGTGACTGCGTACTGGTCGCGCGCTACACGGGTCGGGCAACACGAACGATTGCGAGATTCGGGGAGATGATCGATCAATTCGACATCGCCCTCGATGAGGAGTCGGCGTGATGCGAAGCCTGCCGCTATCTGAAACAACGCGTCCAGGCGGTGCTTTCGGCTCGATTCATCTCTCGCATACCAACAAATATCGCAGGATCGCGGCACACCTTCCCCGCAACCAGGCAGGGCGATGCCGCACCACTTGCAACAATGATTAGATAAGGAGTAAAGCAATGGCTCAAGACAGGACAACGAGTGCGGCCTTGCCGACACCGGAACGAATATTCAAGATGCTCTGGGGGTTCGCGACGCCTATTCTCATTGAAAACGCACTTCATCTAGGCGTCTTCAACGCCTTGAATAACCACCCGGGGAAGACACTTCAGGAACTGTCCCGAGAAATGAATGTGGGCGAGCGCGAAGCACGTGCTCTCCTCAATGCCCTGGCAGGTTTGCAGCTCCTCTTCAAGGAAAACGACCGCTACAGCCTCACGCCCGAGAGCCGGGCTTTCCTGGTAAGCGAGACCCCGGTGAGCTTTGTATCCTATAGCCACATGGTATTCAATCGCTTGCTGCCGGGCTGGCTCAACCTATTCCGCGTTATGCGCGAAGGAAGGCCGGAGGTACCGGCCAACCGGGAAGCCACGGGCGTCGCCTTTTTCTCCGAGATGGTCGAGTCGCTCTTCGTTCCCAATTCATTGCCTGCCCGCGCGCTGGCTCAGGCGCTCGATGTTGCGAACACCGGGGATACCGTTCGGGTGCTCGACATTGCGGCCGGATCGGGCGTGTGGAGCATTCCCATGGCGCAGGCATCGCCCCACGTCCAGGTGACAGCAGTGGATTGGGAACCCATGCTGAAGACCACACAAGCGTTTGCAAGCCGCTTCGAAGTAGTTGACCAGTATCGATTTGTCGGCGGCGATCTTGACGAGGCGGACTTTGGAGAGGGTTACCAGATCGCCGTCCTGGGTCATATCGTGCACTCTGAAGGTGAAATGCGGAGCCGGGCGCTCCTGGAAAAAGTTTATCAGGCGCTTGCCCCCGGCGGCGTCGTGGTCATTGCCGATCTCATCCTGAATGAGGAACGGACCGGGCCGCCTCTCTCACTCTTCCTGGCGATGACCATGGTTATTTTCACCGAGCAGGGAGATATCTTCACTTTCGGAGAAATGACTGACTGGCTTGAAGCGTGTGGCTTTACGGACGTGCGGCTGCTCGAAGTGCCCGCGCCCTCGCCGCTTGTGCTTGCGACCAAACCGAAACTCTGAGGTCTTACCCCCGATTCCGGGAAAGCCCGGCCCGATAGATCATGCCGGCGCCGGGCTTCAAAGCGTGACCGCTTGCCGGTGGGGAGCAAGAGGTGAAGCGACAACCGCGTTTACAAGACGGCCTACCACGACCGGCCCTAGCAAAGGAGACACATCATGGTGCGATATCAGGAGAGCCTGACCAGGCTCGTCGATACGGTCCTGTCCGGACCGGGGAAAACGACCCCGAAGTTACGTCTCGCAGTCGAAGCACGCGCTGCCGCCCTGAGCGGACGGCAAGGTAGCGATACGGCAGTGCCGGACGAGCTTTCAGGCTGGGTGGAGAAGGTAGCACGGCATGCCTACCGCACGACCGACGAGGATATCGAGTCACTTCGACTGGCGGGGTATTCGGAAGATCAGCTTTTCGAATTGACCGTAGCGGCTGCAATAGGCGCGTCCCTGGCGAGGCTGGAATGTGCTCTCGGCACACTCGGCGATGAGCAAAGAGGACTTCAATGAGACTCAAGCGGATAGAAAACGGTTACGGGCTTCAGAGACTCCAACTTTGGATCATGCGGTTGATCCTGCGCGGTCGTGTGCCGGATGTGCTGCGGACTGTCTTGTACCGTCCCGGGTTTTTCGGCAACGCGTACTCCGAAATCTGCCAATCGGTGATGCGACTGAGTCGCGAATGGACCGTCGGCGAGTGCGAACTCTTCGCCGCCTTCGTATCGAGTAAGAACCAATGTCCGTTCTGAACGGCCTCTCACGGCGCGGTCGCGTCGCATGTCCTTGGAAAAGAGCTGGTGGGACAGGTTCTGAACGACTTCGAATCGTCCCCCATTGACAATAAATTGAAGGCAATGCTCCGCTTTCTCGAGAAGACGACCCTTCGACCCGGAGACCTGTCGGCTGAAGATGCCGGGCGGCTGCGGGAAGCGGGTTTGTCCGACGCGGCCGTCGAAGACGCCCTCGGTGTGACGTTTGTTTTCAACCTGATCGATCGGCTGGCGGATGCTTTCGGTTTCGAGGTGCCGCCTGACGAATTCTTTGCAAAGAAGACCGCACCGCTTTTGGTCAAGCTCGGTTACCAGATAAATCTCTGGCGTTTACCATGGTAAAAGGAAAGAATGAATGGTTTATCACGGTGTCTCGAGGGTAGGAGTAACTTCTCCTATCCCGAGCGGTGAGCGAAATGGTACAAATAGCCCATCCTATCAATCATGCTGCTTGAATGTGCGCTGAGGAGGCCTGAAATGGCGACCATCGAAGACGTGACGATTCCCCTCGACAAAGGCTTGGAGATGCGGGCGTTCCTGGCATGTCCCGAGGAGCCGCGGTCACAACCACGGCCGGCAATCATTGTGATCCATGAGCTCCTTGGCCTGAATGACGATATCCGGCGCCTGACGGCCAGGGCGGCCGATTTGGGGTATGTCGCTCTCGCACCCAATCTCTACGAGCGCCCCGGTCCGAAGCTTTGGTGCGTGGTACGCACATTGACAGCATTGCGCCGAGGCGAAGGACGGGCATTCGCCGACCTGGAGGCGGCACGACGTTGGCTTGGGGCGCGACCCGAGGTCGATGCCGCGCGAATGGGTGTGATCGGGTTTTGCATGGGGGGCGGCTTCGCGCTCCTCCTCGCCGCCCGGGCGCCGTTGGGGGCCGCCGCGGTCTTCTATGGTGACGTGCCGAAATCTTCTGAGCGGTTGGCCGGGGTGTGTCCCGTCATTGCCGGCTACGGTGGGCGTGATCGCATCTTCGCCCTGCAGGGACGGCGGCTGGAGAAGCTCCTCAGCGACCTGGATGTGGTTCGCGACATACGCATCTACGAATCGGCCGGTCACAGCTACATGAATCGCCACACGGGCCTGATTGCCCGCCTCGGGGCGATCGGACCGATGAAGGTAGGCTACAATCCGGAAGCGGCCGAGGACAGTTGGCGGCGCATAGGCGCCTTCTTCGCCGAGCACCTGGGAGAAGTGAGCCGCCCATCGAGCGATTGATACGTTCGCCGGCTTTGATTCCCTCATGGCTCGAACGATGCTCAACCCTCGCCGGTCATAAAACCCGCAAAGAAATGCGGATGCTTCCCGTTCGAGATTATAGACCTCCGGGTTTAGTGCGTGACCGCGTTCATTTTGGCGGTGTCCAAGAGGAAAGCGCCGGCGCAGTTGATCTAGTCTGAGCCCTTCAACCAGCCCGTGCAAAAGTAGGAACCTGTAAACTCCCTTGAACTATGGGAGAAAAATCAGCAGTATCTATATGATATAATTAATTTAGATCATTGGTCAGGACAATCAGGGAGGACCGATGGCTGAAGAAAATCTCCATCAGTTGCGAGAGGACATTGACCAGGTAAAAACATCGCAAACGTAAACTTAACCATACAAGAAGATAGGTGGCTTGAATGGTAACAGGAGTAAACCCCAAAACAGCCGTGGGAATAGGCTCTTGGATTCCACAAGTTTTTTACGATCTAATCGCGAGAATTATCTCTGGAATATACGTTTTGGGCATTTTTGCCCTTTCTACTAATGAGTACTCACAGCGATATAATATTTTACAACACTATTTTAATTCACCAAAGTCATCTACCTCAACATTCCTTCTTTTTATTGGGGTACTCGTTCTGTCCTATATAATCGCTGTTTTCTTACTTGGGCTATCTGAGTTCACCATATTCAGAAAGATAATTTCAACAAGAGACACTAATGAAGAAGTCGATTTTTCGCTTAAATATGATTTCATTAAGCTTTATAACCCAATAATAGGAAATAGGATAACAAAATTAAAGGCTGAGATACACATGAGCAAAGTGTTGGTGGTTGGAAGCATTATTGCGCTACCCGTTAATATGCTTAATAGTTATTTCTTCTGGGATCCGTTTTACTTGTTTCTCTCATTTTTTTTATTGTTACAATCAGTTAGCTTCTATCTGAGCGGAAAATATTTCTCAAGTAGGATGGAGTACGCCATTGAAAATAATGCCAAACTCTTAGACTATGAAGGCTGGAAATGGTCTTCCCCCGTTTTTCTGGATAGCATAGATAACAAGAGAATGCTAGAAAGGAGCGCATCTGGTCAAGAGACAGAAAGTGGCAAGAGGTGAACGGCTGTGGAGGAAGAATACACAGTCCCCCGCGGATGGATATGGACGTTTCGATGGGCTAACCGAACTTATCGACATGGACGTCCGGAGCAGTCATCAGGGGAATAAAGAATAAAGGGACGGCTCACCGACCTGATCAGGCGATGATGTGTGGGAGAAATAATGAGGAGGAAAGCAAGAAGAAAATATACCCCGGAGTTCAAACGAAACGCCGTAATGCTGGTGATAGAGTAAGGTTACTATCTAACCGAAACAACCTGGGTTTTAGGGATCAATGCCCATATGTTGGGACGGTGGAAACAAGCCTGGGTGTGATAAGATCACCTTAAATGGTTAATATGATGCATGTCAGGGTTAATACTATTAACAGAAAAACGATCTCGCTTTGTATTCAGGAGACAAAGGAAATTTTGAGTTAGTGACTTCTCACTTTTTATTGCGATTTCTTGATCTCCAAACCGCCTTATACCATCGAAATAGTTGTTTAAGAGAATATAAGATTCCGATTGTTCCAATTAAAATTAAAGGAGTTAAAAAGAGCCAAAACGGAAAGCCTTGAAGTGTTTTTATTTGACTTAACCAACTAAGAATTATTCCAGAAGATGAGAGAAACACTAGTACAACATAGAGAACTTGGATTTCGCTAAGCCCTTGATCTGCTTCCGAAGAGTAAACAAATTCATATTCCAACTTTTCTAATAATTCAGACCGGCTATCTTTCAAGAAACGAATTCTACTTCTGTATTCGTGACCAAGAGCAATGCCTACTGCCGCAACTGCAATAAAGAAACAGCTGAAAGCAAACGACTTTACCCATGCTGGATCATTGGGAATAACTACTTTGTCTGTCTGTTTACCAGCTAATATTAAGATCTCAACAAGTAATCCCAGGAAAAAAACCTGGCCGGCCCGTCTTCTATAAAAAGCTATCTCCCGGTCGATGGCCTCCATTACCATCTGAGCTTGAGCTAAACTCTTGGGAACTATAAGTGCTGGTTTTTTAGGAGTATGGCGTAGCTTAACGTGGCCTGATTTTTTCTCCTGGTCGACCATTTTGTCGCTCCCTCTATTGGTGTATGCAGAAAACATGGTCACTGACTTCCCAAGTTTTCCATAGAACTTGACCCTCCCTATTATTATGCGGAATATCAACCTGAAAAGGATCAGCTTCTTCCTTTTTTCTCACAGAAATTGGCTAACGCTATATCAAGTCAATGACTTCAGCGAGCCTGGAAAAGGTTTGTGCGGCAATGCCGCACAAACAGAAAAAACCCCTGAACCGAGCAAGTTCCCGGCTCCTGGCGATTTGGATGACATGGGACTGGATATCGAATCACATTAAATCTAAAGATTTTAGTCTCAGAAAGGGTTGGTTTTGCGGCTCACTGCCCGCAATCCCCCGCGGGGCAAAGAGACGTATCCGATGTACCTTTACCGATGGGGTCTTCAACCGGGGCATCGTCATCGTCATCTAACTGCTCGGACGACGACAAATCATTGAATAGGAGGTTTTGTGCTTCAACATGACCGTCCGGATACACATGCCAGAGCAAATACAGGGTATCCTCAGGCCGGTCGCCGGATTCCGCGCCTTGGAGCATGAACTGCCCCGCCGCATCATATTCCACGCCGAAGAAGACCTCGTCTCGCGGGCCGCCCAAGCGGCCGAAGGAAACAACTTCACCAAAGCTGTCGATAAGCAGGTAAAAAAGGTCAACGCCGCCCGATGATTTTAAAGTGCTGTCTTCAAGAGTAATCTGATCGCTGAAACTGCCCGCGATAAGCACTTCGTTGTAGCTGTTGATTGCCATAGCGCTCACCATCGGGTTTCCGCTCCCGTGCAAGTGGTAGCGGGGCGCTACATCACCCCCGTGGTCCCGTTGGGTTACAACCCAACAGCTTCCCCGGTCGGCTTCGTGGTCAAAGCAGACAGTAACCTGTACCACACGATCGCTCGCAAAACGCGTTAATGTTGGTTCCGCGGCCTGGGCAACAGTCGCGCATATCAGGAAAAAAAGAACGCGCGAATATTTATTGGCCGGTGTAAAATGTGCTTTATAAAAAGAATATAACATGAGTTGCTCCAAATTTTTTATCAAAGGATTGTGATTCCGGGCGCACCTCTGTCAGGGGAGTCACGCCATATGATTTGTGCCGACCCCTTTGGATGGTGCCTGTTTACCGGCCGATCCGGTGTTTTACGGCTGGGAAACCGCCCCGATATAATCCTTCCAAACGGGCAGGCCGGGCAGGTCGTGTACACTTGCCGCCTGGCTGAACCCGATTGGATTCAGGTGGTCATCACCTGGTTGTTCTGGGTTGCGTTTCCCTTTCGGATTTTGCTCAAAAAATCTGGAAATTTTTGCTTTCTTTTCGCAACTGCTTGTGATCGGACGGTTTTGCCTGATCGACGGCCTGAGAGACGGCCTCTTCAATGCGGGGCAGAAGCGGCGTGTCTTTTGCGCAGGCCTCCCGATAGAGTTCCCGCAAGATGTCTTGCGCTTCTCCAGGGCGATTTGCCCGCATCAGCCATTCGGCATAGGCCAGGCCGAACAAGGCTCTGTGTCTATTTCGGGAAGGGGCCGTTTTGGCAACAAGCCAGGGCCTGCTGATAAAGAAACCCATTTCATCCCGGCCCAAACGCCCATAAACTTCCGCCAGGTCAAACCAGGTTTTCAGCGTCTTGGGATGCTCGCTACCCAGGCATTGGATACGGCCGTCAAGGGCCCGTTCATAGTAGCGCTCAGCCTCGCCAAGGGTGCCGTCATTTTTCCGGAGCATATCCCCCAGGTTATGTAGAGCCTTGAGGTGTTGGCGGCTGTTCCGGCGTCGGTTCTCCGCGGCGATTTTGTCTAATTCTTTCAAGAGGAGGATCGCCTGATCTGTTCGTTGTGTCTTGTGATAGACCATGGCCAGGCGGTTTTGGGCCAGGAGCAGTTGTTCAGCGGCCGGATCGTCGCTCAGTCGGCGTCCGTCTTCAAGAAGAGACAGCAGAATGACCTCCGCCCGCGCAAACTTTTCCTGGTGATAAAGACAAGTCGCCCAAAGATAGCGGGTATTCAAGGTGCGCGGGTGAGCGGGACCCAGTACCGAGGAACGTAGCGCGACGGTTTCCGCGATCAGGGCTTCCGCCTCAGTACACCGGCGAAGGCGATGAAGGGTTTGGCCCAGTTGATAGCGGGTGGCCAGGGTATCCGGACTGCGCGGGCCCGGCCGGACCTCCTGAAAGCTGAGGGCTTGGCGATAGTAGTGTTTCGCGCCGGAATAATCTCGTTGCTTGAACAGCACATTACCCAGACCCACCAGGCTTTGCAACGTTTCCGGATGGTCGCGGCCCAACACCTCCTGTTGGATGCCCAGAACATCGTCGAAAAGCGTTTGGGCCACCTCGAAGTCTTTTTGCATGGTCAAAATCATGGCCAGAAGGGCCTGGGAACGCAAGCTGTCCGGGTGCCGGGCGCCGGGATCACGGCGTTGATAGTCGATACAGGCCTCTACCACTTGCCTTGCTTCTTGTAGTTTGTCCGCGCGCATTAATGACAAAGCCAGATAATAACGGGTGCGCGAGGTGTCCGGGTGTTGTTCTCCCAGCAGGGCCCGGCGCGCCGCCAGGGCGTTGCGCAACTGTTGTTCGGCCTTGGGATCGATGCCGAGTCCCAGGTAGGTCCGGCCCAAGGTGGTTCGCAGGGTCCCGATCAGCTCGGGATCTTGACGTAGCGCTTGAAGACGGCCGTCGGCAGATTCCAGCAGATCCACAACCAGGGCTCGAGGACCCGTATTCCGTGGATCGGGCGAGGCGAAGGTTTCTACCATAAAACCCTGGGAGACACGAAAACGAGCCAGGGCAGCCTCAGTTTCCTGCTTGGCGTGCTTCAGACGAACGGCGCTGATGGTGGCGATGGTAAACCCCAGGATCAAGGCGCTCAGGGCCAGGCTGCAGGCGGCGACAAGAAGTTTGTTGCGTTTGAGGAACTTGGAAACCCGATAAGACCGGCTTGGCGGCCGGGCCGATACCGGACGGTTGTCCAGGAAGCGATCCAGGTCATCGATGAACTCGGCCAGGGATGGGTACCGGCGGTCGATGTCCTTGGCCATGGCCTTCATGGTAATCCAGTCCAGGTCGCCGCGAATAAATCTCAGTTCCTTTTTAGAAACCGCTTTTGCGGCTGCTGCCTCGGCCACGCGCACACTGGGCGCCGGCGGCTCTTCCAGCGTACAAATCCTCAGCACTTCCTGTAAAGAGAGCGCTTTCAAGCGCTGTTTGTCCAGTGGGTGCCTTTGGGCCAGCAGTTCGTAGAGGATGACCCCCAACGAATAGATATCACCCCGAATATCCATGGCTTGTCCCTTCAGTTGTTCGGGGCACATATAAAGAGGCGTACCGATCAACTGACCCTGCTGGGTGAGCTCGAGAAAATCTTCACCGCCGGACAGGTCCTTGGCCAGCCCGAAATCGATGATCTTTGCCCGCGGGCCGTCCTTGCCGGCTACCACCAGGATATTGGAGGGTTTGAGATCCCGATGGAGGATGGTCCGTTGGTGGGCGTGTTGAACACCGCGGCAGACCTGGCGAAAGAGCAGGAGCCGTTGCCGTGGTGAGAGTGCGTTTTCCCGGCAAAAGGTGACCAACGGCGTGCCTTCCAGGTACTCCATGGTAAAGAAGGTCTCGCCCTGCTCCGTGGTTCCCGCCTCGATGAGGCGTGCGATGTGTTCGTGTTTCATCTGGGCTTGTGCCTGGTACTCCGAACGAAACCGCTGCAATACCGAGGTTGTCCCTATTTTGGGGGAGATCAGCTTCAGGGCAACCTTGCGTTTGGGGACGTCTTGCTCGGCCAGAAAGACACGACCCATGCCGCCCTCGCCAATCAGCCTGAGAATCGAATAATTGCCGATCTGTCGGGGGATGAGATCGTCGCCGGCGCCTTTTGGGCAGTCGGCAACCGTGGTCAGCGCACTATCTGAAACAAGGCGGTTGAGGGCCGAGGGTTCCATTCGCTCCAACACATCCCGGTCGAAATCCTTGAAACCGCGCAACATGGTCTCCAGCCTGGCGGCCAGACATGGGTCCTCTTGTTTGATTTGAGCCAGGAAGGCAGTCTGTCCCCTGGGATCGAGGTCCAATAAAGAGACAAAGAGACCTTCCAGGCTCTGCGAGTCATCCGGCGTCACGGGAGCCTCCTGCCGTCTCACAAAGTCACCTGGAAGAGCTATCGGTGGGGTGATGACCGGGCATAAACCTAAATCCGGAGGCAAGCGGAACCACCCACCAATGCGGACAATCCGGCAGATTGATAACCCACATGAATTTTAAAAACTCGGGCTTTCCCATGTTGAGGGGGAAGGAAACACCGCATTTTCAGCAGGGTTGATGGACAACATGCCGCCGGCTGAAATCCTTTGCAAAAAAATGAGCCCTTTGCCAGGTTGCTTGCGCTACCTAAACAGAAAAAATGATCAAGATATCATTCAGATCTTCTTTTACAAATTGTTGGAGGCGTGTATGGCGGATGCAACACCCGGCCCACAAATGTGGAAAGGGTAATAACCTCAAAATCAGTGACACACATTGCAGTGGTTTGTTCCGGCTCAACAGTGAAATATTTGCCATTTTTTAGCAAGAATTTCAAAGTAGCGTGACCCGCCGGGGTCGCGTTTGCCTGATCGATCGACTCCCTGACTGTCTTTCGAACTCTTAAAGGTCACCGAACACCAAACATACAAACTTCGATTGAAGAACACGACCCTGAGGGGTCACGCTACTTTTCCAGCTCGTCCGGCTTAGGGTAAGGAACAACCGAAAAGCATCTAAGCAGCCAGGTTGACGGAAGTAGGACACATAAAGCCGATATAAGGAGAAATATAAGATGTCAACTTGTCCAAATACGAAAATCGTCGTCAGGGTTCAAGCGAAAGGTGGCAAGTTCCTTGGCGATGACATTGGCGGCGCTCATATCACGATCCGTAACACTCATACGAAAGAACTGCTTGCATCCGGATTCACGGCGGGCGACTCAGGGGATCTCAGCACTGAATACAGCCCTTATGCTTCTCAGCGTGTGATCATGGATCCTGTGTTAGAGATCCCAGTGATTCAGTGGCTCTCAGCCAAGCCGACGACTTCGAAATTCATTGCCGAACTATCGCTGCAAGAACCCACCCTACTGGAAATCTCTGCACGTGGACCCCTGGCAGGTTTACAGACAGCGCATAGTGTCACTGCGACTCAGTGGGTCGTTCCTGGACAACACATTGAGAGACCAGGCTTTGTCCTCGAGTTACCCGGACTCATCGTGCAGATCATGGAACCTCAGACACATCTCCAGGTGACTAAAGTCGGGACAAAGATTCCATTCAAAGTGAAGGTGGCGATGATGTGCGGCTGTCCGATCAAAACGGGGGGATCCTGGCCCGAATCCGACTTCGATGTTAGCGCTCAGATCCGCCATGTTTGCTGCGCCCATGTGATCGACCGAGTACACCTTACGTTTGATTCTGAGGATGGTACCTTTAACGGCTCATACACCGTCCCGGAAATTCCCAAAAATGAGGACATTTACTGGTCGGCGACAGTTTGCGCGACTCAATACAGCACAGGTAATACGGGAGCGGGGCTGGTGACATTCTTCTCTTAAAAACCAAAAGAATGACCCGTCTCCCCTCGACGTGTCACGGCCGTCGGTTCAGGAGTAACGTTATGGACGCCGATAGGCCCCGCGCAACCGCTATCCGTCCGTACAAAGCCTTACTGAGCCTCTCGAATTGTCAGTTGGGCCAATGCGGTTAAGTTAAGCGATTGTGGCAATGAAAAGCCCCTACCCCGGAGGGGTTCTGTAATGCCGGCCCCAGGTTGGCAGGCAAGACTCCGTCTTGGCTGCCTACCTGGGGTTATGCGTTTAAAAAGGTTTTTCTACCCCGGAGGGCGTTGTGTAAACTGCCGATGTGACACGACAGATCCATTGTGAGCAAGCCATTTGGGATTGACACACCGATTTGTCCCACGGCACCCACTTACACAACGCCCTTCGGGGTAGGGGGAATGGGGGGCCTTAACCCCAGGTAGGCCACGATGACGGAGTCATCGCACCCAACCTGGGGCCGGCATTACAAAACGCCCTTCGGGGTATAAGAAGACATCGGCAAGCGTGCCGCCCATCGGAAAGTCCCAGATCATACAACACCAACATCGGACCCTAATTTAATCGCATTGCGTGTTGGGCACCGCGGCAAACCTGACGAAAGAGTGGAGCCGCCGGCGGTCTAAAACAAGCCGGTAGATGACCGCGAGCTCCATTTTCTCCAGCACCTCCTGATCAAATCCCTTGAAACTCCCCAACATGTTCTCCAGCCTGGCGGACCCCTAAGGGCGTACGCGCGCACGCATCCCGCGTGCATGCAAGCCAAGATTCGCCCTCCGGGCGAGGCGAATTGCCTCCCTACTACTATTTAATCAAACCCCAAAACATGACCATCCAAGGAAGAGCATGCAGGATGCGTGCGCGCCCAGGGGGTTTCACCACCGGCGGCCTGAATGCTTCGTGTTGAGCTTTGATTGTCAGTCGGCGTGGCGAGGCCGTTTATTGCGGTTGTCATTGGTTGTAGCGATAAATTCAGGGTCAAAGATTCCGTTCTGATTCCGCAACCCGGAAAAGTCAGGAGCAAAGAATCAGGCCTCATTCCTCGACCCGGAAAAGTCAGGGGCAAAGAATGTGAACTGGTTTTTTGCGCACTGAAAAGTAATGTGAAAGAAATCAGTTGTGGTTCCTTGACCCTGACTTTTCGG
>JASJCB010000029.1 GCA_030066195.1 Acidobacteriota bacterium
CCGTTCTCTGAGAAGAAGACCCAGATGGAGCGGCTTTTGGAGGAAAAGCGG
This sequence comes from Acidobacteriota bacterium, assembly GCA_030066195.1. GTDB lineage: Bacteria > Acidobacteriota > Holophagae > Acanthopleuribacterales > Acanthopleuribacteraceae > JASJCB01. The sequence goes on from JASJCB010000029.1 coordinate 52, forward strand.
AAGAGAGTATCGGGGAATAATCTCGGCCGATGACTAATTTTCCCATTCGTCAATCCTTCTCCATTCGGACTCTGAATGAGTCAAGATCAGGTCGGCGAGTATCGCTCTCTCGTGTTCTTCGTCCCATAGGTAATGCGGGAGTTTGGTGCTTTGGTAGATGCAGGCGTCTTGGAGTTGAGACATCGTTAGATTCTCGCTGTTGGTGAGATTGGCTTCTGCCAGGTTCGCCCGCTGGAGATTGGCCTCTGTCAGGTTAGCCCGCCGGAGATCGGCTTTCCTCAGGTCCGCCCCCTGGAGATCGGCTCGCAACAGGCGCGCCCGCTGGAGATCGGCACCGTACAGATCCGCCCCCTGGAGATCGGCAAGGTGCAGGCTCGCCCGCTGGAGATCGACTTTTGTCAGGTACGCCCGCTGGAGATCGGCCCTCCTCAGGTCCGCCCCCTGGAGATCGGCACCGTACAGATCCGCCCCCTGGAGATCGGCTCCGCCCAGGTCCGCCCGCTGGAGATCGGCTTTCCTCAAGTCCGCCCCCTGGAGCTTCTTTTTCCAGGCAACAACCGTGTCCCTGAGCAGTTCAACACCCGGTCCATATCGGGTATCACGATTGTCACCAAATAGTGATTGGACTACCGACCAAGGATTCCTGAATTCCGGCTTGACGAGTATCGGCATGTTTTGCACGGCATGGATTTGGCCACACGCTACCCGCCTTGCATCATCGTTACCCATTTGACCTATTATGGTTCGTGCTCGCAGTTCAATGCGGTCAGCCCGGTTCTCGTATATTCCCGATGTGAGACCAAAAACCGCCGTGTAAAACCCGAATAACCAGACCATGAAAGTTGGTGCTTTCTTTTCCGGTGGCCACACATGCTCCCATATTGCCCGGACCCCCGAAAATTCCCTGGCTAAAAGCGAGTCGATGAGCGGTTTTTTCCTCATCCGCGATCGGCCGACAATTTCAAAGTCACCGGCGAGCTTTCGCAACTCGTCTACTTTCTTTTGCTCAAGAATGGGGCGTAAGTCCATGGCATACCTCATGTCAGATGGAATTGTTGCTAGATCAATATTACCCCAGCCAGTAATAAAAATCCGGCGGCCTGGCTCGCTTATGCATGTCCACGCCCAATCAAGCCGGTTTTTGCACGGTTTTTGCGCAATTTTGCAGGGTTGTTTTTCCGGCGCAAACGGTTGTGCCGCAATGGCTCAGGGCGTATGCCGCCTGGGTGAATCCCGAAAAAAAAATTTCTGAATTTTGCCGCGGTATATGCGCCCCCGCCATCAGTATAAGCCAAACTCGGCAAATCTAAACCCCATACCCTCAGGTATTTACGGAGCGGACCGAAAGCACAAAAAAAGCCAGGATTACATAAAAATCCTGGCTGAAACGAGAAAAGCCCCGCCAGAATTGACGGGGCTTGCTTTCGGTTTTTCTAGTTCTGATGGAACGGGTAGCGCGTTGGAAATCAGGCGGCTTGCTGGGTTTCCTCGCCGATCTGGCCCAAGCGCGCTTCATAAATCCAGATCAGCCAAAGATTCCGATCTTGCTCGCTCTTATCCTCCCAAGTGGGGAGATGATCCGCCAGATAATCCATGACGGACTGACGGCCGTTATGAGCAATCGCGGCAGCTGCTTCAATCGTCGGCTGATTAGCTTGCGCCGTCCATTCCTCGATAAGCTCACGGCCGGTCTTGAACTGACCGAAACCGACAGCAATTTTGGCTTTTCTGAAGCTTGAGAAGTTCGTATAGGAGCTAGATACCCCTGGAGCCCAAATGACCGTTATTTTGCCGTTATCGGCTACGGAACCGCTGAACCCCTTGGCCGTTGCCAGACGGATGACTTCCCGTCCGTTTTTGACTTCCCAACGGAGATTCGTAGCCATCTTCTTATCCAGTTTGGCCTGTTCTTCAGGGGACCGTTCCGGTTTGGCTTTTGCGGTTGCTTCGGTCTCGGTCGCTTCGGTCTCGGTCGCTTCGGTCGTTTCGGTTGCGGTTGCTTCGGTTGCTTCGGTTACGGCTTCAACTTGATCTTTTTTCGTGGCTTTTTTCGTCATAATATCACTTCCTTTTTTCTGTGCTTTTTGTACCGGCTTTTCCTTGCCGTTTCTGATTATCAAATATGTATTGACCGATCATAAAAAGCAAGAAAAAAATCAAAAAAATTTCGGGTAACTCGCTGCATTTAAATAGTATTGTATCCATGCCTGCCCGTGTGCACGCACACACGCGGAGCCGCGCCTACGCATGCATGCATCCACAAACGTGGACTTTTTGAGACTGCGATAATGTTACTTTAAAATAGTATTGCAAAGACAAGAGACGAGTTTTTATTAGTAGCTTTGAAGAAGAGCGATACGCAAGCGAGATCGAGAGAGCACCGTCAATTTGTTCAAGACTCGTCAGCAGGAACGGGTCCGGCAGCATCGGAAGCGAGTCGGGCTATCATAAATATCTAATTAGATATTTCTATATATTATCTGATATCATCAGCGATGGGCTTAGCCCATACCGAACCACATAGAGGAGGCCGAACATGGCAACCAACGTTCTGAAATACGCAAGAGGTCACATCGCCGGACTGCTCGCCCAGCGTGCAGGCCTCGGAGACTTCCATCAGGAATTGCGCGAGGCAACAGCCAAGGACAGCGACGGCGGCACCGACATCACCTACCAGGAAGGTGGCGAACTCATCAAGGAACTGGTCAACGACATCGTGGAGGCTTACTTCCCCGATGATCCACAGGCCAAGAAACTGGAACAGGCGGTGTCCGTCAACCTGGACCTGGCGCTCGGTTTCATCGCCTGAGGCACAGGAGGTAGCCCATGCGTTTTCTTGCTCTCTTTCTGGCCGTGGGTGCTTTCGCGAACAGTCACGAAAGCATCCAGGCGACTTACACCACGGACGAGGACGGCTTCCTGACCACTGTCACGTGGCGGCTCAGCGATGAGGATGCTGCACTGGCCGATGTCACGGAAGTCACCCTACGCCGCAACGGAACGTCACTGTTCGATAACTCCTATCCATCCGCGGTACTGGAGGCGCATTTCCTGGTACCGCCCACGATGGGCCAATACGACGTGACGGTCACGACCCTGGACACTGCCGGCGGCATCGTTGCGGTTGACTGGGTCCAAGTGGCCGCGCCTGCACTGGGTGAATGCGTTGATGAGGCGCCCTGTCCATCCGGTGACGACGATCCTATCTTTTACGTGGGCCGCGTCAGTTCCAAGGAAACCGGGCCCGGGCAACGGTTCATTGCCAAGTTCGATATTCCCCGTGACGGCAAGGTGCACTACGCCTTCTATGAAGACCCTGTCGAAGTGGACGGCATCCAGTACGAGAATCCGCCTGTCTACGGTGAACTGAAAATTGACCAAACCGCCGAGGTCTGGTTCGGGTCCCCGGGTCCGGGTGCCGGCAACAACGCCCTAATCCTGCCGTTCTTCAATCGTGCCGGCAGCCTGCGCTTCTGGCATGACGACGGTCAGCCCTTGGGCCTGACCGGCTGGTTGTACTCGACGGCAACGACGAACCGCAGCGCCTTCACCCAGGTGAATCGGGAAACCACGATCATTCCGCTGTCTGAAGATAGCGGCCAACTGTTCTACGTGTCGGCCTGGTCGGATGTGGATACCACCGTACGGTGCTGGTACGCCACCCGGCCGGACGGGCCCCGACAGGAAGCCGCTACCATCTTCAGCTTACGCGCGGATTCGTCCGCGTTTACCCAACTGCGCCATCCCGACGGCCAGCAATGGCTCATCGTGGAAGGTGCGCCGGCTTGGTCCCTAATCACGTTTTCGGGCCATGACATCATCCTTCGCTGAATCACGACGGGGGTCGATCAGGCCCCCGCTCGTCTCAAGGAGACCACATGCCTGACGGACTTCGTGAAACCATTCGGCACTGGCAAGGGATTTTGCTTGTCATCGTCACCTTTTTCGGAGGTGTCATGATCAGCTTTCTTCAGTCCCAACAGGCGGATCTCAAGGCGGAAATGGCCGGGCAAAAAGAGGACTTCATCCGTGAGTACGACCGTCTGGAAACGCGACTGAACCAGCAGCAGGCCCTGCACAGGGCCGAGATGGCCGGTATCTCCACCAAGCTCGACACCATGAACGAAACCCTCAGGGAAATGGCCGTTTCCCTGGGGCAACTACAAGGAAAGCCCGATTGAACCTCCACCTTTACCTACGGGCTCAATCGGGCTTCATTGTGTGGCCATCATAAAGAACAGCCTCCCAGGAACAATGACATAGTTCCGAATATTTGTCAACGCACGGTAATTGCGTGGAGGCTATTTTGAAACAGGTTAATCACCTCGACTTGTTCTCGGGTATCGGTGGGTTTGCGCTGGCCGCGGCCATGGTCTGGCGTTGCCATCAGGTGGCCGCCTTCTGTGAGATCGATCCATTTGCACAGAAGGTATTGCGCAAGCACTGGCCCCTGACGCCCATTGTCTCGGACATTCACGATATGAAAGGAGAAGACCATGACGAAATCGACTTGCTCACGGGAGGATTCCCTTGTCAACCCTTCAGTTCCGCCGGGCAGCGGCGAGGCCAGGCAGATGACCGCTACCTCTGGCCGGAGATGCTTCGCGTTATCGCGGGCGCCCGGCCCACTTGGATCTGTGCTGAAAACGTTATTGGGCTCGACGGCCTGGCACTCCAGAGTGTGCTTGATGATCTGGAAGGCCAAGACTACACAGTGCAAACGCTCGAAATACCGGCTGCGGCTGTTGGTGCACCTCACCAACGATTCAGGACTATCATTCTGGCCCACGATAACCACAAGCTGCAATGTGAAGCACAACATCGAGGAGTGGCGGGAGCGCGGCAAGCAGAACAGCGTGCTCAACGCCCATTACTGGGATGCCCTGGCCCATGGCCGGCGCTTCACGGTGAACCACTTTCGAACTGGGTACCCACACCTATCCTGCAACCCGGCCTATCTGGAGAGTTTCATGGGGTACCCGATCGGCTGGACCAATGTGTAGCGCTTGGGAATAGCATCTGTCCGCCGTTGTTTGCGGAGATCTTCAGAGCCATTGAGGCTGCTGAGAATTGGAACGCGGGCTGACCAACTGTAGTAGCCACGGTTGATTGGCAAGGGGATTCGGGCTAGTTTTCACCAGCCCGTTTCTGTTTGGGGCGCTTTGCTTGGAGTCGTCCGCTGATGTTGCAGCGGTGCGGGACCGGCTGTTTCGATTTTTTCGTAAGTACCATCAAATAAGAGTTTTCCTTAATTACATCCGAATAACACCCACTTACATAAACCGGGTGAACCCTCTTCGCATACCACTGTAGTAACTGTTGGGTTGGAATTGAGCATAAGGCCATGAGATCCTGGAAATGCTATCGCAACAAGCTCTTTTCCGCTATAAAGATTAATCTTACAACTCCCTAGGTTAAATACACTTGACGTACATACGCTTGGTACTCTGTTCATTGTGCCGCATACTGATTCGCCTATAACAGTTTCACCAGCGGTTAAAGTGTAAAAGGCAGATGATACAATTGTAAACATTGCCAATAGTAGACTTATTCTAAAGATCATTACTTTCCTCCTTTTCTTTTTGAAGCAACAGTTAATCATAACACATCATAAGGAAATTATTTCACAAAAATATACTTTTACATTGATATAAAGTATTTTGGTAATAGAATTAAGGATGCAACAACCCTTCAAAACCGGTTACGATCGAACCTCATTTGATCTCTTTTTCTTCGAATTACCCGAGAATAGCTTCGGCAGCATCGCGGGTATTGGCAGCCCGCAGGACCTCCCAGGTTGGTCGACAAAAGCGGCTCTGCCTAAGGCGGTTGACCGATTTGTCCGGCCGCAATCCCTCGACTGCCATACTCCCGGCCGAGGTGACATCGCAACCTGGGGAACTTTTTCTGATGTCTCACCGAACGAAACTTTCAGGACCTCAACGGGGGAACCAGGTCCTCAAGACTTCCATCTGGTCCGGTGTTGCGCCGCGCACCTCGGTGGCCCCAGCGCCCATTACTGGGATGCCCTGGGCCATGGCCGGCGCTTCAAGGTGAACCACTGTCGCACTGTACCCGCACCTATCTTGCAACCCGGCGTATCTGGAGAGTTTCATGGGGTACCCGATCGGCTGGACCAGTGTGTAGCGCTTGGGAATGCCATTTGTCCGCCGCTGTTTGCGGAAATTTTCCGGACCATTGAGGCCGTGGAGGGCTGGAACTCCTCTTTTTGACAACAAGGACGCATAACCCGTTAAGAATGAGTAGTTTCGGTGTGACTTGCGAGGTTTCGGGAGATGGTTAGGTCCGTGAAGTGCTTCAAAACAAGGTCTTTACGGCTACCTCTGTATGGGAATAATAAAAAAATCTTGCATCTGGATGAAAAAGCCACCATGTTAGTAACAGGTTGGTGAAAACCGCCTCTGAAACCCTTGGGGCGCAAGGGCTCCCCAGAGGGGTCTTGCATGACCTTCACTTTGTGGAGGGGTTGAAACAATAGCAAATGAGGACAAAAGCATCAAAATGATTAAACTCTTGCATGACCTTCACTTTGTGGAGGGGTTGAAACTATTTCATGATTCCTCTCCTTTCGAGCTGATACTTGCATGACCTTCACTTTGTGGAGGGGTTGAAACACTACTACAACTTGATAAATTTGAAGGTCTAATAGCTTGCATGACCTTCACTTTGTTCCGCGATATGTGTAACGTTGGCGCAAATAACTGCAAGTGTTGGCTTTAGACGTGGGGTGATTATAACCTCACGTGAGGATGAGCTAAGTAGCTATTGGGTCAGGTTGGTGAAAACTCAAGAATCCTTCCTTGATCCCGATCCTATGGCGCCGGTAGAAGGTCCTTGGCGAGATGACGGTCAACCTGAAAACATTGCTGAAATGAATTGAGGTTTTTCTGTAAAGCTTTTGTAAATAATTTGGCTTTGGTTTTTGTCGTCAGGCTGTAGAAAACCCGCTTTCAAAAATCGCTGTAATCGTTGGCTACCAAGGGATAGAGCGTGGGTGTTCGTACTACTCAGTGGGAAGGCTATGGACAGTATTGCACATAGGCTGCCTACTCAGTGGGAAGGCCATGGACAGTATTGCACATAGGCTGCCTACTCAGTGGGAAGGCCATGGACAGTATTGCACATAGGCTGCCTACTCAGTGGGAAGGCCATGGACAGTATTGCACATAGGCTGCCTACTCAGTAGTAAGGCTATAGGCAACGTCGTCCAACGGCAGCTTAATCAGTGGTGTGCCGCGGGGCAACGCTGCCCCCGGGCAATGCACTCAGTGACAAGGGTAGGGAAAACATTGCCTGTTTTCCCTTAGACTCATTTTCAATCACACCTCTTGACTTCTCTTGACTTGACTTGACATCGTCGGGCCTTCTGTTAACATGGGATCTAATAACACCCGCCACGCCTCTGCCCTTCCGGGGTGACATGCGCACCACGGCGGGTTTCTCCGGGTTTATTTATGCAAGAACGCCTCCCTTTCAACAAACCCGCGATCTCCATCCAGGACCAGCTTGCGCTCTTGGAACAACGCGGCCTGATCGTGGCCGACAGGGAGCGTGCGGCCTTCTACCTGAACTTCATCGGGTATTACCGGCTGTCCGGCTATTTCTATCCCTTTCAGGAGAAAAGCAAGGGCGTCGCCTCCGAACAATTCCTGCCGGATACGCATTTCGATACCGTGCTCAGCCTATACATCTTCGACCGTGAGTTGCGTCTGTTGGTCATGGATGCTCTCGAACGGATCGAGGTGGCCGTACGCGTTCGCATCAACCAGGTCATGAGCATGCAGGACGGGCCTCATTGGTATATGAATCCCTCCCGCTTCACCGACGCCTTTCAGGAAAGCGGCTACGAACAGATTCTTGAAGATATCAAAGTGGCTTCCGGCTATTACAAACCCAAGCGGTCCAAGCCCAACAAGTCCGATTTCTGCGGTCATTATTACGCCGCCTACAACAAACCCCAGTTACCGCCCTGTTGGATGGTGGCGGAAATCATGCCGTTGAGTAATTGGTCCCGCATTTTTGCCAACCTGCGCTTTCGCGAAGACCAGAAGGAGATCTGCCGTCCCTTCGATCTCCATTTCCGGGTCATGACCTCCTGGCTGCACGCTCTGAGCTTCTTGCGGAACCTCTGCCAGCACCAGCAGCGGCTATGGAACCGGAGTTTTACCATCAAACCCATGCAGGCCAGGGAATGGGCCGCTCATTTTCGCAACAACGGCTCGCTTTACGCCCAGTTGGCCATGCTTCAAGTGTTCATGCACCGCATTACCGAAAAGTCTCAGTGGGGGATGCGTCTTTTCGGCCTGTTGTACAAATACCCGGCGGTTCCCCCTGATCAACTGGGTTTTCCCGATAACTGGTACAAGGACTCGCTCTGGGATATCTACTGAGGTCCGCCGAATCTCAGGTCCAGGCCGATCATCCAGGTGCGACCCGGCGCGGGTTCGAAAAAACGGTTGCCGAAGGCATTGGGCACGATCGATCCGTTGGCGCGGGTGTTGAACAGGTTTTGGGCCGCCGCATAGATCCGGCCGGTGATCTTGCCGCGAGTCAAATCCAAGCCCAAGCGGATATTCGTTACAGCGGCCGAGGGATTGCGGTAATCGGCCGGATCACCCGTTCCGTCCGGCGGACCGTTGACGTCGTTTGCCCAATAGGCGTCTTCCCAAATCACCTCCGCCGCCCCGAAGAAGGGTCTCTTGCGCCGGCTGAGGCCCGCGAACAGGGTTTGCGGCGGGATGCCCGGTACGTCGTTTCCGGCCAACTCGTTACCATTCGGAGCGAAGGATTCAAATTGCACCCGAAGGAGGGTGTAGGCAAGATCCAGGTTCAGGCCGGGAGCCGGGGCCAGGTTCGCGGCACATTCGAATCCGCGACGACTTACCTCGCCGGCGTTGCGGAAGAAAACGGTACCGCCGTCATCGGTCTGGAAGGGGGTCAACATGTCATCGGTTCGAGCCGCGAACAGGGCGGCCTGCCATCGAACGCTCCCGGCGTTTTGGCCGCGATAACCCAATTCCAACCCTCGGGTAACCTCGGGCTCAAGCGTTTCATCGAAACCACCGCCGCCGTCCGGGCGATTACTCAGCTCCGAGGTGGTGGGCGTTTGAAAAGCCGTCGAAAGATTGGCGTAGACCCGGTGATTTTCGCCAAATTGCCGACTCAGACCCAGCATGGGGCTGAGGCGGTTCATGGTGCGTCGCCCGGAATCATCGCCGTCGGCCGGCAATTGATCGTCTACCTGGAAACGGAAATAGTCGTAGCGGGCGCCGAGCGTGAGCAGCCAACCGGCCGAAAAATCCCGGTTCAGTTCGACAAACGGCCCCAGGTTGCGGACGCGTTCGATCTGATCCAGCTGTCGTTCGCCGCGAATGACACTGTCGATGACCAGGGAAGGAGGCACCTCGGCCGGATCGCCGGGTAATCCCAGGTTGAGGAACTCGCGCCGGTCGTCTCGCATGGATTCCATATCCATGCCCGCGCTCAGGGACAATCCATGATTCCACTCGGTGCGGAACATGGTGCGCAAGCCCGCCGCGTCGCGGTCCAGGTCGATGACACGCGCGGGGATGGGATTGATCAGTTCTCGGCGCACACCGTAGACGGTGGTCTCGGCAGTCAGTCGCGCACCCCGGTAGCGCAATGTCAAGCCGGCCTGTTGTTGATCGACCGCTTTGGACGCGCCGCGCGCCACGATGAAGCCGCGGGCATAACGCGGTCGCGTTTCGGCGTCGGCGCGGTTCAGCGAACTGGGATTCAGCAGGTAGGGGGCATCGTAGGAATTAGCGGCCAGGGAGAGGGACCAACGATCGGTCAGCGTTTGCATCATGGCCAGGTTGACACGGTCGAAACGGGCTTGGGCGTGATCGCGAAAACCGTCGCTCCGGTGTCGGGTACCGTTGACCTGAAAGCGGAAATCCCCCGTATAACCGGATACGGCCAAACGGTAGGAACGATAACCGTCGGCGCCCGACAACGCGGAGGGAACGGCGCTGATGCCGCGTTCCACCGGCAGCCGGCTCCATGCTTCGACCACACCGCCGGAAGCATTGCCGTAAAGGGATGAGGCGGGCCCGCGAAGGACCCGAATCGTACCGACCGCGGTCAGGTCCAGATTATTCAATTGAGCCTGGCCGTCGGGCATGGTCAAGGGAATGCCGTCCATCAACAATTTCAGGCCGCGCACGCCGAACTGGGCGCGAGCGCCGATCCCCCGAATGGTGATGCGATCGCCCTGGCTCAAGTTATGCCGATTGTGAACCATGACGCCGGGGACGCCGCGCATCGCCTCGCGCATGGACAATCGGGGTTGACCGCGCAAGGTTTCGTCGGCATCGACGACAACGACGGCGCGAGGCTCCCGGTTGTCTTGGGAACGGGGAGCCGTGACCGTTATGGTTTGATGAAGGTCGTCGTTCGATTCGGCTTCATCGCCCCATGCAGCAAGGATAAGTGCGAGGAAATACGTGATCATGGGGCGGCCGAGGGTTCGGTGTTATTCGTAATAGCCGGCGGGTTCGGTAAGGTACATGACCCAGGCCATGGTCAGACCGCCGATGAACAGGATGCCGAAATACAGCCAGAAATGATGGTGCCAGCGGTGACGCTCTTTCTGGTAATAAACCACGTGGAAACCGGAACTGAGGATCAGGCTGGTGATGAGCATATTGAAGACGTGACTAGAGAGCATGCTTCCTCCAAAACAAGGGCTGAGAATTCTAACACACAAGTTTTCTCCTGAACAGGGACAGCCGTCGAGGGCACACAATTCTCACCGGGGAGATCCTCGGGTACGGTCGTGACAATACGGGTGTTATTGACACCGCGCTGACACGACTTGACACGTCAGAAGGTGTCAGCGCGGTGTGTCAGGAAACGGTTGAATGGTTACATACGAATACAAAAGCTTTACCTACCAACGGATTCCTTGTTTTGCCCCAACATGGCACGGGTCGTGCTCTTGGGGTAGGGTGTGGAAGATGTCGGGGCTCACTAACCCCATACAGATGCTGCGTGTCCCGGCCGCTTTCACGCGTGATCCTATTTGGACATAGGGGGGAAACCCCCGATTTTGGGTTGTGGTCGATATCAGGAACCGGCTCCTTGCAAGGACCGGTTCCTGATTTTCTTTTAAGACCGCGAAATGATGTAGTGACATTCTTTCCGTGTGACACTACCTGATTTCAAGCCCGAAAGGCCGAAATCATTCAAGACCAGGGCGGCCGAAAGCGACAAAAGAGCCGCCCGACATTCAATCTACAGGCGTGGCTTCCGCACCCTCCATGCTTCAGCGGACCACGCCTGTTTTTTTGTGTTTGGAAACGCGGGGACAGGGCGCCCCCGCATTGTCGATCAATTGCGGAACAAAACCGATTCGCGTTTGAACCAGTTGATGCAGAAAAGGAAACCGGCCGCGCCCACCAACACGGTAGAGCCGAAGATCACGGCCAGCATGGTGTAGTCCATGGTGCCCTTGACCAGTTCCTTGATGGCTAAAGCCACGTTGCTCACCGGAACCATGGCCCATTTCCAGTCCAATTCCACCGGTAACATGGCCACCACCGCGGGTAGAATGATCAGGAAGTTGAACGGCGTGACATAACTCTGGGCTTCCTTGAAGTTCTTGGCGTAAACCGAAACCGAGAGCAGGATAGCGGCGAAGATCGCGGCCAGGGGCACCATCATCGAACCGATCAGGATCAGGTCCATGGGGGTTACCGATTTGATGATTTCACCGAGTTCCTGGCCGAACTCGCCGGTCTTGATGGCAATCCACACGCCCATACTGGTCAAACACAACACCGAGGAGATGATGCCGGAAGTGAACACCACCAGGAACTTGCCCGCAACCAGGTAGGAGCGCGGAACCGGTGTCAGCAGCAGCGTCTCCAAGGTGCCTCGCTCCTTTTCACCGGCACTGATGTCAATGGCCGGATAAAGCGCGCCCACGAAACAAAAGATGATGAAGAAATACGGCAGGAAGCCGCCCACTCGTTCGCCGATGATCTCTCGTTTCTCCGCGATGCCTACCTTGCGCACGATCACGGGCTCGATGACGCCCCTTTGGCTGAAGGCGGAGGTCACGCCCAGTTCCGCCAGCTTTTCCCCGCGTTTCTTTTCGCTGTAGTTACCGACGGCTTTCCGAATCCTGCTGAGCGCTTTGTTGGTGAGAGAGGCGTTGTTGTAATAGGCGCTCAATTCCAATTGATAGCCGCCTTCCACCACTTCCGCGGCGTCATCGGGAAAGACCAGTCCCAGATCCAAGCGATCCTCACGAATCGCGGCCTTCAAATCCTCCGATTTGAACCCGGTCAACATTTCATAGCCCTTTTCGCCTTCAAGGAAGGTCTTCAGGCCCGGCACGGAATCGGCGTTGATCAGGGTCGTGCGGATGGTGGCCGCATCGGCCTTTTTCTCCTGCTCGACCACGAAACCGATTATGACATTGAACAGTAGCGGCAGGATCACCGTGGGTAAAACGATCATGAAAATCAAGGTGCGGCGGTCGCGCAGTACTTCGATGAGTTCCTTCAGGTAGATGGTAAGAATTTTGTTCATTTGTTACCTCCCACAAGGGTCAGGAACGCCTCGTCCACATTTTCCTGGTTGGTTTGTTCGCGTAGTTCGTCCACGCTGCCGTCAAAGAAGGTGCGGCCCTCGTGAATGATGACGGTGCGATCGCAAAGCCGCTCCACCTCGCTCATGAAGTGGGTGGAGAAAACCACGGTTTTGCCCAGGTCGCGACAGCGGCGAATGAAGTCGACAATGGTTCGCGACGAAATCACATCCAACCCGGCGGTGGGTTCGTCAAAGAACAACACCTGCGGGTCGTGAATCAGGGTCCGCGCAATCGATACCTTTTGTTTCATCCCGGTGGACAGGTTGTCGCAACGCTTGTTGCGAAACGTCTCCATGTCCAACAAGGCGAAGATTTCATTCATGCGTTGCTTTGTTTTCGCGGCGTCCATACCGTGTAGTTTGCCGTAATAGGTAACCATTTCCTCGGGTGTCAGACGACCGTAGACGCCGGTGCTGCCGGATAGGAATCCAATGCGCCGACGCACCTCCAATGGGTTTTTCACCACGTCCACCCCGTCCAGGGTCGCTGTCCCCCTACTGGGCTTCAACGCCGTGGCCAGCATGCGCAGCGTGGTGGTCTTTCCGGCGCCGTTGACACCCAGTAACCCTAGTATTTCCCCGTCACGGCAGGTAAAATTAACATCGCGGACCGCATGGAAGAGTTTTCCTTCCTCCCGCGGGTCCTTATCCATTACCGGCGCACCCTTCTTTCGTTTGGGCGCCGGGAAGATCTTGCACAAACCTCGTACATCCAGCATAAATTACATCCTTTCTACCGGGTCTGGTTCACAACTGATTGTAAATCCAATGAACCCTTTTCCCAAACCCCAAAAAAGGTGATATGTTTCCCCAAGGAGGTAATACGCAAATGAAGATGCCGCCGTTTCATTTAGCTTTCCCCGTGACCGATTTAGATGCGTCGCGGTCTTTTTATACTGAAAACCTGGGCTGTAAGATGGGCCGAAGCGACGATCGCTGGATCGATTTCGATTTCTTCGGACACCAGATCACCTGTCATCTGGTCGAAGCCATGCCGGTCGTGACCACCAACCACGTGGATGGAAAAAACGTGCCCTCCAGCCACTTCGGCGCCATTTTGGACTGGGACGCCTGGCATGAACTGAGCGACCGTCTGCGCAACGCCGACACCGATTTCCTGATCGAACCCTATATTCGCTTCAGAGGCGAGCCCGGCGAGCAAGCCACCCTTTTCCTGACCGACCCCAGCGGCAACGGTCTGGAGTTCAAGTCGTTCAAAAATCCCGGAAGAGTATTCTCCAATTGAACAAGGGGCCCGGTCGCGCACCTAACCCGCTTTTGCCAATTGGGTTTTTCGTATCAGCTCCAGGGCTTTTTCCAGGAAGGCGTCGCCTTCATCTTCCCCACTACGAGTGTTTTTTACTTCAAGGTCGGGCTCGATGCCTTTCAGGGTTAATTCCTTGCCGGAAGGCAGTACCAGTTTGTGCGAGGGGAGTTGCACATAACCACCGCTTTTGAGAGGGATGGTTTGGTAGAAACGAGGGATTCCCAGGCTTTTGCGACCCACGACGGTTGCCTTGTCGCCGTCCTGCGCCGCCGCGCTGAAGGTTTCGGCGGCCAGGGAGGTTCCGGTATTGATCAGGATGAAGAAGCCGTCTTTTTTCAAGGGGCGCCCCTCGACGGGGTTCATGATCACGGTTTCCTTCTGCGCCGCATCCACCCAGGCGCCCATGCTTCCCTTGTTCAGGAATAGTGCGGCAAGGGTCTGTAGATCGCGCTCGGAACCGCGGGGGTTATTGCGCAGATCCAGGATCAGGCGGGCACCCGCCTCGTCTACCTTCTGCAAGGCGGCTTTCAGGTCGCGCTCCATGCCCTTGTAGAACTCGGGGATACCGATCATGTGGAGGCCGGCGTCAATCGCCGTGTATTGAATTTGCGGAGGTTGGAACCTGCCGGCCTTAAGCGTGATCACTTCCTCGTCGGCCTCGTCGGGTTGAACCACGGTCAGGCTGAGGTTGGCGCGGCCCTCGGCCAGCAGTTGGAGCATGCGGAACCGGCTCTGGAGCCGAATGGGTTCATTGCCGATTTTGTAGACATAGGCGCCGGGTTTCAATCCTGCCTTTCCCGCCGGCCCGTCCGGCGCCACGCCCAGCACATAGCCGTATCCATTATTCCTGGCCAGGGAAAATCCAAATTTCTTGTAGACCTTATCCGCGTAGGAGACCGGCTCCACGCCCGGAGGAATATAGGAGGCGTTTTGGTCGATACTGGACAGCACGCCCTGGAAAGCGCCGGGCATCAAGTCTACCGGATCGATCTCATCCACATACGCTTGCGAGATCAGGTGCAGTATTTCCGGCAGGTCCCGAGTGTGCTTGTACATACTATCGGAACGCCGTTGAAGCAAGGTAGTGGCGGCGAAAGCCAGCAAGGTGCCCATCAGCACGATCAGCCATACCAGAGGATGCTTCAACATGGTTTCCTTCCTCCCGACAGGGATTTCACCCGTGACGGTTCTTCTATTCTACTGGAAAGCCGCGCGATCGGGTGGAAATAGTTGGGCTACTGATTTTTCGCCCGGTCCAGGTAGACCAGCGAGGCCTGATTGGGCGGCGCGGTTTCCTCGTTCAAGGCGGCCCGAACGGTCCTGGCGATCTGGTTTAAAGCCGGGTCCCGTTCCGATTCAGGCAGCGAGATCAGCGGGCGTTCGGGAGGCCAGGCGGCGCGATACTCGCTGAGCGGCGTTTCCTCGAACAGGGAAGCGCGCAGGGGCACCCACATGACTGTCAGGCCCTCGGTCACGGCTACATCCAGGTAGTCCGGCAGTCGGCCCTCCATCAGGTAATCCTCGGCCAGGAAATCGGGACTGACCAATAACAGGGCGACTTTTGTCCGATGCAGCAGGGCGTTCAGGTCTTCTTGACAGCGGTTATCGGCCAGGCGCTCGCCCGACCAGACCACCAGGTTGCGCCGTAGAACCGGTTTCAGCAGGATCGCCAGTTGGGATGCGGGTTTCCGGTCGTTTTCGTGGTGGACGATCCAGACCAGGTCGCGCAGGGATTCAACCGGGCCGGCGGTTTGTTGCTTATCGCCGTTTGCGGTTTCGGATTCGCCCAAGCGCGCCAGCAGGCCGTTGACGTCTTGATAGGTGAAGCCCCGGCCGCACTCTATTTCACCGCGACCCGCCCGGCGCCGTCGGCGCAGTTCGGCCACGTCGAAGAAAAACGGGTCCTGCTCCAGGCGGCAGGTTTTGCAGGGGCATTGAATCTGTTTTTCATAGTGCAGTCCGGGCCGCTCGGCGGCAAGTCGGTCCATGGTTCGGGAGATCAGGGTCAGGAGGGCGTCGCGGTCCCGGCCGCGCAAGCGTATCTCGACGGTGCGGTCGCGGGCAACGGCGGTGACCAGGGCGCGTGCGCGGTCCAGGCGCAATAGGGCGCCGCCGCGCCAGAGGTGGTTGGGGTTGTCGATGAGGCGATGACACAAAACGGTGAACTCGCCCAACAAGCCCGGCGGAAACTGATTGAAGCGGTAGCGCAAGCGGTCGTTTTCCAATTCGGTCCAGGGGTAGGCGGGTTCGGCGGCGGGCAGGTGATGTGGAATCAGGTAACCGCCCTGTTCCAGCGGGAAGCACATGCGAAAGTGAATCATCAGCCGAATCAGGTCCAGGTGCCGGGCTCGGAAAGGAGCATCGGACCAGACGCGGATGAGATCGGATTCGGAACAGATACCGCCGCCCGCAACGAGTGTTCGATCTTCATAAACCTTGCTGACGGCCAGGAAAAGCCAGGAGGGGTCTAAAACCAGAATCCGGGCGAGCGCGGGATCTTCGACGACCTGTAAAAGGAGACCCTGGTCATTCAGGAAGGAGGCCAGCATGCCGGGCGTATCGCGCCCCTCCAATCCGGCGGCGTCGCAGTGATCCAACCACTCTTCCCAATCCAGGACCGGCTTGGGCTCCCGCGTCATTCGGGCAGCCACATTTACCCAGGAACGCGGCAGAGCCAGGGTAGCGCGCTCCAAACGAGCCAGGCGGCCGATGAGCGCGTGGTCCATCTGCGGCAGGCCGCGATTGTCGGCCAGGCAGATCTGGTAACTGCCCACCAGGTTGGGGTAATCGGCCGGGGGTTCGGCGGGCGGCGGCAGCACGGCCTGAGGCAGCCGGTTGGTCACGAGAACGAAGGGCGCGTCGCCGATGATCAGGCTCAGTTCGCTCAGGCGGGTTTCGATTTCCTCGGCTCGATCTTCACCCACGACAACCATGTACAGGGTGCGGCCCGGCGGCAGGAAACGGCGAACCGCGGACGCCGACTCGGCCTGCAACCCGTCCCAAATGCGAATGTGCAGCGAGCGGCCCGGCGCGTCCGGGTGCGGGACTTCCCGATGCAATAGGCGCAGAGAGCGGGTGTGCTGCTCCATGCCGGGTTGATATTCGGAATCGGCAAGCTTATTGGCCAGGGCGGTCTTGCCCACGCCGGAGGGCCCCAGAACGACCAGGTTGGCCTCGAACAGTTTTTTGGTGCCCTCGGCGGCCAGACCGTCGAAATAGGCGCGTACGGCATTCAGGCCGCGGCTGACCACTTCCGGCGGCGGCGTGCTGATGGGGTTGCCGTTGAGCTCCAACCGGCGTAACGAGCCCAGGCGCACCAGCGATTCGGGAATACCGGCCAGTTGATTATCTTCCAGTCCCAACCGCTGCAGGTTGCCCAGCAGGCCCAGGTGGTCGGGCACCTCGGTCAAACGGTTGCCGTGAAGATCCAGGTCGATCAGGTTTTCCAAACAGGCCAGGGAGGGCGGGACGCTTTCCAATCGATTATTGCTGAGATCCAGGCGGGTGAGTTGTTCCAGGCGAGTGAGGTGTTTGGAGACCTCGGTCAAGCGGTTGCCGCTAAGGTCCAGCACGCTTAGTCCCGTCAGCCGCGCCAGGTGCTCGGGCACACCGGTCAACCGGTTTTCGCTGAAGGACAGGTGGGTCAGGTTCTCCAGAAGGGTCAGGTAATCGGGAATTTCAGTGAGGCGGTTATGGTGCAGGTAAAGCCAGTTCAGTCGGGTGAAGCGGGTGATGGAACGCGGCACTTCTTCCAGGTCGTTGTCGCCGAGGTCCAGGTAGGTGAGCTTGTTGAATCCGGTCAGGGCCTCGGGCAGGCCGGAGGGTCCGGTGCGCACGCGGAACCCGGCGATGAGATCGGGGTCCAACTGCTGCCACAGGTAGGCGTGTTCATCCCAGTCCAGCACCAGGCCCGGCACGGGCGCCACGCGATCGAGCGGGTTGCCGGTAAGCACGATCCAGCGAAGATTGGGCAACTCGCGCAGCCAGGACGGGATGTTCTGAATGCGGTTATCATGTAGGTCCAGGTATTCCAGATCGGGCAGGGAGGCCAATTCGCGGGGGATTTGCGTAAGGCCCTCGAACGAAAGGTAAAGCTCGCGAGCGCGGGTGCGACGCGCCCAATCGATGCGCGCCTTGATCTGGCGAGGGAGTGCGGTCATAAAGCGTAAAACCCTGAAATGGATAAACCGACGATCGAACAAATGAAGGATACCAGGGGAAGAAACAAGCTGCAAGCGTCAAGTGTAAGGCTCTCAGGAAAGTACGACACTGTGCCGAACCCGTCCGCTTATTTGCCGACCATTGTCCCGAACCTTCGAATCTGCCGCGTTGTTTCGGGCCTGATTGGGGAGTAGAATGGGCGTGCGAGGTGAGACATGGCTTATGATTTCGATGAGTTATTGTACCTATTGCGAATCGAGAAGCTGGACCACTGCTTGTTTCGCGGTCTTTCTCCCAGCGGTCGCACGCATCCGGTTTTCGGCGGCCAGGTGATTGCCCAAGCCATTATGGCCGCAACCGATACCGTTCCCGAGGAACGACGCCTGCATTCCATGCACGCCTATTTTTTGCGACCCGGTAACGCCGGCAAGCCCATCATCTTTTTCGTCGATCCCATTCGCGACGGGAAAAGCTTTACCACGCGCCGGGTAGTCGCCCGGCAGAACGGCGAGGCCATTTTCAATACGTCGCTGTCCTACCAGGTCGTGGAACAGGGCTCCGAGCACCAGGAGCCCATGCCGGAGGGCGAACTCCCGGACCCGGAGACCCTTGAGTCGGATCGTGAATTCTGGGACCGCATAGCCGAGAGCTACCCGGACCGAGCTCCCAAACGAGAGAACCTGTACACCAGCATCGATTGTCGACCCGTCTTGCGTTACGATCCCTTCAAGCCGGAGCCCAGGCCGCCGGAACGCATGGTATGGATGCGGGCCAACGGCCGCCTGCCCGACAACCCCGTCATTCACCGGGCTGTCCTGGGTTACTTGTCCGATTTATACTTCATGTCCACGGCCATGTTGCCGCACGGGCTGAGCTTTTGGAAGGGCAACCTCCAGGCGGCCAGTTTGGATCATGCCCTGTGGCTGCACGCGGATTGCCGGGCCGATGAATGGATGCTGTACGTGATGAAAAGCAGTCGCGCCGGCGGCAGTCGCGGCCTGAACCACGGCCGCTTGTATACCCGCGACGGCACCTTGGTGGCCTCCACGGCCCAGGAAGGCTTGATGCGGGTCCGTGAATCCAAGTCTTGATTCAAACCGGAAACGCGTAGGGACGAACGACCAAAACCGAGTTGCGTCGGCCGTCCGGGTGATGTCGAAGGAACCGGTCTCGTTCTTGGGAGTAGGAACGGACGTCATGCCGAACCCGGTATCGTTCCCGGGCATCGGTATTGTTGTTTTCGAAACCACAACACCAGTTCCGAGAGTCGGTCTAATCGTGCCGGAAAAAGCGGTTCCGTTGTCGGAATGATGACCGTTCGAATCTCGGAACCCACCTTCAATCCCGAGAAACAGTGATCCTGGGAATTGATTTAACAACTTTGGGTCGAGTTTCGAGGCATGGGAGCTCCTGCCTGTCGACTCCATTTCCTTAAAAACAACCGGAGGTGATATTTGGTTGGGCTGTTTTCCGGGAAAAATACCCCCTGGAGGCTTGGAGAGTAGAACCATTCCCGGGCACAGAGCCACCTCGCGGTGTCGCAAACGGCACCAATCCCGGGAATGGAACCGTATCGGGCCCTCGCGGGTAGCCCCATTCCCGGAATCGGGTAGGGTAGAAAGGCATAAAACGGGTAAAAATCTGCCTAAAATTGTTAAAAGGAACGAAAAAAGACTAAAAACCAACCGAATAAACTTATTTTCACAATCAACAATAAACCTGGGGCCTGTGAGCGAGGATCACGGCGAGTGTTCCTATATTGAATGAGGTTGATCATCGATCAATTATATATTTGTTCAAATCATATATATTAAAAATAGAAATAATATATCCTATATGGCGCAGGGGCTTGAGGGCATTTAAGATACAGGCAGAACAAGGCGCTACCCGGGGGCGCATTGTTAATCAACACAATGTAAGGAGGCCGTTATGAAACTAGCGGTAATTACCAACGACCTTCACCGGGTCGCGTGGGCCAGATATGTTCTGGAACGAGCTCAGAAAGACACTCAGGACGGAATTCATCGCATCACCGATGAACTCCAGGCGGACTTGTCCGCCACAACCGACACCTTTCAATCCGCGTTGGACTTGTCCAACACCCTCTACCATGATCTTGGAGATCAGATCGAAGCCAAAAACGAGGCGGCGAACCGACTTCAGCTCATGGTAACTCACTTCTGGACGGCTTTGGAAAACCGGGCCGTTCGGGAGGAACTACCCGCCAAGCTGGTGGGCGGTTTCTACACCAACACCGCGTCGAACCGTATTCCGGTCAAGGGGCAACTGCTTTGGATTCAGGCAGCCAAAAAGATCCGAGCAGCCCATGACCGTCTCACCGAGGCGGGCCTGGCTCCCATGGCCAACCCCTCGATAGAGGAACTGGATGCGGCCCTGGCCGGTACTTCAGAAGCCAGGCAACTGGCGGACGAATTGGAGAACCGGTTGGCGGTGAACCAGGAGATCCTGGAACGGGGACGTAGACGTATCGATCAACTCTATCGTGAAATCTACGCCTACCTGCGGATCATCCTGGGGACCAAGCGCGATGCCATCCAACGTCGCATCATCCGAACCTACGGTTATGAATATGTCATCAAAACCGGCAGCGGTTCGGATGACGGCGGCACAACGACGCCCGTCGGTGGTGAAGAACCCGCCGGGGGCGAGGAGCCGGGCGGAAATCCCGCGGGCGAGGAGCCCGGCGGCGGGTCCACGGGTGATCCCACCTCGGACCCTGCCGATCCAACCGATCCCACGGACCCGGTCGACACGACCGATCCCGCGGACCCGGGCGGGACGGGAGATCCCGTCGTGCCCTTAATCAGGGCGGAAATCGTCTCGGATCAACCGGTGCGACGCCGAATCGAGGAGATGGCGGCTTGAACAGAAATAAAGCCATGACACTCCAACACTTCGGCGAATTGGGGCCCCCGGGCCCTCACCGACACATCCGACACCTGTCCGCCGGCCGCTCGGGAAGGTTCTTGTATCTTCCCGGTCGCAACCGTCAACCGGTCCGTGATAGGGCCAAGAAAGGAACCAGGGAGGTGATGTCTTGAAGATCCTGAAATTCGCGGCCTTGTTGCCGACTCTGATCCAGGTGCTCTCGGAACTGGTCAACGTGGTGGAAGACGCCGCGTTGTCAGGGGAGGAGAAGCGCAAGGCGGTGATCGATGGATTCGTTGCCGTCTGGAACGGGATCTTGCTGGAGGCGTACCCCAAGTGGGCGCGTTATCCGATGGAGACCGTCATCCGCACTGCCGGGCGACTGGTAGATGCACTGGTTCAAATGAAACACGCGGTCGGTTTATTCACCGCGGGCCCCGCGCCCGTGTAAGCCGACACCGTGATCACGGGGCTCGCTTCGGCGAGCCCCTTTTTGGTTTGCCCGATCAAACGCCTGCCCGATTCTACATTGTCAAATAGGATGGTCGGCCTTTTTCCCTGCGCCGAAGGCGCTGAACAAATTAGCCCAGGGCAACGCCCTGGGTAGGGAATCAAAAAATACCGGTAGCCCTGAAAGGGCGCAACAAGCTGCTTTTTACCAATAGATTACACGGTTTTTTATCACGCCCTTTCAGGGCTCGATATTGGTATATCCTCTTCCCGGGGCGTTGCCCCGGGCTATTTTGGCCGGCACCTTCGGCGCCAAAAAACCGCCATACTTTTTCGCTTGCCTTCGGAAGAATCACTCCCACAGGGACCAGATGGGGTTGTCGGGGAAGGACTCCTTGAGCGTTTTCCCCTCGACTATCTCATTAGGAAGATTGGGCAGGCGTTCCGGCAACTTTTCCCTACCGGCCAGGTTGATCGCCGCCACGGGCATTTTGATGATGACGGAGTTCTTGTAGCGCTCGATGCCCTCGCCCTTATCCGTTTGCTTTTGGAAGCGAATGCGCCGACCGTCATAGCGCAGTTCATCCTTGAAATGGGTGCCGAAGTCGCGCAGGCGGTAGGTGCCGCGCGCGTTCAATAGGAAGTCGACCAGATTGTTGAACGCCTTCACGTCGTCCACTTCCTCACTGCGGAAACGCTGGACATACCTGCGCAGTTTGTCCAAATTATTGACCAGGTATTTGCCGCGTTTCAAATTGGCGCCCTCATAGTAAACGCCGGCGTCCTCGAAGGTCTGGAACGATTCATCATTGCGCTGCTTGCCCAAAGCCACTTGAATCCGGGGACGAATTTCACTGACACTTTCGGAAAAGGCGCCCTCTTCTCTAAGCGTGACCAGCGCCTGCTTCAGGGAAAGGTTGGCGTTGGTCAGAGTGAATTTGCTTAAATCCATGGAAACCCCCATGCCGTTTTTCTCATCTTAACAATTCGCGTATTTAAAATAAAGAGTGGTATGTTCAGCTAAAGACAATCTAGCAAATAAAAATATATATAGCAAATTTATCTATATATATTACTACTGAACAAAAATATATCCTATATGGCGCCCACCTCCCACGGGGATTATGATGTAACCAGAACGACGGGGCGCCCCGCAAGCCGGGTCGAAACCGGCTCGCCACGGTCCCAAGCCACGCTTTTGCATCGATGCCCGTTCGCGGCATGGCCGGCGGAAGTGTGTCCGCGATCAGGCTCCCCGTTCGAATCCAATCAAAAAGGAGAAACCTTATGAAAGTAACCGTAATCATGCAGTTCCATCGCAACGGTCTGGAGGGCGCAAGCGTTGCTCGCGCCCTACAGGACTATTTCGGCGAGACCTTCGATGACATCGATCAGGCCCTGCAAGCCTACGCCGACCAGTTGACGCATGACGACGAGGAGTCACACGACGACGAGCCGTCGGCGAATACAGGCCTGCATCGCTTTACCCTCAAGGATAGAGCCGCCTGATACCAAATCGAAACCGTCACCCCAAACCCTTCACCCGAGCCGGGTCTTCCTGGGCCCGCTCGACAACCCTGGTTTTTTAGGAGGAATACCGTGAAAAAAGCCATACTCATCGCCTTACAGAAGCAAATCCAGGTGACCACCGACGTGGTAACGGATTATGTCGATCACCTGACCCAAACCGAGAACGAATCCGACAAACGCATCATCGGCGCGCTGAAAACGCGTGGCCGCGCGGCGTAAGACGGGGGGCGGGCTTCGCCCGTCCCATACCGAACGAAAAACAAAGGAGGTTATCCAATGACGTCGAAAATGGATCAATTGGCCGCACAAGTGGCCGGACTGCAAGCGCAGGTCAAACAATTGGAACAGCAGCACGGCGGAGTCACCACCGTGGTTGCGGAAATCAAGAAACTGTTGATCGACCGGGGCGGCGCCCGTATCGTCGAACTCAATTCGGCCCGGGGCGCCCTGCTGGGTCTGTCGTGGGTTTACGCGGGACGAACCTACACCCTGATGCCGGAAGATATCAGCGAGCACGGTTGGCGGGGACAACGCGCCTGGCTTTACGCCGCGGCGAACCACGCGCCCCTGGGTTTACACGGAACCTTATTGGTCTACAGCCAATCCGCATTCAAGATATTCCGTCGTTCCCCCGCTCTCGATCCGGCCCTGTCGCAACGCATCCTGGCCGCTGCCCGGCAAGCCGTCCAAGCAAGGCCGGACCTGTTCGACGGAGCCGTATGTGAACTGGAAGCGGTGCCGGCTGTGATCGAAGCTTTGTGCAAGCAGCCGCACGATCATCCGGCATCCGCGAAACCGAAAACAACCGTTCGCACACGGACGCGAAGAGCTAAAAAGGATGAAGCGGCGTGAGGCGGGCCATGGGAGGGCGCGGCGGCGGCCGCGTCCTCCGATCGGGAAACCTACTCCACGCGGCCCACCGGGTACAGTCGCCAGCGCTTGTCCATATAGGGCGAGCGCTCGTAGAACCAGTTCAGGCGCGCCCGGGGATTTTTGGCAAATTCCTCATCCGCTTCCAGCTTTGCCTGGAACGCTTTCTTCAGTTCGGGATCTTTCGCCAGCATGGCGGCGGCCATGGGTTCCACGGCGTACTGCTCGAAATACTCGGTGCGTTGCAGAATCTCGTGAAAGAAACCCCAGCGCAGAAAAGAATCGTCGGATTCGGGTTCCAGCAGCAGGACGATCAATTCGGCCAGGGGCTGGTCGGTGGAGATGTAGACGGAACCCTTGGGATAGGTCCAACGGTGTTGCTCGGCATTGAACTCGCCGCGCAACAGCACCCGTCCCTCGTAACCGCTTCGACCCAGCTTGGGGTTTTCGATGCGGTAGAGGGTCACGTCCACGGTTTCGGCCCGAGAAATGGTCTTCATTTCCACGCCGTGATGCTTCAATTTGGCGATGATCTCGGGCCAATCGGCCGGCACCCAGTAACCCTTGGGGCGAGTCACGGTGCGGTCGGGAATGCGCGGCTCGTAATAGAAGGTGTCCCAGGTTTCCGGTTTGCCCAGCCATTTGACGTATTGGGTCCCCGAGATCTCGGATTCAACGGTTTCGAAGGCGATCCCCAAAAACTTGATCGGGTCGGGGTTGTTCCGGTCGGTGCGCCAACTCAGAGTGACCTTTTCGGGTCGCCGCGCCCTGTCCTTTTTAACCGCCGCTCGCAAGCCGGCCGCATCCCTGGCCAAAATCTTCAGGGTTTCCTCCAACAGGACATAGGTTCCCAGAACGCGCCGGTCGTAGGGCTTCAGTGAGTGGTTCTCCACCAACACCGTGGGCAGGTGCACCGCGTCGCCGTAGCCGTTGGAGAAACGCGGGCCGGGGGTGAAACCCGCGGCGCCCGCCTTGGGATTGCTGCGCATGGCCGCAAAGATCAGCGGACCCGGTATGTGTTCCCAGTCTTGCAGCGCCTTGTCGGTTGCCTTGCGCAGGACATTGGTCAGCCACTCGGCAATGGCGGGCGAATAACCGTGCGGGCCCGTGAACCCATAGGTGATATCGTACTGGTAGTCCATACCGTCGGTCACGTGCAGGTCGTAATAAAGATCCGGCTTCCAGGTGTTGATGACCTTGACCGCCGCCCGCGTGCCGCGTGTTTCCAGTTTGGCATAGTCGCGGTTCAGGTTCAGGTTGCGGCCGTTGGTGCGCCAGCCCATCACTTCAGGGCCGCGTTGGTTGATGCGGTTGTGCGGCGAAGACCACTCGTGGCCGTCCACGTTGAGGATGGGGATGAACAGCCAGTTGGCGCCGTCCAGCAGAGACTTGCGCGTCCCCTTGACCGTCATGTCGCGCAGCAGCATGAAGCCGGCGTCCTTACCGTCGATCTCGCCCGAGTGAATACCGGCGTGGGCGAACAGGGTCGGCCGGCCGTTCGCGGCCAATTGTTCGGGGGTCTCGGCGCCCTCCTTGGAGGCAATGATCATGACGATGTCGCGACCCTGCAAGCTTTTGCCCACGACGATCTTGTTCAACTGCGGCGCGGCGGCAACCAGCTTGTACACCCAGGCCATGGTGTCGTCGTAGGAGGGTGAGGCGGTCATGCCGGAGCGCTCGAAATGCGTGGCCCAGGGATCATCCGCGGCCAGAGCCAGGGACTTGCTTTTACCGCTCCAGGGCGGCCGGGGCGGCAGGATATCCTCGTTGGCGAATTGGGCCTGAAGCGGCAGGACCGTCAGCAGGCAGAACAAGATTGCACGGAAAGACATGGAGACTCCTCGATGAAGGGTAATGGTGCGCGGGGAAGGGAAAAATCAGGCTTGAGTTTCACCCAGATATGATTTTAGCGAACGAATCTGTTCGTCGTCACCAAGAACCACGAGTTGGGTGATGTTGTCCAGGCGAAAATCCGGGCTGGGGTTGAACACTGCATGTCCGGTATGATCGGTGACCGCCACGATAAGGGCGCCCAGTGAATACTCGCGGATGTGGGAATTCTTGAGAAGCTTGCCTTGAATGGGTGCGCCCTCGGGAACTTGGACATGATTGAAGCGCACCTTCAGCGAGGAATCGTGTAGGGTGGCGTCGATCAGGTCCACCATGGCGGGCGTGATCAGGGACAGGGCCAGGCGATGCCCGCCCATGCGATAAGGGCTGACCGCGTGATCGGCGCCGGCGGTAAACAGTTTGGACTCGGTATCATCATCCTTGTAGCGACTGGCGATGGACAAGTCCTTGTTCAGGGCGCGCGCGGTCAGCACCACGAACACATTGTCGGCGTCTTCAGTGAGCGTGGCGGCCAGACCGGCCGCATCTTGGATCCGGGCTTTTTCCAGCATATCGTCATGACGGGCATCGCCATGCAATAGGAGGAACTTGGGATTGTCAAAACCCAGGTCCCTGTTTTGATCGATGACCACCACGGTTCGGTTCTGGGCCAGCAGTTCCTCGGTAATCTGGCGTCCGGTGGTGCCGAACCCGCAAACGATAAAATGGTCTCGCAATTTGCTGAGTTTTTTTTCCATGCGTCTACCCTTGAATAAATCGACGAGCGTTTCCTCGAACAAGAGGTTGGTAATTATCGCAATCGAAACCCCGGAGCCGGCCAATCCCATATAAATGGTGGTCACGGAAAACATCCGGCCTTCGGGCGACAACTCTACGATCTCGTTGAAACCCACGGTGGTGAGCGTGATGACGGACATGTAGAAGGCCTCGAACAGCGTGGTGTCTTCAATCAAAAAGATGCCGATGGTGCCGTACGTGTTGATGCCCAGCATCAGGCAAACGACCAGGCCAACGCGGCGGTACATCCGTTGCTTGAAATCCAGCTTGGGACTCGTCATCATCCAGCCACTAGAGAAAGAATACCGTCACCTTTCGGGCGCGGGAACTTGCGGCATTGTAACACGCCTAACCCCGAAACAGGCAATCCGGGGTGTGCATCGAACTCAAACCGGATTGGAGCGATCGATGACCTCGTGAACCCAGCCGTCGATGTTGCGTTCTTTGAAACCCACGCCGACAAGGATGATCTTCTTACCGGAGTTGCGGTACTTGTCGGCATAGCCTTTGTCCTTTGCCTGTTGCAAAGCGGCGGCGGCGCTGTCGTCCAGTTTGAACTCGATGATGTAGATTCGGTCGTCCGTCTCCAGGACACCGTCAATACGACCTACATTGGTGCTTTCCTCGGCGCGTATGCGAATCTCCAGCAATAGGAAGATGGTGTGAAAAACCGTTTGGTAATACTTCTCGTAGGGGAGGTGCAGTTCGTAGGGAATATTGGCGAAGAAGGCGCCGCGAAGAATGGTAAAGAAGGTTTCCAGATCCTCTTCGTTCAGAGCGGTTACCAGTTTGGCAAGGTGATCTCCCGAATCGATTTTCGCCTTGGGCACCAGGGCATGCATTAAGGAAAACCATAGCGAAACCTCCACCTCCCGATTTGGAAAGCCGAGGTGGAGATAAGGGTCGCGCAAGGTCCCGGAACTACCTTTTATGGTTAAATAGCCCGCTTGGAGGAGAAGGGTTTCCAACTCGGCATTACCGATCTCCAGGGTGGGCATCATGTCCGCGCGAACCTGGATGTTGTAGAGGTTGCGGATGTTGAAAGCCCCGGATGCTCTCAAGCGGTGCGACATTTCATCCATCAAAAACTTGGGCGAGCCGGAGGTATACCAGAAATTATCGATACTACCCCGCTTTACCGCATTGATCACGGACCAGGGATTGTAAACGCAAATATCTGCTTTGGAGAAACGGTAACCGTTGTACATTTCGGCCAGTATCTTTTCGGTATCTTCAGTGGTTCGTCCCAGCATTTCGGCAAGGTATTCGATATGCGGCTTCAGGTCCCGGTCCATTTCTTCCTGTGTCCAACCCAAAAGCCCGGCATGGTTGACATCGTTACTCAGGTCAAAAAGATTGTTGAGTTCCGAGAAGATGGACATCTTGGCAAATTTGGTGATGCCTGTCAGGAAAACCATGTGGATATGTGCATCCAGTCCTTTCACAACTCCATAGAACTCGCGCAATTTGTCCCGATTGGCCAGAGCGGTGTCCGGGTCGGCCAAATGATCGAGGATGGGTTTGTCGTATTCGTCGATCAGAATAACAACGGGCGCCTGCCGCGACATATCACGGATCAAATTCCTGAAACGTGTGGTCAGAAGAGAATCATTGCAGCTGAGGCCATGAGCTCGGGCGATCCGATCCAATTCCTCTTTGACTTCTTGTTCCAAAATGTCGGGCGTCCGATTCGAAATGATCGAGAAATCGAGACGAATCACCGGGTAAATGGGAAAATCATAACCGCTTGCCGTCACGGCCAAACCTTTAAAGAGGTCCTTGCGACCTTGGAACAGCGCTTCGAGTGTGGAGATAAGGAGTGACTTGCCGAAGCGGCGCGGGCGGGAAAAAAAGTAATAACCGCCCTCGATGAGATCATTGAAATACCCCGTTTTATCCACGTAGAGGTAGTTTTTGTTCCTGATCTTCTCGAAGGTTTGGATTCCGATCGGTAGATTCTTCATGATCCCCCCGGTTCTACGCCTATTCTATCAGCCGGCGATCGGTTTCGGCACGGTTCAGGTTTCTTCTCGCTCCTCGCCGACCGCGGCGCGGTTCAAGGCCGAGGCCATCAGGCCGGAGGGCAGGGCCACGATTCCCAGGCCCAACATCAGAATCACGAAGGTAAAGAAGCGGCCGCCCATGGTGACGGGGTAGGCGTCGCCGTAGCCGACCGTGGTCAGGGTGATCACCGCCCACCACAGGCTGTGGAAGACCGAACCGAAGGTTTCCGGTTGCGCCTTACCCTCGAAATGGTAGATGCCGACCGCGGCCAGGAAGAGGAGAATCCCCGTGGCCAGAAAGAAGAGGAAGAGTTCGGCGCCGATGGACTGAAAGGCGCGGCGGTAACGGGTCAGGGCGCTGCTGTAACGCACCAGTTTCAGGACGCGGAAGAGTCGGAAGATGCGGCAGACCCGTACGGAGCGCAGGTCCAGGCCGATTGCCAGGTAGAAGGGCAAAATGGCGATCAGGTCTACCAAACCGAAAAAGCTGAAGATAAAACGGGGTTTGCTGTCGGCCACGTATAAGCGCAACAGGTACTCGCCCGTAAAAAGCAGCACCGTAATGATCTCGACCAGTTCCAGGATGTTTTCTTCCTGTTCCGTAAGGTTGGGCAGGGTCTCCATGGAAAAGGCCAACAGTGAAACCAGGATCAGCACTTGAACCGTCATGTCGAAGATGCGACCGGGGATGCCTTTGCCCTCTTCTACGATCTCTTTCAGGGTCATCTTCATCCTCCTACAAGCGAATGGTTTGTCCCATTCTAACAGAGGGTGGTCCGGGTTTTGAGTGCAGCGACAAGGAACCCTTGCCGTGCGAGCACCGGCGGCGGTCTTCGCACGCGACAGTCAGGATCGCAATCTGTCGACCGCTTTATCTGACCCAGTGTCGGATGACCTTCAGTAGGGACTCGGCTTTGACGGGCTTGCTGATGTAATCGTCCATGCCGGCGGCCAGGCAGCGTTCCCGGTCGCCTTTCATGGCGTTGGCGGTCATGGCGACGATCGGAGTACGGCGGCACTCGCCGGCTTTGGCGCGTATCGCGACGGTGGCCTCGTAGCCGTCCATTTCCGGCATCTGGCAGTCCATCAGGATCAGGTCGTAGGGGATGGTATCCAGGGCGCGTATCGCCTCCAGGCCGTTGCCGACACAGTCCACGCGCAGCCCCATTTTTTGAAGCATTTTTCCGGCGACCTTCTGGTTGACCGCGTTGTCTTCCGCCAGCAGGATACGGATGACCCGGCTCTCGAAAAAAGCATTCGGCCTGGTTTCGGCGGTTCTCTCGGGGTGAAGGAGTTTGCCGCCGAAGAGATCGGCCAGGCAGTCATAGAGCTGGCTTTGCTTGACGGGCTTCAGCAGGTAGGCCGCCATACCCAGCCTGCTCAAGGACTCTATCTTCTCCTTAGCCGACGGGTGCATGGCCAGGATGATGTACGGCGCCTGATTGCCGGTGAGCGATCGAATGGACCCGATCAATTCTTCGATGTTCAAGCCTTCCATGGTCGGGTCGATGATGACTGCATCGAATTTCGGCTCGTTCCCGCCCTCCCCGATTCGGCGAATCAATTCTTCCGGCTGCTCGACGCCCACGTACCGATAACCCCAGGAAGTCAGGGCGACCCGGAACAATTCGCGAGTGGAGGTCGTTTCCTCCAGGACGAGGATGGATTTTCCCCCGGGAAAGGCCGGTTCATCGTAGTTGGTATCCGCGGCGCCCAGACGCGCGGTGAACCAGAATTCGGAGCCCACGCCCACCTCACTGGTCACGCCGATTTCACCGTCCATCAGTTCGACCAGTTTCTTGCAAATGGCCAAACCCAGACCGGTACCGCCGTATTTGCGGGTGGTGGAGGTATCTACCTGGGTAAAGGACTGGAACAGGCCGGCGTGGGCCTCCGGCGGAATGCCGATACCGGTATCGCGCACCGAAAACCGAACCCTCACCTCTTTCTCATCTCCGGACACCAGGTCGCCGCGGATGACGATCTCGCCCTCCTCGGTAAACTTGACCGCATTGCCGGCCAGGTTGAGGAGAATCTGACGAATGCGGCCGGGATCGCCTTTCACATAGGTGTCGACTTCCGGGTGCAGGTAGGCTACGAAGTTGAGGTTTTTTTCATAGGCCTTGAAAGCCAGCAGGTCGGCGGTTTCTTCCACCAGGTTGCGTAGGTCGAAGTCGATGGATTCCAGTTCCAGTTTCCCGGCTTCGATCTTGGAGAAGTCCAGCACGTCGTTGATGATGCTGAGCAATGTATCCGCGCAACCGCGAATGGTATTGGCGAACTCGGCTTGCTCCTCGCCCAAATCCGTATCCAACAACAGGCCGGTCATGCCGATAATGCCGTTCATGGGTGTGCGAATCTCGTGGCTCATGGAAGCCAGGAACTGACTTTTGGCAAGGCTGGCGGCTCTTGCGGCCTCGGTGGCTTCTTTAAGGGAACGGTTGGTTTCCTCCAGAGCCGCCGCGTAGTCTCGCAACTCCTCTTGGGCCTTGCGCCGCTCGAAGACCCGACCCACCTGTTCACCCAGGCTGCGCATCAGCAACATCAGTTCCTCGTCGCGCACCAGTTCCTCACGCGCATAAAACTCCAAAATGGCCAGAGTCTCTCCCTCGAGCATGATGGGAAACCCGAAGGCGCTACGAACGCCCAGATCCCCCGCCAGTTGGTTGCGAAGATAGTTCCGGTCCGTCATCACATTGGTAATCCAGGCCGGTTGACCAAGGGCCAGGATACGGCCCGGCAGCCCGCTCCCAAAGGAGAAATCGGTACGTTCGGTCACCTCGCGAAAGGTGGAGAAAGCCTCGGGATCTTCCAGGTACCAAATTTTTGTGGTTACGGCACGCAACGGATTGATTTCGGTCACATACACATGACCCACCGGCCAACCCGTCGCCTGGCAGACCAGTTTCAGGCATTGTTCCAGCGCTTCCTCGAAGGTGGGTACCTGGCTCGCCATTTCGGCGGCTTGATAGAGCAGGTCGGCCTCGCGAGCGCGACGCTCCAGTTTCTGCTCGGCTTCTTTGCGTTGGGTGATGTCCTGAAAAGAGCCCCACAAACGAACCGGTTTGGTATCGCGATACTCTACCTTGCCCAGGGCGCGCACCCAGATATGACGGTCTTTTGCCGTGATGAAAGGTAGCTCTACATCCCAGGGAACACCGGTTGTGACAGCCTCCTCGATACTTTTTTGAATGACAGGCCTGGCCTCGGGCGCGTAGAAGTTGATCGCTTCTTCCAGGTCCGGCTTGTCACCTTCATCTACTTCGTGAATACGGTAGACTTCCGAGGACCACAGAACCTCGTTCTTCTCCAGATCCACTTCCCAACCGCCCACCTTGGCCATTTCACCGGCCTGGCGCAGCAATTCCTCGTTGCGCTTCAGGCGACGTTCCGCATTTTTTATCTCGGTGATGTCCCAGGCCGATGCGTAGATCAGTTGATTGGCCGCATCGCCCACCGATTGCCAGCGCAAGCAGAGATATCTGCCGTCCTTATGCCGGTAGCGGTTTTCAAAATGGACCACTTTTTCGCCCTGGGTCAGGCGAGCCGCGGCCGCTTGGGTCGCCGCCTTGTCGTCCGGGTGCACGAAATCGATAAACGGGCGCGCCAGCAGTTCCTCGTTGCTATAGCCCAACACCCGGGTCCACAACGGGTTCATTTTCTTGAAGTAACCGTCGAAACCGGCGATACACAGCATGTCCAGAGCAATGTCGAAAAACCGATTGAGGTCGTAGACCTCCTGCTCAGGTTCCAGTTGCATCTTTGATTCGGTCAACAGCCACACTCCGATGGAATGACTACGCGGCGGGTTCTCCGGTATTATCGGCACGGTGTTAGAGGACATTACAATCGAACCGTAGCGAAACACGGAACAGACCGGGTTTATAAGGTGGGCCCCGATGTTATTTCCCTTCCCTGGACGCTGAAAATAAAAGAGCCGCCGAGGCGGCTTAAAGGGAAATGGTACCGACTGAGGGAGTCGAACCCCCGACCTTCTGGTTCGTAGCCAGACGCTCTATCCAGCTGAGCTAAGTCGGCACGTTTGTATAAAGGGCAATGCATTCCGCGGGCGGTTGCCCGCCTCACGGCACGGCTGGGAATACTAACAGTTTCCCCATACTTTGTAAACCGTCTATTTAAGAAAAGCCCGTTCGGTTCAGGCCTCCTGCCAATGGCGGCGATAGTTGCGCGGGATGGGGCACCGAAAGGTTTCGGCCACATCGTCCTTACGGGGATCGAAATTCTGATCGAGGCCGACTGCAAAAAACAAGCGGAGACCGAGACCCATGTACCAGAACCCGGCCCTGACATGCCAAACCAGGGCTCCGAAAAGATACTTCACCATGTTCACGCGACACTCCCATGGTGGAAAGATCTGTCTTTCCAAGTTGCTTTGCGGTTACTCAGCTTTGTTTTTTATCGTTTTATCTTCTTCACCGCTGACCGATTTCTTGAAGTTGCGGATTCCCTGGCCCAGGCCCGAGCCCAATTGCGGCAGGCGTTTGGCGCCGAAGATGATGACCACCAACAGGACGATCACCAGAATTTCCAAGGGTCCGATTGTTCCGAAAAACATCAAAGGCATCTTTGCCTCCTCACAACGTGTACGTGTTTAGTCTACCATAGTTTCCGGCTGAACCCGGCAGATACCGGCCGGGAAGGATCGGGCAACTCACGGATTGGGATTCTCGTCACTCCTTTTAAGCAGCCCTCAGGCACTTGGGGTTCGTTGAAAATGAGGGTAATCGCAAACAGGCAACGCGGGCAACGTGGCCCCTACCCGTGTCGCCGGGTGCATTGCCCGGCGTCAACGTTGCCCCGAGGCATGTTACTGAGTAGGTTGCCGTGTGACGACGTTGTCTACGGGCTGACCACTGAGTAGGAAGCCCATGTGCAATACCGTCCATGCCCTACCCACTGAGTAGGAAGCCCATGTGCAGTACTGTCCATGCCCTACCCACTGAGTAGGAAACCCATGTGCAGTACTGTCCATGCCCTACCCACTGAGTAGGAAGCCCATGTGCAGTACTGTCCATGCCCTACCCACTGAGTAGGAAGCCCATGTGCAGTACTGCCCATGCCCTACCCACTGAGTAGGAAGCCTATGGACAACACTGCACATAGGCTTCCGACTCAGATTGATATATCAGCGTAGGCCTTGCTATATCTGGATTCTTCAGGTTGTGAAATGAAATCGGGCCGAAAAAAGCGCCGGCGAGACGAGGATTCAGTCCGCCCCTACCCCATTTCAATCACCCCGAGCGATTCTTTAACTTGCCTCGGTCATTTTAGGGCGTTATAGTACTTCGCCGCAATCAATTCAAAGCAATGACAAGGAGAGTTCGATGAAAAAGCTACTCGCCTTCTCCACCTGTCTGTTTTTGTTCTGGAACCCGGTTTTTGCCGGTGAGTTGGAAACAGTTGCGCCGTCGCGCCTGGGCCTTTCGGCGCCGCGATTGGAGCGAATCGCCCCCGTGATTCAACGTTATATCGATGAGGGCCGCATTGCCGGCGCCGTGACCCTGGTTTCCCGCAACGGCCGAATTGCTCATCTGCAAGCCCACGGCATGGCGGATGTCGAAAGCAACAAACCCATGGAGACCGACAGTATCTTCCGCATGTTCTCCATGACCAAACAAATTACCTCGGTCGCGGTGCTGATGCTGTGGGAGGAAGGTCATTTCAATTTGACCGATCCGGTCAGCCGCTACATCCCCGAGTTCGCCGGCTCCCAAGTGCTGGTAGACTGTGAGGGTGAGACGGGATGTCCGGAAGAGGGCTATACCCTGGAGCCGGCCCGCCGCGAAATCACCATCCAGCACCTGCTCAGCCACACATCCGGCATCAGCTACATCTTTCAAGGCAGGAAACACATCGCCGATCTTTACCTGGCCGGCGGTGTCACAGACGGTTTGAAGCAGACCGAGGGAACCATCGGCGACATGGTCAAGAACCTGGCCGCGATGCCGCTGTACAGTCACCCCGGCGAGAACTTCGAATACGGTCTGTCCACCGACGTATTGGGATATTTCGTGGAAGTCATTTCCGGGAAGACCCTGGCTGACTTCTGTCAGGAGCGGATCTTCGATCCGCTGGACATGGAAGACACGCACTTCTTCCTGCCGCAAGACAAACTGGACCGCCTGACCGCGGCTTATTCACAGGGCGAGGACGGCAAGATCTTCCGCATGCCCGACGGCGAGAATAACTGGCTCTACTTCTCCTATTCGCCGGATTTCCACTATAACGGACCCACCACCTACTACTCGGGCGGCGCGGGCGTTGCGTCCACGGCTCGGGACTATGCGCGCTTCCTGACGATGCTGCTGAACGAGGGGCGCTTTCAGGGCAAGCAACTATTGGGCAGGAAAACGGTGGAACTGATGCGCCGCGATCACCGCGTCGGCACCACGGGCGCGGTCGGCCTTCCGGGTTACGGTTTCGGACTGGGCCCGGCGGTTCACATCGACTACCAGGCATCGGCCCGCATGTCCACCCCGGGCGAGTGGCTCTGGGCGGGCCTCTACTACACCTGGTACCAGGTCGATCCCGCGGAAGGCATGGTCAGCCTGGTCCTCTGCCAGGTGTGGCCCTACTACGATACCGATTTGCACGATCGCTTCCATACTCTGGTCTACCAATCCATTACCGGCAAACCCGGTAAACACCCCCGAGACGATTAATAACCCGAAACCGGTCGGGCTCCGGTGTGATGGAGCCCGGCCCTATGACAAAGTAATCACTGGTTGATCGGGGCGCTCATGGGACTGCTATTTCTTCCGCGTGAGGTGGGTCGTCATGAAAGTGACCCATTGCCCGTCTTGCAACATCCGGGCGACAACCGTGATCGTATCGGCCGAATCGAACCGGTAACGTTCACGAAATTTTGCCGTATCGTCGCCGGGACCCGGCCCGCCGGCCGTGATGACAAGCTCTTTACTAACGGCTTCTAACGAACCGTCGTATTGCCATCGATAACTCATGATCGAGTCCACCCAAGATCCGGAGTACCGGCCCTTGTCCACGTCATATCCCAAAGTCTGGACTGCCTTGAAATCCGTTTCATAAAGGTCGCCGGACCATTTGCATACGACAAAAAAACCACCCAACATCTCGGCTTCTACTGACCCGGAGCCGACCCTCTGAGGCGGTGCGCCGTCGGCGGGCGCCGACCTTTTTTCAAATTGCCACTCGCCGGCAAACCGTTTTAACAGTTCGTGCTCGGGTTGCGGGTGTAAAGCTTCGATTCTTGCGCTGATGACATATTCCAAACCCCAAAAAGCAGAATGGTTGCAAACAAAAAAAACAGTGCCGCTGCATATGATTTGCTCCCCGTCGGTACAACTATGCTAAATCAAGACTGCCGTTAACTTCAACCAAAGGACCCGGCAAACAGAGGGGTAGACCTGGATATTATCGAAAATATGCAGATGGGAACCGTTCGCGGATCTCTCCTCTCATCTCAAAGCGCAGTGGTGCCTGATCGCTCTTTAAGTACACCCAAAGGCGTTGCATTCGTCCCTGGGAACGCGTAAGGTAAAGACGCCCGCCTCGGCACAAGCTGTTTACCCGGAACCTTCAATAAACGATCCGGGGGTTACAGCGTTTGACCTATGGCGGCGGAGGCATCCCGTAACTCCTAACCGTTCAACAAGGGACCCGTCCTCCGCCGTACCCGTCCCCGGAGTTTGATCTATGAGCCTGAGTTCCGACCTGCGCGGCCTGAATCGAGGGATTGGTCCCGCCGTCCTTCGCGCCCATATTCGCCTGGCCCTGGCCTGTACCATCTTGTTCGGCATCGTCGTCCTGGGCGGCACGATCGCGGGCTTCCTGGCCGATCACCTGTTGGGCGGCGCGCCCGAGCAGGAGTTGCGCGTCGGTTTGAAAAAGAAGGACGTGGCCATCATCCGCATGGCCGAACCGGGCGCCAAGACCTCGGTCGCCGCCGCCGATATGGACACCATGCGCGCCCTGCCCGGTGTGACTGATGTCTTCCCCGTCATCTATGGTACCGAGCCGTCCCATATCTCCATCAACTTTATGGGCCAGGGCTTCAGCAGCGGCATGGTGGTCCAGGGCTTCGAGCCGGATTGGATTTCCGATGAGGTGGATAGGGAACTACTCACCTGGCAGCCCGGAACCCCACTCCCCATTATCGTGAACACCCAGATCCTGGCCATTTACAACAACGCTTATTCCAAGTCGCGGGGCCTGCCGGAGTTATCGCCCAAGGCCCTGGAAGCGCCCATCATCAGCTTTACCTATGGCAAGGAACCCCAAAAAGAGGGCGACACCCCGCCCCGCAAGCTGTTCGCGAAAATCGTCGGCATGTCGTCCCGCGTGGCCCTGGGCGCCGCCGTTCCCGCCGGGGCTTTGAAAAAAATGCATACCGACCTGGGCAAAGCCGCGCCCGATCCCCTGGAAGCCATCCTGCGCGTGAGCGCCGATGCCGATACCGACCTGATCCGCGCCGAGGTGGAGGCCATGGGCTACACCATTAGGGAAGCGCATCCCCTGGCCCGGTTGCTACGTCAGGTCGAGGTGGTCGCCCGCACCGCCGGGTTGGTGCTGCTTGCCTGTATGTTGCTATTCACCCTGGCTTTGTTGGATGTGATCGTCAAGAACCTGCAACTGCTGAAAACGGAAAACTGCGCCCGAATGCTGAGCCGCGGCGCCCGCCCGGGTCGCCTGCGCCTGTTGTTGGCCCTGGACCTTGCCTTGCCCTTCACCGCCGACCTGATCCTGGGCGCCCTGTTGGGTTACGTCGTTACCGCCCGGCTGACCGATCTGTGGTTATCCCCCCTGCTGGTTGAATTGACGGGGATTCCGATCACGCCGGTGTTCCCCGTGAAAGCCGCTCTGCTGCTTGCCCTGGGACTGATGCTCGCGGCCATGGGCGCGTTGATTCCGCGACTCCGCTTCCACCTGACCGAATAGACGAACGTGAGATCCTCTATCTTTTTTTGCTTAATTGAATGCAAACTCTAAAAAAACACATGCGTCGGCCGATTAGAAAGGGGTAGACTTGTAACAAGACCTTCACAAAGGATGGATCGCCCGTGTTCTTAACCAATGAAGAAGGAAATATCCTAACCGTGACGCCGGAAATCGCCGTACTGGATGCACGGGTAGCCGCCGAATTCCGCGAGAAGTTTTCCGAGTTTGCCAACGGTGACCAGTTTATTCTCCTGGACCTGAGCAATGTCACTTTTATGGACAGCAGCGGTCTGGCCGCGGTGGTCTATTGTTTTCAGATGACCGATATTCGTCGTCGGCTGGCCATTTGCAGTGCTACCAAACGAGTCATGCAGTTATTCAGTATGACGCGAATGGAAGACGTGGTCCATCTCTACCCGGACCATGAGGCGGCCGTAGCCGCCCTGGCCAAGGGCGAAATCCCTCAACCCTGATCGTCAGCGCGTGAAATGGGTATGCAGGTTGATGATGAACGGCTCAAAGTCTACGTACCACTCTTTGGGTCCCTTCCAAGCGCCCGCTTCCTCACGCGGATCCTTCAAGCGATTCAAATAGGCAATGACCTCGCGATGCTCGAACGGTAGATAACCCTGTCGAATCACTTCTTTCAATTTGAAATAACCGCGGAGCTTGAAGAACTCGTCACGACCGATGGTCTTGGGTATCCGCTGTATATCTTCCTTGACCACGTTCAATGAGAAACGACGCTTGAAATCTTCATAGACGTCTTTGAAGTTCCTCATCAGGATCTTCCATTGCGATCCCTCGATCTTTTTGAGTCCGTATTCCTGATAGATATCGATACCCGCCTTTTCCTCTTCCCGAGCAAACTCCCGGATCTTGCGCTTATCCAGATTGAAGTGGTCAGCGACCTTGGAAAGACCATACAGGCCGTCCTTGGCCAGGAGATCGTCCTCGGACCAGTTCGGGTCGATCTCTCGCGAAACTTCGTCGCTCTGAAAAAGCCTTGCCAGATCCACCATTTATCCCTCCTGAAAACACCATGGTACAACTTTAACCATAGAACAAAAAATATCGGTGTTGGAAATCATGAAGTGGGACGGTTGTACTCTATCTGCTATAACCCACGCCCCTATTGGGATTACTCAGATAGATGCCCCCTATTTACTTCAATCCTTAAGAGTATCATGTTCCATTTTGGAAGAACAGGAAAAGCGAAAGCAAGATTTTGTTGATGCAACAAAAAGCACTTGCCCAAGGGGTCGGGACGCCGGATTTTACTCGATGTAACCCAGCGAGCGCATGGTTTCGATCTGCTCGGGAGAAAGGCCCTCGATGACGCCGGGGTCCAAGGTCTTGCCGCTGAGATAACGCTCCAGGAAGAGGAACAGGGCGTCGCGTTTCTCCTGTTGTTCCGATTGGAGGTTTGTCGTTTCGCCGGGGTCGGCGGCCAGGTCGTATAGTTCCGCCCGGATGTTGTTGAAGTTGCGGGTCTGGATGAGTTTGTCACGGGACAACCACACGCTCAGGATGCGCGGGTCCTCGACGGGAATCTGCGGGCCGAAGAAGAAGGATTCGGCGAACAGGGCCTTGTCCTTGCGGGCGGGGTCCATGAGATTGCGCCCGCGCCAGGTCTCGGGCGGCGTGAGACCCGTCAACGCGGCCAGGGTATCGGGCAGGTCCACCAGCGAGGCGGACCGGTCGTCGCGACCGGGTGCGATGCCCGGGCCGGCCATGGCCAGGGGGATACGCGTGGTTTCCTCATAAAGGGTGTCGGCGTGCAGCAGCCCGCCGTGTTCGCCGAACTCCTCGCCGTGATCCGAGGTCAGCGCAATGATCCAGTTCCCGGTCGCGAGTAGTTCCTCTAAGAGCGGCGCCAACTTCCGGTCCAGCCAGGCTACCTCGCCGGCGTAGAGGGCGGCCAGGCGGTCGTAGGTCTCCTGATCGCTGAACTTGCCGTCGTTGTCCAGCAGCCATTGGGTATGCCCAAGACCTTGATCATCGGTCAATCCGCCGCGCGGCAGGTAGGGGCAGTGCACCTCGTAGGTGTGGAAGAAAACGAATTTAGGCGTCCGGGGCAAAGGGTCCAGCTGTTCGCGCAGTATTTCCAGGTTGGCTTCCAGCTTGGAAATGGAGGTGGGATCGCGATCCAGCATGGACGGGGCGTTTTCCAGGAAGCGGCTGAAACCCCGATAGAACCCGAAGGTGCCGGAGACATAGTTGCCCTCGGTCACGGCCAGGGTGTCGTAACCGGCCGACTGAAAGGCTTCGCCCAGGGTGGTCAGCTGCGCGGGAATTTGCTGGTTGGGCAGGCGGACCCCGTGACCGGCGGGATACTGTCCGGTGAGCATGGAGACATGGGCGGGCAGGGTCCAGGGCGTGGGCGTGTAGGCGTGATCGAAGATCAGGCCGCGTGACATCAGCCCGAAGGTTTGCGGCATGCGTTCCGCGTTGAAATGATCGGCGCGCAGGGTGTCGATGCTGACCAGCATCACATTGGGGCGTTTATCGCCGGAGCCCTGCTGGAACAGCCGGCCCACGCGCAGTTCTCCACTCGGCCAGGACAGGTTCAGGTCGGCGGCGGTGAGCCGGGTTTCGAGATGGGTCCAGCGACCGGGCGGCAGATCAAGGCTTGGGGTTTCGGCGCCTTCCAGGGTCAGGGTGATCGGTCGGGCGCTCGTATTGCCGATTTGCAGGGAAATGGTGCGGCCGGAGGTCAGCCCTTCATAGCGGTGTGGACTGGTGACGGCTTCAGAGGCAACCGTGTTCAAACCCAGCTTGACCGGCTTGGGCGAGGTCAGGGAGAAGTGGCGGCCGGACTCCGGTTTGCCGCACGCGGCCAGGAGAAGGATGCCGATGCAGAGAATGTATTTCATGACTGGGAAAACCCTCCGGTTATTTGGCGCATCGCTTCATAGGCAACGATCCCGGCTGAAACGGCCAGGTTATGACTGCGAATATTGCCGTACATGGGAATGGTGTAGGTGCGCTCGGCGTTGGCCCGCAACAGATCTTCCGACATGCCCCTGGTTTCCTTGCCGAATAGCAGCAGGTCTCCCCGCTTGTAACGTGCGGCGGTATAGGGTTGTTGCGTTTTGGTGGTGAAGTAATAGAAACGCTTGGGGTCGGCGATCAGGTCGTAAAGGGCCTGTAGATCGGGCAGGGTTTGCCATTCCAGGTAGGACCAATAATCCAGGCCGGCGCGCCGCAGGTACTTGTCTTCCAGGGAAAACCCCAGGGGTTCGATCAAGGTAAGCGTGGCGCGTAGCCCCACGCATAAGCGCCCGATGGCGCCGGTATTGCCGGGAATTTCCGGTTCCACCAACACCAGGTTCAACCCCTTGTCATAATCCAAAGCCATACCCGGCCCTCCTTCAAGCCGCCACATTGTAACCCGCCGCAAGACATAAGGCGAATGAAACCGGGTAATACTCTCATGGACTCTCATGCATGGGGCAGGGCTTGACTTTTACCTCTTAAGCTCGCACAATGATATGGACCATTTATCGGTGCCTCTCTTCTTGGCCGTTTCCCATTCACCGCCTTTTGTCTCCATTCCGGGGCCAGGTAAGTCGGACAAATGGAGAGGGCGCACCAACACCACCCAGGAGGGTTCTCTATGCCGGGCAAAAGCACCTTGGGTTTGCTTCTCCTTTTGTGGCTGTCAACCGCGGCCATGGTTATCGGTGCGGATAATTCCCGCCTGGAAGTGGTGTTCAAGCCTTTGGAAGCAGACCTGGTAAGCTGCCGGATCGGTTGGGAGCTGCCGAAAGAATTATTGCAGACAGGCACGCCTTTCGACGCCGACAACCCCCTGCGCCTGGAAGGTGAGGTAGCCGGCCGCGAAGC
Source organism: Acidobacteriota bacterium (assembly GCA_030066195.1). Classification (GTDB taxonomy): domain Bacteria; phylum Acidobacteriota; class Holophagae; order Acanthopleuribacterales; family Acanthopleuribacteraceae; genus JASJCB01. The sequence continues at coordinate 41,275 of JASJCB010000029.1, forward strand.
TTCATCATTTCGCTTTCATTTCTTTCCGAATTTGGCAGAAGACACCATATGGCTCCGTTTCGAACGATACATGCAACCCGGTGAAACGCCCCTTGCCCTGAAACTGTTCCAGGGAGAGCGACTGTTGACCCAAACCGGCAAACGGTTGGCCGTCCCCAATCTACCGGAGGGCAAGGCCTCCCACGAAATCTTTATCCGCTTGACCGAGGAACAGGCGCTGTACCAGGGCAAATCCTACTTCGAGGTAGACACGCGCGGCAGCGATATTGCCGCGGTGCGCTACGTCTTGGACGGCGTGGAAGTGGGTCGAGCCGTCAAGCCGCCTTATCGTTCCCGCCTGAAACTGGGCCGTCCGCGCGTCATGAAGCTGAGCGCGGAGGCGTTGGCCGATGACGGTTCGGTTCTGGCGCGCGATACGGTCCAGTTGAATGCGGGTCCCTATGCCTTCGATGTGCGTTTGGTTGAGCCCATGCCCGACAAACCCTATCGCGATGCGGTGCGCGCCCGCGCCCGGGTCCGGCCGCCGCTGGGGCTGAATGTGAAAAGCGTTGATTTCATGCTGGAAGACCAGCCCGTCGCCACCCTGTTCAGCGAACCCTACAGCCTGATCATGGAGATCCCGGACGGTATGGTCAACCTGCGCGTGGTGGGTCATGTCGACCGGCGCACCGTGGCCGAGGACACTGTTCTGCTCAACCCGCCGCCGGGGCTTCAGCGTTTGGAAGTTCGCAATATCGACCTGTACATCACCGTGGAAGATAAAGACGGCGATTACCTGGAGTTCCTGGAGCAGAAAGACTTTCAAGTCTTCGAGAACGATGAACCGGTGGCGATTCAGGAGTTCATGCCCGGCGAGGACCGCTCGTTGCACATGGCCTTTTTGGTGGATATTTCCGGGAGTATGGCCGACTATATCCCCAATCTGGTGGACGGCGGAAGAGACGTGGTGGAGAAACTGCTGGGACCCGGCGACCGGGTTTCCCTGTCCCTGTTCAGCCAGAAGCAGGCGTTGCTGACCAGTTTTACCAGCAGCAAATACCGCTTCTTCTCGGGTCTGAACGAGTTGGAGCGTGAGGCCAATCAGCCCGGCAACACGGCCTTCTACGACGGCATCATCACGGCCCTGTACGACCTGAGCGGCATCGAGGGCCGCCGTGCCCTGCTCATCTTCAGCGACGGTATGGACAACGCCAGCCGCTTTTCGCGCAAAGATGTCATGACCTTCGCCAGACAGGCGGGGGTTCGTTTCTACATCTTCCACACCCTACCGGCGGGTATGCGCGGCCGAGACGCCTGGCTTTCCCGTCTGGCCGAGGAAACCGGCGGCGGCTACTACAACATCAACAATCCGGTAGCCCTGGAACTGTTCTACGAAAAAATCACCAAGGACCTGTCCAGCCAATACCTGATACGCTACCAGGCCGGTCGGGAACCGGGCGACCAGGAATGCCGTCAAATCAGGGTAGAAGTCTCGGAAAAGAACGCAAAAGTACGCACCATGACAGGCTATTGCCCTTAGCTCAGGCTCTGAACGGCCGATCGTCAAGCTGTATTGCTATTTTTTCAGCGCTTACTTGAATGGTGGTCCGTTATCCACGTGAACTCAGGACTGTCCTGCCTTTTTCATGAACTCGGGCAGGGAATCATCGGTGCCGGGTAATTGCTTCCAAGCGTCATCTCCCGGATAACAGCGCAGCATGCGCGCCCAATGGCTCAGGATCTCCTGACTGCCGGTGGACATCTGCATGTTGAAACCCCAACCAACCTGGTTCTCGGTCAAAACGCCGGTAGCCGTAACCGCGGCCGATGCGCCTCTGTCCTGTTTGGGGACAAAGGTGATCTGAGCCCGACCGTCAGGCAGAACACTGCCTTGAAGATACATGCCGACGGGCGTTTGATGGCTGCTGCCGCTTGATTCGGGATAGGTCAAAACACCGATCGTTCCCCAGAAGTAACCCAGTTCGTAGGCGCTGATGTGCCAAACAGTCTGATCCACCATCCACTGGTGTTGGCCCGAGCCTGGGTCCAGTTGCAAGGCCGGAAGAAAGGGCTCGGGAACATACCAGAAGGTATCTGCCAGCCAGTTCCACTTCGAGACATCCATGGTAGCCTCCTTGTATCGGTGATACTTTATTGTACACCCATCTTGGCACTACATTCCCTACAGCTTCGGCATCAGGCAGTCATATGTCTTTGTTGAACCATCACCGGGTTTGCGTATTTAGCAAATGACTACTTAGCGGTTGCGCGATCTCGGTGGATTTTTTCGGCCAGGTCACCGATATCGTGGAAACGAGGACAGTCGGCCCCGGTCCAATCGTCGAAGGGGTCAACCAGTGCTCCGATCACGCCCGCCGCTCTGGCGCCCGCTACATCCACATGGTACAGGTCGCCGATGTGGAGCGTGGTTTCAGCCGCTGCCCCGGTACGCTCCAGGGCGTAGGTAAACAGCCTCGGATCGGGTTTTTCGAAACCGGCCAGGTGACTGTCGACCACGTCGTCGACCATGTGGTCGATACCTACCGCCTCCAGGCTTTTGCGGGCAGTGCCGTCGGAATTACTGACCACAATGCATTGCAGGCCCATGTCGCGCAGGGCAGTCAGGCCCTCGGGCACACCGGCGATGGGTCGGCACCAGAGTTCGTGGTTTCTGCCGTGAGCTTGCAACAGCGGCAGGCTCTTATGGACGACCGCTTCCAGATCGTGACCGTTGCGTACGGGTTCCGGCAGGCCCTGGAGCGCGGTCAGCAGATAGAAGACAAAGGTGTCCCGCACCTCGGTCGAGCCGCCGTCGTTCAGCCAATGGGAAACGCGAGGCCTGGCTGCTGCCTCCGCCCGACCGAATTCTTCGGGTGTACAGGTGAGCCCGGATTGGGCCAAATCCATGCAAATCCGCTCGTAATCCATGGTGATGAGGGTATTCCCGGCATCCAGAAATATAGTTTTCAGGTGAGCGAGATGAGTCATACAACAGCCTCCGTGCCGCATTAGCATAACGCGTTGACCGTGAGGCGGGTGTTATATTTGCGGGTGAGAGGCCGCGGTGAGGCTTGGGAGGCATCGAACGATGTGCCGGAAAACGAGGGCGCCGCGACCTCCTCGGTTGGTGTTTTCGTTGGTTCAGTGATTAGCGGGAGCCGTCGTCAGGGCAGCCGCCGCAAGTGCAGTATTCGTGGGTGGCGCAGGCATGCAGGCAGCTTCTTGCCATGCTGTCGGGACCCTCGGTCAGCTTGATGATGTCGGTGATATCGATGACCACGTCCGTTAGCTGGCCGATCACGTTGCCGGCCAGAATGTCCTCGCGCTGTCGACGCGTATAGGTAGTGGTGAAACTGGTAACTTTGAGGTCAGTCAGACTTAGTTTTTTACGCATGGAAACTCCTCCCGTTTTGCGTATTCGGTATATAAATCGGTGATGAATCATCATCGGGTACGGTTACCAGTCTAAACGCTTTTCAGAAATGCGGCAAGATGCGGGCATCTCCGCGGGGGATCGCCAAAGTCGCGGATCGTAGTTTAGGGTTGTAGTGGAATGAGGTGAGCGGAATCCAACTCGCTGAGGAAGTTGAAGAGGTCGGTAGCATCGTCAGTAGGATAGGCCAGAACAGCCGCCACCATGCTATCCACGGCATTCATCAGATGGATGTGGTACTCCCTTTCGGGGCGGCCCAGTTGAGCCAGGGCGTCATGAACCGATGAGAGGAAATCATATCCCATGGTGAGGTAGAACTTCTCGAAAAATCCTGCAAAACCGGCCATGATTGCCGCATCATCCAACTTGTCCATATTTTTGAGGATATTGGTCGTTTTGCCGATGGTCATTTCCATTTCAAAGGGCGTGCCGTTTTCCGGGTCCCGCCATACAAGAATCCATCCCTTTATCTCGGGTAGTTCAACCACATCCAGATGATAATCTTCAGCGAATGATCTCGGGTGAAAGCGCCAGGTCAAGATGTCATCCCCATTACTATCGGAGAAGGTGATATTGACATGCGGCAAGGTGTCTCCGCCGCCACCATCTTCCTCATCTTCTACCTGAGCGGTCATACCCTGTGCGAGTACGGGTAGACCCAACAAGAGTGTAAAGTTAATCCAATATTTGAGCGACATGGAGTTCTCCTTATAATGACTGAGGTTACGGTGGGAATGACCCGATCACCGCCTGACGGCAAGGGTCATATCGGGAATATTGATTCGTTAAGGTGTTACACATTAGTTAGGGTGTAAGCCGAGAGCTTTTCTTAACTCACCAAAACAACGCACCAAAACTTTTGAGAACAGGTCAAAAAAAATCGAGATGAGAAATCAGCCGTTGGATCATTCAGTCTTCGGGGGGCGGCGATTGGGAGACGGGTTCGATGAACCGCCTGGTTTATCATGTTTTCCGGCATAAGCCTGGAACGGTCGTCTCTAATTGAGCGTGGTGCCGGCTTCCCGTGACATATTGTGATCGCCGGTCCTGTTGTCTTGTCTTTTGGGAAAGTACAGGCGGAAATCGGTGCCTTCTCCCGGGGTGCTTTTGACGTCGGTGCCCGCTCCGTGGTTCTGGAGGATGTTGTAGACCACGGCCAGGCCCAAGCCGGTGCCCTTGCCGACCTCTTTGGTGGTGAAGAAAGGATCGAAGATATTGCGGCGCGTGTCTTCGTCCATCCCCAAGCCGGAATCCTTGAACGACATGCCGATCTGATGTCGATTCTTGAAAAAGCTGACGGCCAGGGTTCCGCCGTCGGGCATGGCGTCCATGGCGTTGACGATCAGGTTGACGAAGACCTGTTGGATCTGGTTGCCGTAGCCGTCCACGATTGCGGCCTCCTTGGGCTCGTTGACCGTGACCATGACCTTGCTTTTACTGATCTGGTGGCTGAGGAAGCGCAGGGTCTGGCCCAGAACCTCCGACAGGTTGACGGGGCCCTTGGGTTCATCGCCCTTGCGGCTGAAGTTCAACAATTCGGAGACGATGCGGGCGGCGCGTTGGCTTTGGCCTTGGATCAGGTCTACCAGTTCGCGGTCGTCCTCTTCCAAGCCGGCGCCGGCCAACATCTGGGCGTAGGAGGCGATGCCGGTGAGGGGCGTATTGATCTCGTGAGCCACGCCCGCGGCCAGAAGGCCGATAGAGGCCAGCTTCTCCTGCTGCATCAACTTCTCGTCGAACTCTTTCTTTTCCTTGATGTCTTCTACCAGGTAAAGGTTGCCGTAGACCTCGTTTTCCTTGGTTTTGAGCGGGTTCTTCTGGATCTCCAGCAGGTAGCGCTCGCCGGCGGCGTTTTCGAAGCGTCCTTCCATGATCTGACCCGCGCGGACCATGCGCCGGCTGTTCAACTCGCGGACGATGAAGAGTTCGTCGAAGGTCTTGTGCATAATGGTATCCCGATCCAGGCCCGCCAGTTCGACCAGGGCGCTGTTGAAGGACACGGCCTTGTCCATCTCGTCGGTGGTGAGAATGCCCATACGCGACGATTCGATGATGTTCTCGTTATACTCCTTGAGTTGGTTGATGCTGATGGCCTTCTGGGTGACGGAATGGTAGAGCTCCATGTTCTCCATCAGGACATCGCATTGTTGCAGCAGGCTGGTCAGCAGGCGCTCCTCCTCTGCCGAAATCTTGGGATTGTTGCCTTCCAAAGAGTAGACAATCAGCGCCGACAATTCGCCGGAGACGCGAATGGGGCAAATGAAGTCGTTGGGCGCAAAGGGATTGTCGCCGCTTTCCGGGGTTTGGGCGTGAGCCTGGTGTCCCCGTACGATTTTACCGGCGAGCAGTTGCGGCGGTACCTCCTCGAAGACAAAAATCTGCTCGCGATTATGAACCTCGATGCCGCGGAAGATACGCGGGGTTTCGCCGACCTTGTAGGCCTCGCCCTTCTCGACCTCGAAAGCGTCCCTGATGCGACCAAGCGTGTTGGCCAGGAAGTCGTCGATGCGGGTATCGGCTCGGTTCATATTGCTGAAGTCGCTGAGGTTGCGGATGGGTGTCAAGCGTTTGCCGTAGATCATGCGATCCACGAGTTCGCCCGCAAGGTGTTTAGCCGGCGCGTAGGTAATCGCCGCGAACATAATGGCGATACCCAGGACGGTTTCGTGCGCCGCGGAACTGATTTTATCGCCCAGCAGCGCCTGGAAGATGATAATGAACAGGGCGTAACCGGCGGTTAAGGTGATGACCACGGAGCAATAGACCAGGACCTTTTTGCCGATCTCGCCTAGATAGAGGCGGCTTTGGCGACTCCATTCGGCCAGGAGGACAACCGGCAAGATGATGGGCGCCAGGGCGGCTCCGGTGTCCAGGAAGGGTAAGGGCACTTCCAAAAGCCTTAGGGCGAAGGGTATCCAGGAGATCAGCCAGACCCAGGAAAAGTTGCCTTTGCGGAAGCGTAATTCGGCAATCACCATACCGGCGATCACGGCAGCAATAATCAGGCCGCCGGCCCACTGACTTTGAAGCATCTCCATGGAGTCCAAAATCTCCGCGGGTTCCGAGCCGGCTGATTCCTCGTGTTGGGTAAAACGCAGCAGGAAAAACGATTTGAGCAACAGCAACAAAAGGGTGGGGGCCCAGTGCAGGGCCTGGACGAAGGGCAGCCAGCGCGTGCGGGCCAGGGCATGACTGAAGACCATGCCCGCCAAAGCGGAGGGCAACAGGGCATTGCCCAGGTAATCGATGAAATAAGCCGTCCAATCCAGCGTGGAAAAATGGTTGGTCCGGTAGAAGGCAAAAGCCAGGAACACACAGAGAGAAAATAAGATAGCGGAACCGCGCGAACCATAACTGACCTTTTGACCCACCATGAGGAACAGGAAGGTCAGGTAGATGAATCCGGTCAAGGCAAAGGGGAAATAACGGCGATGATCGGGATCCTTGACACCGGCAATTTTGATCCAGTGTTCCAAGGTGACATCGTTATCACGAATCACATCGTAAAGATACGGGGCGCCGATAACGGCTTCATCCAAAAAGGCCCGATAGACACTCATATCCTTCATCTTGACATCATTGATGAACAAGACGACATCGCCGGGTTGCAGCATATCGCGGGCGTCGTCCAGGATGAAACCGTCCACGGCCAACTGATTATCGTCGTTGAGTTTCCACACCACGCCGTCGGTCGGTTCGCGGAAACCCAGGATATAGACCACGTTCATCAAACCGAGCAGAAAAAGGATCAGCAGTCCCAGGTGACCGATGTAAATGCGATTGCGAACCAGGGTGTTTTTGAGTCTTGTGATAACTGTCATATCGATGTCAATGGACGCGGTAGAACCGGTCGCTTCGGGCTTTTGGCACTATTTATTCTAGCAGGCGGGAACGATTGCGGCCAGGATCGTGCAGTTCTTGTTAAAGATCTTCGGCCAAAAGTCGAGATATGTTCTAGCGAGGCAACCTCAAACCGGCTCAAGCAGGTATACCGGGAGTGGTGTAGCCGGAGCCGGAAAGGTGACTGAAGCAGGATGTTTTTATGAGACCGCCGGACCTACCCGTCACAAGGATCAAAAATATACACTTCAAAAATCCTTTCGTGATTTTGGCGCAAGCGACCAGCCTTACCAATCCCAACGGGAGGGTCACGCCGGAAGTGTTGATGTACTACAAATCGTTGGCGCGTTCGGAAGCGGCGGTGGTGATTGCCGGGCCGGCTACCGTCACGCCTCCCAATTCGCGCAAGTACAGCTTGCTGCGCGTGGACCAGCCCAAGTATCTGGACGGTTTGCGGGCGCTTAGCAAGATCATCCATTCCAACGGCAGTATTCCCGGCATCCAGGTCGTGCACCCCGGTGCTTACGAGGCCAACGAAATCCAGGCGGGTGTCTCGACCTTCAAGGGCGATATCGACGATTTTGCGGTCAACAAATTACTGACGGCCTATCGCAACGCGGGTTCCCGATCGTTGGAGGTGGGTTTCCGCTATGTGGAGTTGTGCGCCACGGGTCACTTGCTTCTGCACCGCATGGTGGAGGAAGATCGCGAGGACCTGCTGGCCGAGGTTTTCAGCCAGACCCTGAAAAGCATCGGCGACGAGGGCATTCTGGGATTTCGGGTCAATCCGGCCGTGGCAAACGCCGAGAAATACGCCCGCCTGTTCCTGGAAGCCGGCGGCGACCTGGTTTGCATGGACGGCGGCGCCGAACTGGCCGGCAATCACGACGGCAAGTTGATGATTACGCTGAAGCAACCACACCCCGGTGAACAACTGCGCAACCTCATCGGCTCGGTTCAACTGTACGGCATGGACGTGGCGTTCAAGGGCAAACACGACCAGGTTTTACATTACTTCCGAGGTTAGTTCAGTACGGTATTTTGTCCCCTATACCCAAATTTTTCCGAAAGGAAGTTCGACTGTTTGCCGATAAGGAACGTAGGTATTAGGGGAAGCACCGGGCGGCCTCCCTCGTAATTCCCGGTCGTTATGGAGTATAATTGTCTGTTATCACGTCTCAGAATGGCGACTTTCTGATCAACAAAATGACGATTAAACCGCAATTAAAGTCAATTAAAGACAGAGTATCCCTGAACTGGACCCAAATCAACGCCGTGGTCACCGGGGTTTCTGCAATCGACGTTACCAGCCTGGCCATTCGCAACCGGCAGGAAGCCGTGCAGTTCGCCAGGGAATACGGGTTTGACGTAGACGATCCCACGGACTACGAACATATTTGCGACGTCCATCGCGAAGCCGTCGAGTTTATCGAGGAATTCTTCCTGGAACCCGGACAGGGTCACCTGATTTCCGAGGAAGTACGCAACCCGGAAAATGTGTTGGACCTGTTGGTTTATTCTTCCAACTACCTCAACAAATCCAACCATACCCAGATGTGGGCCTGTGCGGTTTTAAAGGTGATGCACGGCATCTTCCATATCGACCACGATATGAAGTTGCGCTATTTCGACAAGATTCGCGTCCAGATCTTCCAGAGCCTGGACAGCATCATCGTCAATGACGGCGACAACGATTACCTGTGCGACGATCGCATGAAGATCCCCATTTTCTACTTCGAAAAGAAACGCAACAAGGGCCGCAGGAGCATTCTGCTGAAGTTGCTGCAGAAGCCGACCTACGTGGCGGCCGATATCTACGATCACCTTGGTATCCGCCTGGTCTTCGAGACCAAGATGGAATGCCTGTTCGCCCTCAAGGTGCTGCGTCGCAGCCACCTGATTTCGGTGACCAATATCAAACCCTTCCGCAGCCGCAACAATCTTATTGACTTGAAGTCCACCAAGGAACTGTTCAGCCATTTCCGGCCCTTGTTGGAGCGTGCGCGCGACTATCCCATGAAGGTCTTGAAAGACATGGACAGGGAACTGGCCAAAAGGCATCGGGGCGGCGCTCGCGTCAACAATCCGCATTCGGACGAGGGCTTTCAGACCATCCAAGTGACCGCTCGCAAAATGGTGCGCGTGCCCAATCCGGCGCATCAGGGCATGAACAGCCTGCTTGAATTACTGGAAAACAACCAGGTCGATGTGCCGGAAGAACTGGTCAAGGAAGCTCGTTTCGACAAGGACTTCGCCTTCTATTTCGACTACGAGATCCAACTGCTGGATAAAATGTCCTACCTGAAAACCATGCACGGACCGGCCAGCCATACGGCCTATAAGAAGCGCCAGGTGGAAACGGCCCGCAAGCGGGTGCTCAGCCCGGCGCTCAGAAAAATCATCCTCAAGGAAACCGCGATTGCAGGCGACTAACTCCCGCGCATTCAGTTTTACCATTACGGACCACGGCGAGGCCGCCGTCTTCCAACTCAGCGGACCTCCCAGTCTGGAGGGCGCGGCCGAATTACGCAAGGCGTTCTGGGAATGCCTGCACGACGACGGCAAGCGCGTGTTGATTTTGGATCTGAGCAGGGTGCCCTCGTTGGGGCCCAGCGTGGTCAGCCTGTTTATCTCCACCAAAAATGTGGTCGACAAACACCGCGGCCGGTTGGTGCTGGCGGGTTTGAACCGGGCGGGACGAGCCTTGCTGGAAGAGACCCACCTGCACGACTATTTCGAACACGCCGATACCTTGGACGAAGTGCTGACTGCTTTATGAAACGCGCGCCTGGATCTACTCTCGGTCCGCGCCGGCGTTCTTTATAGCGCGGAGTAGTTGAGCCAGTGAATTAGACAGCCCGGTTCGATTGTCTACGGCGGCTTGGACGGCCGCGTTGTGGGTGTTGAGTAACCGTTCGTCGATCTCGCCGCGATCGCCCTCCAACTCCTGGTCCACATCGCCGTTCGCGGCGATGCGGGTGATGATTGCCCCCTTGCCCGCTTTGGTTCGAATGCGCAGGGGCCGTTGAGGATCGAGTAGCGCGGCCAGGGTGTTTTCCAGCCGCGCTGTCAGGTCGGCAGGCGATTCAGGCTTCGCATCGGCCGGTTGTGCTTCGGCCGGTTCCGCTTTCGGCTCCGGTTCGGCGACAGAGGCGGCTTGCGGCGGCCCGGGTTCTTTGACCGGCGGCGGCTCGACAGGCGTCTGAACGCGGTAGTCGGTTGTTGCCGGTGCTTCCTGCAAGTCGCCCTCGTTGGGGATACACACCGCGGGATCGCCGAAGATCACGTAGTCGCGCGCGTCGTTGTGCGATGTCCACAGGCCCGCCATGGTAAACGCGCTGACCTTCTTGCCGAATTCGATTTCCACCAGTTCCGAGGTGATGTCGGAGGCCAGTTCGGCGTAGCGCTCGTTGAAATAGTCGAAAGCGTAGCCCACCGGCTCACCCTTTAACAGGCGGCGCATGGCGCTTTCGAAAACAGCCGTCTGCCGACCCACCTCGTCGCTGTGGAACGAGTAACTCCAGGCGCGCTCCACGTGGCCGATCGCGGCCAGGGCGGGTCCTTTCGGATGGGAGAGGAGACGCTGGAACAAACCGCTGCTGAACGGGCGCGGCGCAATCTCGGCGGCGGTTTTCTTGAAAGATCGCTTGTAGAACTCGTCATAACGCGGCGTGCCCGCGCCGTAACAAGCAAAATTGAAGGAGATCATCCCCCCCGGCGACATGGTGTCGTCCAGGTCATCGGCGGCGAAATAGTAATCCTGCGGGATGGCGCCCTTGCCTCGCCAGGCCTTGGGTCCCGGCCACTCGCCGCAAAGGAAGGCGCCCTGGTGCACCTCCTGCTTGGGATCGCCTGCCGGGAAACTGACGCCGTGCTGGGCCGTGAACAACAAAGCGGGTCGTTCGGGTCCCGCAACCATACGGGCCAGGCGATCCTTGCGGGCGTCGTCGCCGGTACAGGTGGTGACCTGCCATTCGGGGAACCGATCCTTGACATGGTCGATCAGCGGCAGGACCAGGTGTTGGTGACTGGTCCGGGTGGCGGTATCGTCCGGGTTGGCAACGCCGAAGAAACCCACGTGTTTGGGCATGGTGGTTTCACCCCGGGCCGCGGCCACCACCGCGGTCGCGTAAGCCGCGTATTCCTCCGGCCGGTTGAAGCAGATGCGGCCCACGGCGTATTGTACGTCCAGTTGGTACTGAAAGCTGAAGGGGATGGTCTCGGGCTCGCCCACAATCATCAGGTAGTAGGGCATGCGGTCCGGGTCGGCCGGCCCCGCGCCCACCCCGTGCCTGGCCAGGAACTGCGATTTACTCTCACCGGGGCGATAAGCGCCCTGGCCGTCGAAACAACGGTAGAGATCGCCGGCCTGCTCGCGACGATAGTCCAGCAGGGGTTTCAAAGCCTCCATCACGGCCGGGTCACCCTGGTGGGCAAAGATCACGCCCCAGCCCGCGGTTGACGGATCGGTCGGGTCGACGCCCTCGACCACACCGTAGTGAGCCTCCTTGGACCAGCGGCTCTTGATCTTCAGATCGTCCAGGTTGTCCGGTTCCTGTTCGCCCGTGATGACCCGAAACAGATCCTCGCTGGTCATGGCGGGCAGGCTGTAGGCGCCCGTGGCGGCATTGATTCCATTGAAGCAAATGAGATCCCGATCGTTCATATCGTCCTCCGCATGACAAATAATTTATCGGTATGTCGGGGTCCGGGCTTGAAACCATCCGGAACCACCTTCCGCACCCGCCGGCGTTTTCGACCCTGCTTTGATTGGAGAATCCCCGTCCTTGCGATTAGAATAGAGAGGTTGGGATATCCCGGGAGGCATTATGACATTCATCGATGTGATCGGCTTGGACAGGGCGAAGGGGTTTTTGAAAAAACAGTACGAGGATGCCGTGAAGCGGGCGGGCAGGATCTGGAATATTACCGCGATTATGAGCCAAAACCCCAGGGCCATGAAGACATCGATGGACTTCTACGGCGCCCTCATGAGGGGCCGCTCGCCGTTAAGCCGCGGTCAACGGGAAATGCTGGCCGTGGTGGTCTCGCAAACCAATCACTGTGTCTACTGAATACGCGCCCATGCAAACGACCTCCGTGCCGAGGTTGCCGAAAGTTTTGGAATAGAGGATGAACGGGAAGCGAATCGCTTCGTGTCCCTACTGGCCTCCGATTGGACGACCGCACCCATGAGCGAGGCCGATCACGCCCTGTGCGCCTACGCGGTTAAACTGACCCTGGAACCCAAGCAGATGACCGAAACCGACGTGATCACCCTGCGAGATTTCGGCTTTTCCGATCAGGCCGTTCACGACGCGGTCCAGGTTATTGCGTATTTCAATTATATCAACCGCGTGGCCGACGGACTCGGCGTCGAGCTCGAAACCCATGTCCGCCCCTGGGAAAAGGGGCCCCGAACACCGGAATAAGGATGGAACCATGAAAACCATAGGCACCGTATTTCTGGCAATGATCGCCTTGTCCCCCCTGCCCGCAACCGACCCCGAGGTCGCTAAACTGATCGAAAAAGCCCTGAAGACGGCCCGGGTTTCACCCATGATGGTGGACCTGACCATGACCATGGGCAACAACGACAAGGTGAACAACATGTCCATGAGCCTCTCGGGCGTCATGCTCTACAAGGACGAAACCCACCTGCGCATGGACATGAGTATCGACATCACCATGTATAACCAGACCATCAATTCCAAAATGCTGATGGTGGCCGACGGCAAAGACTATTGGGTCGAGAACAAGCTGATGAACCAGCCCGTTCCCCAGGTCCTGCGCGCCGATGTCCAAAAAATCAAAGAACTGAAGGCCGGCATGAACATGGAGAGTTTTCAGCCCGATAGCATTCTGGAAGCCTTGAAAACCCAGGACATCCGCATCACCGAATCGAAGGACGGTATGGTGACCCTGGAGGGCACGGCAACCAGGGAGTTCATCGAGAAACTGGACCCCGAGGGCAAGCAAGGCGGCGGTCTGTCGGATATGGCGGGCAACAAAGTGCGCGCGGTCATCCACCGCGAGAACACCTTCCCCCTCAGCATCACCGTTTTCGACGGGGACGCCCCCTTTATGACCGTCACCCTGGCCAATCTAAGGCAACCCTCCGCGGCGGAAATCGCGGAGAAACTGAAATACACCCCGCCGAAAGGCGTACCCGTCATGGACGCGGGGGACATGCTCAAGCAGTGATCGAAACATCGGCTTTGGTTGGGAATGACGGAAGGCCGGACACGAAAACCCGGTTGTAATTCGTTGTGCCCGCAAACCGAGGGTCGAGGAATCCGTTCTGATTCCTCGATCCTGAAAAGTCAGGGTCAAAGAAACAGACCTCATTCTTCGACCCGGAAAAGTCAGGAGCAAAGAACCGGACCTGATTCTTTGCACACTGAAAAGGAATGTGAAAGAAATCAGTTGTGGGTCCTTGACCCGGAAAAGTCAGGAGCAAAGAATGAAAACTGATTCTTTGACCCTGAACTTTCGGTGCGCAAAGAATGAGGACTGATTCTTTGCTCCCCGACTTTTGGAATCGAGAAATCAGTTGGGATTCCTCGATGCCTGGTGTCGAGAATCAACGAATCAGGCAGTAAACCGAGATTCACCTTCTCAAGACACGCTCAATCAGCTGTATTTGGTTGTCAAATCAAAAAATCGGCTTGTTATGTGCCGAAACGACGAAAATCCTCGCCGACCGGGTGAACGAAATACAACGACGATGATCCCGAAGTAGCGTGAGGAAGCCCGGGCACGGAACGATCACGGACGGAACCAGGACGGTTGCGGTAATAGACAGGTGCTTACCGGCACGGCCCGGGTTTCCTCGCGTCGGACAATCATGTTCCGAGGAACAAGTCATGACTTTAAGACCGAAGGCATGCCCGCACACCAAAACAAACCAGGAAAGCCCGCAAAGAATCT
>JASJCB010000164.1 GCA_030066195.1 Acidobacteriota bacterium
TTCCCGGGAAGACATGAGGATCCTGCGCAAAATGTTCGTGTCTTCCCGGGATGAATCGAAGATCTTATGCAAAATCTTCGTGTCTTCCCGGGAAGAACAAAACATTTTTCGACTAAGCAGGTTTATATGAAACTAAGCAAGTTGTTTGGTTGTTTTAGGCACTGAGTTCCGGACTTTGACGAGTACTCGGGCAAATGCCCGGCTTTCGTTTGAAATCGGGACACTTGCCGGCATAATGGTTTTGTGTAAATGCAAACAGGACAATTTAGATTTGTTTGCACCGCCTTCTCAACCATTGCGGCCTTCATCCGATAAGGCAAATGGATGGAGTGAGATATATGGCCAATAATGAACAACGACGCTATGAACGATTTCGCACCGCAAGTGCGGTCTGGGCGCGTCCCCTGGACGGGCCCGGTGATTTCCAGCTTCTGGAAAGTGTAAATATCAGCGCGTGTGGTCTGCTCTTCGACCTCGATCACCCGCTTGAATTGGACAAACGTTTGGACATCCGCTTCGAGCTCCCGCAACACCCCGACCTGATCGAAGCCAGCGGCAGCGTCGTGCGGGTCGAGCACAAGGGCGGGGACAACTACTACATCGCCGTGGACTTCATCGAGGTGGGCAACCTCAATATATCCACTTTGATGGCCTACTTGGAGGCTGTCTACAAGGACTGACATGCAATCATCCACCCTCGGTAAAACCATCACGGAATTCTATACACAAGGCGAATTCGCCAAATTGGAAGAAGCCCTACTCAGCGCACTCCGGCAGCATCGGGAGCGGGCGGTCGACGCCTTGGAATCCCTGATGAAAGAGAGCGAGGGCAAATTCCGGCTCAAAATCCTGGAAACCCTGATGGCAGACGGAGGACCGGACCTCATCCCCCTGTACATCGACAGCATCCGTGGTGAAAAGAATGCGCTTTATGCCAAATCCATGATCCTACTCTTTAAGGATATGCGGCACCAGGAGGCGCTTATCGCCCTGCTCAGCATCGAGAGCGAGATCGAGCACGATCTGAAAAACACCTATCAACGCACGTTGGGTCGCCTTCTTTCCAACTTCAGCGAACAGTTCTATATGAGCGAGTTTCGCGCCGGCATCGGCGACCGCCGTCGCGTTCGCTTTGCCGCCGACATGATGTTGCGGGCGCCGCACGACGATTATGTGCCTTTCCTCAATGAGCTGATTCAAACCAATGATATGGGTTACCGCACCGAGGGCCTTCGCGTTCTTGTAGAACAGGGCGATGAAACCAGTTCCAAGGCCGTCTTCTCGATGATGAACCGCATCATCCATCAGGGAAAAAGTCTCAGCCGTCTAATGAGTGCGCTGGACACGGAAGAACGAGACCCGGCCCTGGTATTTGCCGACCTGATGGATCGTTCCGGGATAGATTGGGACGCCAAACAAACCGAACACTACGCCGCCAAGGTAGCCAAGGGCGATCCGGACGATGTCGTCGAGCAACTGTTGGATGCCTTCGAACTGGACAACCTGGTTCGCAAAAAGGTGCGCCCCCTGATGAAGGGCCTGCTGGGCAAGGTTGATCCCTCAACCTTTCAGGAAATGCGCACGGCCCAGGCCCTCCAGGAATACGGCAAGGATTTGGACGAATTACTGCTGACCTCATCGCGCACCCTGGGCGATCTGGCGGTCAAAGTCGACGACCGGAAATTTATCGAACGACTGGAGGGCTTCCTACCGCGGGATCACCCCAAACGCGACGCTGTCCTGATCTCGTCTCTGGCAGGCTTCCGCAACGATGTCTCTTTTGAATTGTTGGTGGAATATGCCAACACCTGTGAAGAAACCGATCTGCTGGAAGGCGCGCTGGATTCCCTGGCTCATTACGACCATGACCAGGTGCCCAAGGGCATCGAAAAGCTGTGCTTCAATGACCGGAACGGCGTACTGCGCCGCAAGGCCCTTCACCTGGCCTCCAAGTGGGGGAAGGGAGACGAGATCGCGGGCCGCCTGATGGATCACCAGTCTCTGGCCGTGCGCGCCGACGGCATTCGCGCCGCCGCCGAGCACCAGTTGGAGGATGCCTACCCCAAAATCCTGGCCGTACTGGAATCGCCCGAGGCGCCTGACAGCCTGATGGTAGCCGCCATTGAAGGCGTCACGGCCTTCGACGATCCTCGTTCCATACGCGCCGTCCGCCCCCTCTTGCTGCCGCCCAATACCTTCACCGTGCGCAAGGCCGCACTGGAAGGCCTGTTCGCTTCTAAGGCCGCCGACCGCATCGAGCAAATCGTCAAAGCCTTCCTGCAAGTCGGCCCGGAGAAGATCTGGGACAGCATTGACGTCCTGCTGAACCTGGTTATTCAGGGAGATATCGAGGAGATTCACGATCCGGTCATGAAGGAACGCGAGTTCTGGCTGAAACTGATGATGAAGGACACCGGCGGCGAGCGCCGCGGCAAGGTGTTGCAACTGGCGGAGCGGCTGCACATTCAAGACACCTATCAGGCCAGGGCCTGGGTGTTGGGCTTCAAAAAGACCCTGGCCCAAATGGGTCGCATCATGGACAACGACGAGCAGGACCGCATCCAAACCATGATCGACAATTTGGAAGATAAAATCCGCATCTGGAATGAACGGGCCAAGAACGAAAAATTGTTGCAGGCTCTTTTGGAGGGCATCCGCACCAACAACCCCTACCAGAAGGTTCAAGGCTTCCGCAACCTGGCCCAAAGTTACAGCCCGGAATTAGTGGCGGACAATCCCAAGGCGCTGCAAGTCATCCTCAACGCGGTCATTGAGGAACTGGATCGGCCCAACCCCAAAAAAGAAATGACATTGAAAGCATTGGAAGTAGCCAGGCGCATGCGCCACCCCAAGCTCCACGCCCGCATAAAGAAATTCCTGCACTTTCCCGATTTCGACATCCGCAAAGGCGCCAAAAAAGCCCGGGAGATGTCACTGGACCCCAATTTCGTCAAACCGATCAAAACCATCTTCGTGATGGACGATTCCCGCTACATTACCAAGCAACTGGCCAAGGTATTGGCCCGAGCCGGTTTCGAGGTGGACTATGAAAATGCCGTTCAAGACGGCCTGGATCGCCTGGATGACAAGAAATTCGATCTACTGGTGTTGGATATCGTCATGCCGGAATTATCCGGCTCCGAGTTCTTGGCCGAAGCCCGCAAAAGAGAGATTGCACCGGAATTTACCTTGGTGATTACATCGACGCGGAATGAGGAAGATTTACAGCCGCTGATTCAATCCGGCATCGACGGCCTGGTTTTGAAACCCTTTCGCATGGACGACATCATTGAAAAAATCAAATCGTTGACTCCCGCCGGATCCTGACTTTTAAAGACTTCTCTCATTTTGAAATGTCAGGTAAACATGATCGGTTTGTATTCAGTAGCATTGATCCATCTATTGCTGGTAGAATAAATAGATGATTCATAGGCCCTACCGTACGAAGGACAACCATACATGAGGAGGAGCAAGATATGCACCCGCGTAACCAAAGCTCAATAGAGTTGCATCGAAAACGCGAGTGTGCCCGTGAGACCGAGAGAGCCGGAAAGTCGCAACCCAAAGTAAACCGTCGCGGATTTGAGAGTCTCCGCACTGTTTTGATTGTTGCCTTGATGATTGCCTTCAGCGGCATCTCTTTTGCTCAGAGTACACCCGACTTCAGCATACAGTTCAATTCCAATAGCATCGGCGTCGACGGAACGTCCACTCTGGTCTATACCATTACCAATAACACCGGAACCTCCTTACGTAACCTGTCTTTCAGCAATACCCTGCCCGCCGGGCTGACGATTGCCTCCCCGTCCGGCGCCGAAAACAACTGCCCCGGTTTGGATGCTGTCTTCAGCGCGCCCGCCGGCGGCGACACCATTTCCTACAGCGGCGGCGGTATCGCTACAGGTTCCAGTTGTTCTCTGTCAGTGAATGTCACCGGCTCCGTCCCCGATGTTTACACCAATATTACCGGCGACCTTATTTCCGATGCCGGGAACAGCGGCCCCGCTACCGCCGACCTGACCATCGCTACCGATCGCCCCGGTTTGTCGAAGAGCTTTTCTCCTTCGACGATCGAGTTCGGGGGGGTCAGCACCCTCACTTTCACCGTGAACAACAGCGCCAACCCCAGTCAGGCATTCGGTTTCTCCTTCTCGGATAACCTGCCTACCGGTATGACGGTTGCGCTGCCCGCCAATGCTACCAGTGATTGCGGCAGCTTCTTTTCCTTCAACGCTGCACCCGGTGCAAGCTCGATCTCTTACTTCAACGGTGTTGCACCGGCAAACGGGACGTGTACCGTCAGCGTGGATGTTACCGCCTCCACCCCGGGTGAACTTGAAAACGTCTCCGCCGACTTGCTTTCCAGCGGCCGGTCCGGTGGTTTTGCCACGGCCTCCCTGACCGTACAGAATCGCCCCTTCTTCGACAAACGCTTCTTGACGAGTACCGCGCTTCCGGGGGAAACGGTGAACCTGGAGTTCTCGATCACCAACCAGGACCGCTTCAACACCGCTACCGGCCTTACCTTTACCGATGACCTGGACGCCATGTTGTCCGGCGCGACCGCCGCGGGTCTGCCGCTGAGCGACGTCTGCGGCGAGGGTTCCCTGATTTCCGGCGGCTCGTTGATCACGCTTTCCGATGCAAGCCTGGCCCCGGGCGCTACCTGTACGTTTACCGTTCCGGTCTCCATCCCGGGCACGGCAGCACCCGGAACCTACACCAACACCACCAGCGATTTGTCCGGCGATCGCGGCACCATTGCGGGGCCCGCTTCCGACGACCTGACCATTGTCGAGGGTCCGTCGCTCGGCTTCGTCTTCCTGGACAATCCCGTTTCAGCGGGTGACACGGTAACGGCTCAGTTCACCATCGACAACAACAGCACCGTCAACACGGCATCCGACCTGGCCTTTACGCTGCCGATCAACGACGTTTTGGGCGGCGCGACCATTACCGCGGGCGGCTCTCAAACCGTATGCGGCGGTACGGTTTTCCAATCCGTCATCAGCGACGTCCTCGTTCTCAACCTGAGCGGCGGCAGTCTGGCTGCCGGGGATTCCTGTTCGTTTACCATTGACATAGCTGTTCCCATTTCGGCCTCCGGCAGTAACTACACCTTTACCACCAGCAATTTGACGGCAACGGTGGGCGGCAGCAGCTTCGCGGGCGCCGCCGCATCGGATACCCTGACCGTCGTTTCGGCCCCGAGCCTGGTCAAGGCCTTTATCGACGACCCCGTCAGCGCCGGTGATACGGTGACCTTGGAATACACCTTATTCCTGGGTGAATCGGCGCCCCTGGCCATTACGGACATTGCCTTTACCGACGACCTGGGAGCCGCTCTTGCCGGCGCCACGGCCTCGGTCACATCCGGCAGCGGCATCTGCGGTACGGGTTCCACCCTGACCGGTGGTTCCGTTGTCAGCTTCAGCGGCGGCAGCTTGAGCCCCGGTGATTCCTGCACCTTCAGCGTAACCGTACAGACTCCTTCGACCGCCGTACCCGGTTCTTATCCCAGCACTACCAGTAACGTCACGGGTAATGCGGGCTCCCTGGCCGTGGTCACCAACCCCGGTACCGACAACCTGGATATCGGCGGCTTCTCGCTCACCAAATCGTACTCTCCCAGTGTGGCCGTGGCCGGCGATACGGTGACCGCTACCTATACCTTCACCAACGACAGCACCCTGACCGCAACCTCGGTCAACTTCAACGACGATTACACGGACCTCCTGCCGGGCATTACCCTGGGCGCCGCGCCCGCCCCCGGCACCTGCGGCAGCGGCAGCGTTTCCCTGGTAAGCGGCGACCAGTTGACCTTCATCAACGGAGAGATCGCTCCCCAGTCCACATGTTCCTTTACGCTGGACATCACGCTGCCGGCAGCGGTGGAAGAGGGCATTTACACCAGCAGTACCAGTGCCGTAACGACGGTCATCGACGGCAACGCCTTGACCTTCCCGGGCGGCCAGGCCTCCCTTGAAATCATCAACCCGCTGTCTATCAGCCGCACCTTTACCGAGGAATCGGTTCTGGCCGGCGGTACGGTAACCGCCAATTACACCATTACCAACGACCATCCCACGTCCAATGCTACGAACGTAACCTTTACCGAGGACTTCGACGCCCTGCTGTCCGGCCTTGCCGCAACCGGCCTGCCGATTGCGGACGCCTGCGGCGCGGGTTCCCTGGTCTCCGGCACGGGTCAGGTCTCACTGACCGGCGGACTCATTGCCCCCCAGTCCTCCTGTAGCTTCAGCGTTACCTTGAGCGTACCCGCCGGCGCCGCGGTAGGCACCCAGGTCAATGCCGGCCCGATCACCGCTCAGGCCGACATCAACGGCAACACGGTATCCAACCAGAGCGGCAGCGATTCCTTCCAGGTGGAACAGGTCATCATCGACAAGATCTTCCTGACCGAATCGGCGCCCGGCGCTACCGTTACCTTGCAAATCACGTTGACCAACCCTAACGAGTCCGCACTGTTCGACATTGCCTTCACCGATGATCTGGACGCCATGGCCGCCGGTTCCGTAGCCGCCGGCCTTCCGCTGACGGATGTTTGCGGTGAGGGTTCCGTACTTTCCGGTACTTCCACGATCAGTCTGACCGGCGGTATTATCAGCGGCGGTGCTTGTACAATCGATGTACCGGTGGTTGTAGGCTCCTCGGTAACCCCGGGAACCTATACCAATACCACCAGCCAGGTAACCTCGACGCTGAACGGCGTCAGCGGTGTCAGCCGCGGCGCCTCGGCGACCCTGGTGGTAAACCCCAACCCGGGATTCAGCAAGGCGTTCACGCCCGATGCGATTTTCGTCGGCGAATCTTCCAGATTGGTCTTCACCATTGACAATACCGATAACAACTTGAGGGCCCGCGAGTTCACCTTTACGGACGTACTGCCCGCGGGCCTGGAAGTTGCCACGACGCCCAATGTGGTCAACGGTTGCTTGGAGGGCACCGTCACGGCGACTGCCGGCAGCAATACCATCAGCTATGTCGACGGTGTCATCAACCCCGATTCCAGCTGTATGATCGCTATAGACGTAACCGCGACAGCCGCGGGCGATCTGGTCAACGTTTCCGGCAATGCCATGTCCACCTCGGGTGATTCCGGCGTCGCTACCGCGACACTGCGCGTAAACCCGGCGCCGACCTTCAGCAAGGGTTTCCTGCCCGCGGTGATCGATGCCGGCGAGGAAAGCACGCTTTCCCTGGTCATAGACAACACGGCCGGCACCCTGCCGGTCACAGGCCTGGCGTTTACCGACGTCTTGCCGGCCGGAATGCAGATCGCCGCAGTCCCGTCAGCCTCTACCAGTTGTACCGGTGGAACCCTGACCGCACCCGCGGGCGGCGACACCATCAGCTACAGCGGCGGTACGGTTGCGGCGGGTCAGATCTGCACCGCCTCCGTTAAAATTACCGCGACGACAGCGGGCGACCTGGTCAACACCACCGGTGACCTGACCTCGGATGCGGGCAACAGTGGTTCCGCCACGGCTACCCTGACCGTGGAGGCCGGTGAGGAAACCGATCTCTCGATTTCCGCCGTCGCCAATCCCACCACCGTCATCGCCGGCAAAACCTTGATCTACACGATCGACGTCACCAACAACGGACCCGCCGATGCCCAGGATGTGGTGCTTACCAACACCCTGCCTACCGGTGTGACCGTGGTTTCCAGCAGCGGTTGCGGCGAAGACCCCAACGCGAGCGGCACCTGTACGCTGGGTACGGTTCCCGCCGGCACTACGCGACAGGTCATCCTGGAAACCCAGGTAGATTCCGGCTTCTCCGGCAACATCATCTACCGGGGCGATGTCGCCTCCAGCACGGCTGAATCCAATCCCGGTGATGAATCCGTGGTGATTGCTACCGCGACCAAGCGCAAGAGCCGTGTCAAGGTTCGCATCAGACTGGTAGGCCTTCCCTTCAAAGGCAGACCCCTGGTGTGGAAGATCACGGTCAAAAACAGAGGGCCCAGCGATGCCGACAATGTACGGGTTTTCGTCTATGTCCCCAGGTTCTTCAAGAACGTAGAGTGGACCTGTACGCCCGATCCCAATTCCAGTTGCACGCCTTCAGGAACGGGCAACCTGGACGATCGGGCCGATATCAGGGCCGGCGAGAAGGTCGTCTACCGGTTGTCCATGCAACTACCCGGACGTCGCGGCAAGGTGAGCATGACCGCGCAAGCCGATGTTCCGGACGGTTCCGACGACGATCTTTCGGATAACGTACACACCATCAGCACCGGTGATTTCGGCACCGGTATGAGCGCCACCCTGGAAGTGGACGCCCTCACCGAAACCGAGAACATGGGTCCGCTGGCCGGTGACACGGTGCTGTTCCGAACGGTCTTGACCAACCATACCGAGACGGCCATGACCGATGATCCCGACGCCGACGAATTCACCGCGGACCTACCCGAGGGTCTTTCCCTGGTGAATGCCGTCATGCTGACAGGTGACGGCCGGATCGATCTGGACACCGCGGACCATTCGCTTACCTGGAACGGCAGCGTGCCGCCCCTGGAAGAAGTGGAACTGCAAATCGAAGCCAGAATCGAAATGGAAGCGGAAGGCAAGACCCTGCTGACGCAAGGTCTGCTGTACCATGACACCGACGGCGACGGCGTCAACGATTCGGTGATCATGACCGACGACCCGTCCTTGCCCGGCGAAGCCGATCCGGCTGAACTGGTGCTGGGACGCGCCGCGACCGATGTTCCGGTTCTGTCCCCGTTCGGGCTGTTGCTCTTCGTTCTGGGCCTGATCGGCGCGGCCGTCTACCAGAAACGCCGCCGCACGGCCTCTTGATCAAAACCGAAAACCAATTGGAAACGGCCCGGGCAACCGGGCCGTTTCTCTTTTCAGGACCATTATTCATCGCGAAAAAATAGCAACCATTTACCGGCCTCGGCGTTATGATGATAGGATGCGGAGGTGCACATGAGTTCCCAGGACATCGTTTTGAGACCGGGTACATTGGGGGATATTCAATTTGTCAACAAGTTAACCCGAAGTCAAATCGAGGCCGGTCTTCCGAAAACTTGGAACATCCCCCGGTTGATTCGGTGCTTGCGCAAACCCGATGTGGTGCTCTTACTGGCGCATTTGGAAGACGATGAACCCGTTGGTTTCGCCCTGATGGAGTATCAGGACCAGGACGCCCACCTGAACCTGTTGGCGGTTGAGCCGAACCGTCAGGGACGCGGCATCGGCCGCCTGATGATCGAATGGCTGGAGAAAACCGCCCGAACAGCCGCCGTTAGTCGCGTGGTTGCCGAAGTTCGGGTGGATAACCGCCCTGCGCGCGCATTCTACCAACGCCTGGGCTATCGAGAGAGCGAGTTACTGCAAGGCTATTACCAGGGCATGGTCTCCGCCGTGCGTGTGGAACACCGTCTGTTCCGGCCCAACCCCAAGGAAGTCGTGAAGTGGGATCTCTTCATCGACAACTACCTGTGTGAACTGACCGGTGAGCTTTAACTCATTCGATACATGGCAAAGCGCTCGATAACGCGATAGCCCAGCTTTTGGTAGATGTAATTGGACGTGGGGTTTGCCGCGTCGGTAAACAGCCGGATCCGTTGCCAACCCGCGTTCAGGTAACTTCTCAATAAGTTCGGGCTGGGTAATGGAAAAGTGTCGGACATTGAACCAACCGGGAAGTAAGACAGTTCCCGATGAACACTTATACCGGGCGGGAATTGTCTTCAGCCGGCGTTATCGAATTTCGAGAGTTGGGTTCCGTTGTATTTTGGGCAGCCCTTTCAGCGGGCCTTTTTTCTTTATCGGCACCAAGCAACCTTGTATGGGATTTCACAACCAAGTACAGCTGATTTAGCGTATTTTGAGAAGCTGAACCTCGACTTACTGCCTGATTCATTGATTCTCGAACCCGAGGGTCAAGGAAGCTCGACTGATTTCTCGATACTGAAAGTCAGAGAGCAAAGAATCAGTCCTCATTCTTTACGCACCGAAAGTTCAGGGTCAAAGAATCAGTTTTCATTCTTTGCTCCCGAAAATTCCGGGTCGAGGAACCACAACTGATTTCTTTCACATTACTTTTCGGTGCGCAAAGAAATAGTTCTCGTTCTTTGCTCCTGACTTTTCCGGGTCGAGGAATGAGGACTGATTCTTTGCGCCCGACTTTTCCGGGTCGAGGAATTAGAACTGATTCTTTGATCTTCGATTTATCGACACAACCAATCACAACCGAGAGGTGAACAGCACGGCCGTTTGCAAGACGCTGTCGTCAGTCACGGCCGGGCATGGCCAATGCAACGCCTGACCGGCCGGCGACAAGCAATTGCCCGGCAACAGGTTGCAAGCCGCCTCCTCCGTGGCCAGACCGTCGCGGTGCTGCTCCAGAAAGGCAACAGGTGTCGGGAACCACATTGCCTGCACCTTATGCTTCTCCCTCATCGATGTAATTGCGCCAGGCGCCGGACTCGGCGACGCGCTTGAGAACGGCGCCGCGCCGTTGCATCAGTAATTCCATGTGTCGCTCATAGTACAACCGATCGACGGCCTTGCCAAGGATGCCCAGGGGCGCCGTATATTCCACCACATCCTTCACCATGACACCGTCCGGCTCCTGGCTGAAATACTGATCGTGATCGAACTGCTTGAAGGCGCCGCGCACCTGGCTGTCGCGCAGGTAATGAGGCCGATCGTATTCAATGACCTGAGATTCCAGGGTGACCATGCGCTTGCCTTTGAGCTTGATACGGCCGCCCAGCTCCATCATGTGGCGATTCTTTCGGGGCAGGTTCTCTTCCATGTGTTGCGAATAAAAATGCAGGCCCACGTTACGGGAAAGATCGAACACCCGCTCGATGGGCGCCTCCACCTTGGTAAACACAACGATCCTGGTCATCCGCTCTCACCTTTTTGAAAAATAACATGCTTCGTGTGACTTTTGCCGACAAGGTCAGGCCCGGCACTCTGCCGCAAACTGAAGGTCGTGTCGATACTTCTTTGAAAAACCGATCGCTTTCCGGCTGGTTCAAGAACTTATTTTAACGGCATTTCTTGCGCCGTGGGAATATCTTTTGATGATCACGAACCTTGTCATGACTCTTCATGAATTTGTGACCGGCCCGGCCCCCACATCTTTTCGGGGATGAAACCGGGTGTCAGCCCAACATACTCAGGGTTGCGCCTCGCACGCTTCAGCGGTCTTGCCTCATTCGCCCTCTTCCATTGTCCGGGGCCAGGTGAGAGAATAAGCTGAGATTGTGGTAAGGATGGCCTTGTTGATGTATCGGCGATCGATTCAGTCCGTATTCGGGTACACCCCATCGGCCCTTTTTGGAGGCCTGTCTTGGCGTTAGTTTTCGAACCAACCTCGCCCTGGCACCTCATCGCGACCGGTTTGCTGATACTTACCGCGGCGGCGGCTCTTGCCCGCGGGCCCATGGACGGCTGGCGTACTTTCGGCCGACTGACACGCACCCGTGTGCTTTCCCTGGGACTTACCTTGCTTGCCGCTTTTGCCCTGGGTCTGGCCTGTTGGAACCCCTACTTCGTCAAGCGCGGCGAGGAAGGCGGAGCCCATTTGGTGGTGTTGCTGGATACCTCCGACAGCGCCTTGAGAGTAGCCGACGGTTGGGACAATTTCCAACGTCGCCTGGCGCGGCGTATGGACCGGACCCTGGCGCGCATGCCGGCAATACAACGCAAAGAATCGACGGTTGACCTGTACACCTTCGGCGACGGGGCCGCCCGCGTGCTCTCCAATGCCGCCCTGACCGAACTTCCCGATGCCGTCGCCCGCCTCACACGCGGTGATTTCGCCGCGGGTGGACACAGTGACCTTGCCGAAGCCGTCACCGAGGCAGGTCTGCGCATCGACGGCATCGGTCAAGGCCAGGGGTCGGTGTTACTGATCAGTGACGGTAACCAGACGCGAGGCGACGTGCGTGAGGCCGCGAATCAATTGGCTCGACGCGGCATTCCGATCCACGTCATCTCGTTGGAAAGCGCCGGTCCCGAATTGGCCATTACCTCGGCCGATCTACCGCGCCAGGTCCATTCAGGCGTACGGACCCATGTTCGCGGCGTCATGCGCAACAGCGCCGCTCAAGCCGTTCCCGGCACCCTGGCCGTCGATCGCAACCCGGGTCTGGAAGACGATCCGGAGGACCCCATCGGCAGCATGAGCAGTACAAGCACCCTGGATCTGGAACAGTGGTCCCGACTTCGCCAGGAGGTGGTGTTCGAGGGTTACGGCTTGCAGTACCTGGATCTGACACTGGGCCGTGCGGACGGCGTACCCGTGCACCGACGCCGGTTCTTTACCCATGTCAACCGGCCTCCTCACATTCTGGCCGTGGGCGGCGACTTCCGCTGGGTGCGCGCCTTTCCCAAGAGCGCGGCCAAGATCGAACAGCTTGCCCCGGAAGATATCACGGGTTCGGCCCAGCTGCGTGAGCAGGACGCAATCGTGATCAGCGCCGTGACGGCCGATCGGTTCAGCACCGCCGCTCAGGAAGCTATCGTCAAGGCGGTCACCAGGGACGGCGTGGGTTTGATGATCATCAACGGCGATCACTCGGGATTTGCGCCCGATGCCGAAACCGTAATCATGAGTTACAAGGAAACTTTGCTGGAGGATCTGTTACCGGTCAGACCGGGGCCGCGCCCTTCTGACGAGGAAATCGAGCGCAACGTGGTCCTTATGTTGGACACCTCGGGTTCCATGGCCGGGCGTCGGATTATCCTGGCCAAGGAGATCGCCACGCATATCGTGGGCAATCTGCTTCTGCCCAACGACCGCCTGGATATCATTACCTTCACCCGAGGCGCGGCTCATCCCATGATAGATACCAAGATGACCGACATCAACCGCGCTAAAGCCCTTGAAATGATCACGGACATGAGTGCTCGCGGCGGCACCGATCCGGGTCTGGCCCTGCAAATGCTGGCCAATCGTAACCTGAAGGACTGCGGCCTGATCTTTATTTCGGACGGCGAGTTCGGCCCCTTCAGCGGGCGTCCCGATTGCCGCGCCACCGTTTTCGCCATTGGAAAGGAGAGCGTGCCGCCCACCTCGCCGCTGTACGAACTGGCCGATCCCTTTCCCGTTGCCTTCGGTTTCAACCCCGCCTCCATCCGCATTCCCTACTTCAACCCGGAGCCGCGTGATAATTTCTATGAGCCGGGCAGTTTCCGCGCTCTGGCCATTGAACGCTACGGGCGCGGCGAGGACGTGTTGCCGATGCCCGCGCTGCCCCTGAACGGCGACGCTATCTCCTACATTCGCGACGACACTGTCTTGATTGCCGTAAGGCCCAAGTTGACCGACCCCATCCTGGCTTATCGCCGCGCGGGCCTGGGTTACGTGGGGTGTTTCACTTCGGGCTTCCCCGAGAGTTGGCTGCGGCGGGAAGATACCCAGGACGCCTTGGTGGCCTGGATCAGCAGGTTGCTGGCCTACACGGCCCGTGATCGCTATGACTTCAAGATCACCGATCGCGGCGAGACCCTGGAATTGGAAATCGACCTGTTGGTAAAAGACGGCAAGTTACCGCGTATCGAGAGTCTAGGGGCAGACATCGAGATCGCCGGCAGTACTCCCTTGGGTATCGCCATGCGTCCCGACGACCTGGCTCCCGGCAGCTTCAGCGGCCGCGTTCGCATTCCGCGCACCGACGCCACCCAAAAAGCCGTATTACATTTGAAGGAGGTGGGTCCCGACGCCCTTAGTCGAACCCAGCGCATTCCCTTTTTAATCCCCAGAAGCGGCCTGGTGACCGCCAACCTTGGTGGAGAGGCCTTTAGTTATGGTACAAATGAGCCGTTGCTCCGCGCCGTCGCCAATATGGGCGGCGGGCTATTCAATCCGGCCGAAGGAGCCCCTTTGTTCCGCAGAAACCCAGTTATCAGTCAGGGCAATCCGCTCTGGCCGCCGTTGTTGGTAGTCGCGTTGACCGCCTACCTGATTGCTTTCGGCGTGCGCAGGTTCGACCCATGAACGGCCCGCGTCCCAAGGCGCCCGGGGTCCGCTCCGGTTTCGATTTCACCGGTCTGCCGCTCACTCAGACCGCCCGCGCCCTGAGCATCCTGGCCACGCGCCTGCTGGAACGGGCCTTGGAGGGTCACGGCGAGCCGGACCTGGCCTCGCTGCAAGGCTTGGGCGCCAACAAGGTGTTTGTGGAGAAAAGCGGCACGCCGCTTACCCAACTGCGCTCTTTCAGCACCATGGACCGCCTGGTCTTCCTGTGGCGTCGCACGGTGCGCGCCTCCCGCCGCTTGCTGAAGGTCACCGCGCCGCCGTTGCATCGCAGGCTTGTCGGCGAGGCGGCCTCGGTGCGTGAGGGCTATCGCAACATCGTACGCCACGCCGTGGCCGCTCGCATTACGCCTCGCGCCCGACGATTGCTTTTGGAAGAGCGTCTGGCGGCGCGCCTCAGCGAGACCTGGCTGATGCCCGCCGAGATGTGGGCGCTGGTGGCCGAAACCGCTTGGGCCGAGCCCCGCTTCCGCATGCAAAGCGGCAAGCGTATCGGCGATCACCTACGCGATTCGGCCGTGTTTCAACTGGGTGAAATCCCCGAGCCGCGTTTTGACAATCGCACCTTCTGGCTGCTGATCGTACTCACTCGTACTCCGAAACAAAGCCTGAAGGACCGATTTTCCGCCAACCGGCGCAGACTGATCCGCGACCTGAAACGTCTGAAAAAGGTGGCTGAGGCCAGTGCGCTGGACGGCGAACATTGGGCCGGGTTTTGGGATCAGTGGTTGATCGCCAGGCACCTTGCTATTGACCCCCATGCGGTCTTCAAATGTTCACGCGCCGTTCGTGAGGCAGTGATCAGGTTACCCTACCTGCCCCTGGCTCATCTGCTCTACCGACTGGATGAACCCACGCCGTTGGACATCCCCCAATTGGCGGCCCCCGATCGGCAGATCCCCGTTTGGGCGAAATGGTACGAGATACCACCCGACGAACCGGTTACGCCCCTTGCCCTGACGCCCGGCCCGTTTACTCGTTTTTCCCGCAAATTCACATCATATTTCAAGAGATTCAAACGCAACAAGAGGTTATCCATGCAGGACATTCAATCTGTACCCGAGGAGGCCGATCATGTTCAATCCTGACATCCTCGGCAAGCTGGCTCGGGCCAATCAATCCATCTTCCAAGATCTTGCCCGCGTGGAAGAGATGCTGAACGCGCGTTTCTCAGGCTTGCAGGAGCCCATTCGCTGCCTCATCCTCAGCGTGGCCAGCGGTGAACCGCTGCTGTTGATCGGACCGCCGGGAACCGCCAAGTCCAAATTGATCCGCGCCTTCTGCGGCTTGATCGGCCTGATCGACGAGGAGAACCTGGGCAGCGATCATCCCGATTACTTCGAGTACCTGCTGACGCCGTTCACCGAACCCGGCGAGTTATTCGGCTTCTACAATATAGCCGCCGCCCGCGCCAACCGCCTGGAGCGTGAGGATAAGGGCATGATGCAAAACGCCCGCGTGGTCTACCTGGACGAGGTTTTCAACGGGTCCAGCGCCATCCTCAACAGTATTCTGGCCTTTATCAACGAGCGCATCTTCCACGATCGCGGCGTGCGCAAGCCGGTGGCCATGCAATGCCTGTTCGCCGCCACCAACCAGATCCCCGAGACCTCCGACCTGCGCGCCGTCTTCGACCGTTTCGTCCTGCGCTGCCCCATCGAGAATGTGGAAGCGCACGTGGAACCCGTGGGCGCCTTGCTCCGCGCCGGATGGGTAGAGACTTTCGGCCGTAAAAAACGGCCCTCCGAATTGGACGGCATGTTGACGCGCATGGAGACCTTCCGCAACGCCGTTCGCGAACTGACCTCACAAGGCCAATTGACGCCGCAAATCGACGCACCCTTCTTCAGCGCCATGGCTCAGATGGTGCAACACGCCCGTCAGTACGATCTTTCGCAGATGAGCAACCGGCGCCTGGTTAAGCTGAGTTACGTAATGCTGGTCCATCGGCTCTACGAGGCCGTGCGCGAGGGTGATTTCGAACAAATCCGCATGCGTGAAAACGAACTGCAACTATTACCGCGTTACTTCCTGGACCGTTCGGACGAGGAAGCCGTGCAGAAGATGAGGCGGGTGGTTCTGCGTTGAGCAAAAAGCGGGAATTCAAGGTATCGCTGGTCAGTCCCAAGATCTGGCAGGCAGAATTGGATCGGGCGACGGAAACATTGGCGCCTCGCGAGGCCCGCTTTGCCCGTGCGGTGGTGGAGACCATGCACAACCGTCACCTGGGCATTTCGCCGGGTTTGGCCGCCGATCTGGCCGTGGCGGTGCTGGAACCCCAGAAACAAGCCGAGGCCGGCGTCTGGGGCCATGTCTTTGCCCGCCTCCAGGAAGAACTGGTCGCCGATCCCAGTCGCAGCCGCAACGGGGGGAGCCGTTCCCGCTACGGTCTGGTGTTCAACGCCAACCCCATGTACTGCGTCACCCGACTGGCCATGCCGCTGGTGGATCGAGCCTGCCGATCCATGGGCGCCTGCCTGTTGTTCTGTGAGGAAGAGACCGATTCGGACATCGACACGACTCATTACCATGCCTATACCGAGGCCCTGGCCGATACCCTCATCCGCCTGGCCGCATCCTATGAAGAAGGCGCGGGGCTGTTTTGGCAGGATACCGCGCTGACCCTCGCCGGCTTCTCACGCAAAATTCAAAACCAGGCGGGCGGGATCTCGCCGTTGCCGGAGACAGACCCGACTACGCTGGCCATGCTGTTGCGTCTGCGCACCGGCAAATTGGACATTCGCAAACGCTTGCAGCGGCGACGGTTGATGACTTCAGCCTCCAAACACCGCGAGATGCGAAACCGCAAGGAAGGCGGCATCGACGGCATCCAGATCACGCGTCGCGCCGAGGATCTGGACGGCATTCTCTTATCTGAATTCATCAATCCGGATATCATTCTGGCCGACCGTATTGCCAACACCGGTTTCTTCGCCATGCAGCGCCAGCCCAAGCGCGAGAAACTGCGCGACGTACTGCTTGGCGCCCTGCTGCCGGTGACGACGGCGCGCGACCTGGTCAGCGATTTCGTCAAGGCCTGCTGGTTCGAAAGCATGCTGCACCTGGGCCTCATGCTGCGCCGAAGCGGCATGAATCGCAGTGAATTCCGCTGGAGCGAAGGTTCACCCTACGGCGGCACGCGCCAGAGCGCTTTTCTTTTGAAAGACATGCCGTCGTTCGCCAATATCCCCGACGGCCCGCCGTCAGAGGCCTTGCGCCGCGAGTTCATCACCGCGCTGGGCTGGCTGCCGGCTTTCCTGGACACACACCAGAAATCCACTCAACTGCCGCCCAACCCCGAAATGCTGGAGCAGTCCGACCTGGAACACCTGAAGCACTGGGCCTTCTCGGCCTGGCACGCGCAAAAGGAACACTTGAAGTGGCGCACCGACGACACGGACCGCACGGGCACCAACCGACGCGATCCGAGCCACATCAGCGTACGCGAATACTCTTTTGTACACGTACTGGCCTTCCTGCCCATCGGCATGCGCACGCCGGGACATGCGGCCGACCTGGGTTCCTTCATCGCGGGGTTGGGCTTGGGCCGCGGCGGCGGACACCATGTTAGCATTATGTGGATTCCCGAGACCGTTAACCCGACGGACGAATGGATCTTCGAGACACGCGGCGGTAGAGGGCGATCGCTGTTTACCCCCACGGACGCGGAAATGGGGGCGCGGGATATGGCCGGTCGTTTGGTGCAGGCCTGGATGAATCAATGGATCAAGGAGATCTGGCGTGGCTGAGCAATACATCATCATGGATCAACTGGCTCCTGACGTCGCGTTGCAACTGTTGGCGGAAGCCTGCACACAAGGTATGGCCTCCTGGCTGCAAGGCATGACCATTGATGCGGTTCAAAGCGCCTTCGGCAACACGGCCTCGCTGGTCATCCCGGAAAGTGTCGACACCCGTTTGGTCCCTGATGCCAAAGAGCACCGGCATCACCTGGATCGGCTCGCGAACCGGTATCGCGAACTGACCGGCGGGGAGCCGCGCCGGGGACCCGAGGCGGGGGGGATGGACCCTGCCTCCGGCCTGGTTTGGTTGATCCTCAACAGCGAGGCGGGCGACGAGGATTTCGAAACCGTGGCCCGGGGCGAGTTCCTTTTAGTTGTGCGCGACATGTCGACGGAGGAGGTTGCCGAACTATTCGAGGACCTTCGCTTCCACGCCACTCACACTCGTGTCGCCGGCGGCGAATACGCGGGCGGTACGGCCTATATCTTCCACATGCGCGACGATGCCGAGCGGCTGTCGTCCTTGCAAAGCCTGATCGCGGGCGACCGTGTGCCGTCGGCCCGGCTCTTGACCTGCCGCCGGGTCAACGAACTGGCCCTTTTCCTGCCGCCGGATTGTCACGCCGGGGAAACCGCCTTGGATGCCTTCTGCCGCATCCTCCTGGCCATGCCGCAACTGTTACAGGTTACGGGCGACATAGTCAATCAGGGCCTGTTTACCGCAATCGACCCCCAATTGGATCAGGACGGGGCGGTCAGCGGTTACGAAATTCTTTACCTCGGTCGCCTGGCTTTTCAGAGTCAATCGCTTCTGGCCCCAGAGGCGCCGGACACCACCCGCGTTCATTTCCGCACCATGGTGAACAGCGATGCCGCGCTGAGCAACCTTCGGTCCGCGTTGGGCAGGGTGCAACCGCGTATCGGCTACAGCTTGGAATTACGACGAACCCGCTTCGAGGAAGCCGCCGAGATCGAGCGAACCCGTCTTTTGGAACGCCAGGCAGAGTTGGACTACCGCATTGCCTACCTGGACAGCATTTCCATGCCACGCCCCAAGCTATTGCGTTTCAGTCAGCAGCAATTACCGGCCCTGGCCGATGTGGTGCGCGGCTTCCCGATGAAAGTTCTGCGCGAAGGTTATCCGCTGTACGGTTTCCAAAGTCATCCCAATGTAACCGGTGGCGAACCGAAGGCAGAGGCGGGCGCCGGCTATCACTATATAATGGTAGAGCCGGAAGACACCGTCTTCAACGAAATGGACCCGCTGCCTCTGTGGGAGCACCTGGAGGGCGGCGCCATGCGTTTTCAGTTGGACCCCTTCTGGGCGCGTTATTATCACGGCCAGGGCAATGAATGCCTGATTTTTGTGCCGGAAGGCTGCGCCTTGTTCCCCACCATGCACGGCTGGGACGTGGAAAGCATGGACACCTATATGCGCGAAACTATGGACAGCTGGTTCGCGGGTCGCGGCGAGACGGTGGCCGTCCCTGAAAAACCCATCTACATCTTCGACGGCGCCCCCGAAGCGGGTGCGCCCATTCACATTACAGTATTGGACCGCAAGGCGCTGGCTCCGCTACGTGCTCGGTTGGGTTGGATCAACGATCACTTGAGCGTGGCAGACGCTATGGGCCTTGAGAAATTCGTGCGCGAGATGGCGTCAGACGTTACCAGAAGCCGTATGATTCGCGGTTTGAAGGCGGACGCTCAACTGGCGCGAATCAAGTTCGACGAGCTGTTGCAGGAGACAAACCAACACGTGGCGGAACGCCTGGACGAACTGACCTCGGTCATCACGGAGGAGTTCAATCACCTGGTAGCGGAGACGCACCAGACCACGGTCAAGATCAAGGAATACCATGACTACCTGGAACAACTGACGGTGCTGAAGGAAGAAACGCGGGAAACCGCGGAACGCGGCCGGGAACTGTTGGATGAAACGGAAGACCAGCGCCAGGAGGTAGCCCGATACCTGATACGCCTGGAAGAGCAGGTGGAACGTGAACTGAGCCACGCCTACAAGGTGCGTCGGGCCATGATCGGCAAGGTGGCCCGAACCATACGTGAACTGGGCACCACGCATCAGGAACTGAAAGAGCAACTGAAGCAAGCGATAGGGATGAAATAAGATGAGTATGATCGACAAACTACGCGAGCCCTATCGCCGCCAAAGCAAGGAGTTGATCGGCGCTCGGGAAGAAGCCGGCGCGGAGCGAGACGATCTTGCTATTGAAAGAGCCGCCTGGCCGGAACTCCAAAAGACCTGCGAACGCGATCTCTTCCCCACCTTCGAAAACTGGAACAGCGGGCTGAAGAAGCGCATCAAACCACTTAAGTTCCGAGAGCTGAGAAAAAAAGCCAAAAGCATGCGCGGCCTCCTACGTATCACCTGGTTCGACGGCAAATCGTTCAAAACCCGCTCGTTAAACTGGCTGATCCGCATCGCATTGGTGCTGATCCTGTTGATCAAACTGGCCCTGGTCCTCGGCCTGATCTGGCTGGTCGTCAAGTTCTCGGACCTGCTGGGCCGATTGTTTTAAGGCCGTATGATCGTAAGGAAAACAGAATCCCTGGCAAGCTGGGAAGACTAAGCGCTAAAATAGGAACCAACTATCGGGAGGCAGTCATGAGCACTTCGCCCAAGAACTTGTTATCTGAATCAGAATACTTGCATAGGGAACGTCAGTCTGAAGTCAAACATGAGTTCTATAACGGCGAGATTTTTGCCATGACCGGCGCGAGCGCTCGGCACAACATCATCACCGGAAATGTTTTTTCTTTTCTGCGCAACAGCTTAAGGGGCGGGCCCTGCCGTCCGTTTACCGGTGACATGCGATTGAAGGTGCTTGACAACGGCCTCTATACCTATCCCGATATTATGATTGTGTGCCGGCAGCCGGAGTTTACCGGCGACCAACCCGATACCGTTACCAATCCGTCGGTCATTATGGAAACCCTGTCCGCTTCCACGGAGGCTTATGATCGAGGCAAGAAGTTCGCGCACTATCGACTCATCCCAAGTTTGGAAGCCTACCTGTTGATCAGTCAAGAGGAACGAAAGATCGAGATGTTCACCCGAGAGAAGGACAGATGGGCTTTTTTGGAAACTATCGGGGAAAACGCCTCCCTGACCATTCCGCCGCTGTCACTAAAGCTCCCTCTCGATGAGGTCTACGAAGGATTGGAGTGGCTTGGCGAGGAATAAAGCAAAAGGAACTCAGTAGCGGCCGGGCACACAAAGAAAAAGGCTCGGCATGTGGATGCCGAGCCCAAGGGTGTATGTTGCAAAGTGCTTAACGCGGTTTTACCCAACGGTTGATGGCCGTGGGCCGGTCGGTTGAAATGGCACTGGAACGCACGTCTTCCCAGATCAGGAAGTCCTCCCAGATCAAGAAGTCCTCCCAGATGAGAAAGTCTTCCCAGATCAGGAAGTCGCCCCACAGGTACTGGTCTTCCCAGATCAGGAAGTCCTCCCAAATGAGGAAGTCCTCCCAGATCAAGAAGTCCTCCCAGATGAGGAAGTCTTCCCAGGCCGTATAGTCGCCCCAGATCGCGCCGTCCACCGCGGTGTAGGTGCCGTCCCATTCGAAGCCTTCCAGGCCGCGAATGTAGAATTCACCGTCTTTGTTGATGGAAACCGGTCCGCCGAAGTGCTGGTCGCCGGTCAGATCGTTGACGATATACTTCGTGGAATCGAAGCACTCGCTGCGGGCGTTGGAAACGGCCCGATGGACATTGATCATGCCGGTGCCCTGTTGGAAGATGCTGTAGGCCAGAGTATCATCCGACAGCGCACCCACCCGGGTTGAACTGGTCAGACGGCATTTCACCTCGTCAGGCGTGAGTGAAGGATCGGCTTCCAGCATCAGGGCGACGGCGCCCGCAACCAGTGCCGAGGCTTGAGAAGTGCCCGATACTTCATAGTAGGGATAGGTTTTGTAGTACTGACTGTACTTTTGGGCAATCATGGACTGTTCACCCATCAGGCCCAGTAGATGACCGCCGGGTGCAACCAGTTCCGGCTTGAGGAAGCCCTCATGAGTAGGACCGGAAGAGGAGAACGAGGGCAGGTAGTCGTCACTGGGATCATCCGGTGTAAAGTTATCGGTCATGGCGCCCACGGTGATCACATAGGGCAGGTTGCCGGGAACGCCCACGGTCATGGGTTCGGGACCGGTGTTACCGGCCGAGGTCACCACCACGATGCCCGCCTGCCAAACCTTCATGACGGCCTGGTTGACGGGATCGTCCCAGTAGTAGGAGCGGGGTTTTGCACTGAAGGACAGGTTTAAAACGCGAATATTGAAACGATCCTTGTTTCTGACCACGTAATCCAGGCCTCGCAGAACGTCGAGATAAGTGCCCTCGCCGTTTTCGAATGCCTTCACGGAAACCAGGTCGGCACCAGGCGCAATGCCGTTATAGCCGATCCCGTTGGCAAAGTCTTGTCGGGCCGACAGCGCCACGCTTTGCAGGTGAGTGCCGTGACCCTGGTTGTCATCGCTGTAGCCGGATTCCTCCAAGTCTTCATTGACCGCATCGGCAATGGCGTCGTAAGCAGCCAGGGTACGCCATTCACCCTCAGAGTTGTAATGGAGGTCCACCGCGGCGCTGTTCAAACCGGAGTCGATGAAGGCAACGGTAACACCGGCGCCGGTAATGCCTTCGCTATGCAGGCGGGCCGCGCCGATCTGTGAGGGATAGTAAGTTTCCAAAACCGTATCCGGGTCTTCCAGAAGTAGAACCGGCCAGGAGACCGCGAAACCCTTGTTGAAATTAAGGCCCATCTGATAGTCGGCCTCACGGGTTTTCGCCTTCTTTTGGAATTCCAAAGTCAATGTCTTGGTAGCGCCGGATTTCAGGGTCCGGTCCGATTTATTGCCCTTCCAGCCGCTGTCGATCAACGCTTTGGAAGGGTTCAGGTTTTTGGTATAGATTTTTTCTCCATCCAAAAGGACGCGCTTCAGTTTACCGTTGGCCGCGGGCCATTCGATCAGCAGGCTGTCGATAGAAACCTTCTTGTCGCCGAAATTGGTGATGGTCCACTCGACGCTTTTGCTGTCGATGTCCAGTTCGTCGTCGCCGCGAACACCGGCGACAATGCTGCTGGATTTAAGCGTGTGGTCCTCATGGAGAATAAGGCCTTTTGTATGGGAAAGCTCCAGGAACTGATCGGGGGTCAATTCGGCCCCTACTGAATCGATGATGCCGAGGCGATGTGTAACAAGGCCGCTGGCTTTATGAACGGCCTCAGCGGCCAATTCCGTTGATGCTGCTTGTAGGATGTAAGGTTGGGTAGTGGGTGGAGGTAAGTCCGATTTTGGGGAGAGGTCCCACAGGATACCGGTTGCAACGATACCCAGGGCCAGGATAATCCAGGCTGCTTGCTTCAATGGTTAGCTCCTTGCGACTGTTGTGGTGCAATTTATTTTGCATAGATTATTTATAATCAGTAGATGCATACATAGATGTAATTAATTTTAAAACCCCGTATTGCATTCATGCAACGGAAATTGCATGCATGCCGGTTTTTACAATGTAAGAATAGTCGAAATAGTGATCCTAATCAACAAATAATCACCATATATCCGAAGACTGACTAAACTTCCCTCGTAAACGGTACCACAAAGATAACCGTGGGCAACCGGCTCTTATTCCCTTTGAAGAAAAGAGCTAACGGTGTATAGGCCTACCATCCCAAGCCCGTGGACGCCTGGTTTTTCCCTTTGGGATGCCGCTTTTCGCCAAATAAATTTGCTTGCATAAACAAATATGGCATGCGGCACATAGACCTCTTGATCCTTATCGTTTCCAGCTCCTCGTCACTTTAGAAGATTTTGAAAAATTTACTGAACCTAGCCGGACATCAAAAAAACACAGGCTTGGGAAATCCCGGAACTGAAGTATGCTTGCTAGACCCAATTTTGGCTGACGGGACGTTCAACAACCTTCAGGCCCTCCGGATTGAATTCGCGGGTGACCATTTCATAGACGTTGTTGGGAATCATGCGCGAGCCGTAAAAACTGAGCACATAGTAGTCCATATGCCAATCCCAGAGCATTCGGCCCCTGAGGACCCGATCGAATTCATTGCCGTAATCGGGCAGACCGATCTCGTAGAACCAGGTGACATGATCCATATGACGGTTGGCCTCGGTGAGGGTGAGGGCGTAGAACCGACCCATGTAATAGGCCCACAGGCCCCCTTTCGGTGTATTTTCTTCACTGCTCATGGGATCTCTCCCTCATTGTCACCGGTAACCCCGCCGGTACATTTGATCGCGAAAATGATCATCATCATCTTCGTCTACGCGTGCATAGGAGTCTTGGTACACATCGTCCACCTCGTCCGGATCAATGCGAACATCTACTTCGTCCTCATCCTCCGACTCGTCACGAGGTGGAGGGTCCACTCGGCGGTAGCGGACGGCCAGCAGGCACCCGACTATAGCGCCGCAAAGATGGCCTTCCCAGGAAATGCCCGGATGAATGGGGAACACGCCCCAAATAGCGCCGCCGTAAAGAAAGGCCACGATCAGCATTACGCCCACGGAAGCCCGGTCACGACGCAGGATGCCGGAAAGAAACAAAAAAGCAGTCAGACTATAGATCAAGCCGCTGGCGCCGATGTGATAGGCCGGTCGCGCAATGATCCAAACCATGACACCACCCCATAATACCGAATGTAGGATCACTCGCCAGGCAACCTTTTCGTAAAATTGGAACAAGGCCATGGTCAATACAAAGACGCCGAACGAATTGGCGTACAGATGTCCGAAGTCCTTATGCAGGAAAGGCATGGTGACAATACCGTACAAATGTTTCCAATCCCGCGGAAACATCCCGAAGTGGGTGAACGAGGCATCCCACCAGGTCTCCGCCATTTTGACGGTCCAGATAGCCAAAAGCATAAGGCAGACTATGATTATGTGGCCTCTAAGGCGCCCATGCTGTTCTTCAAGTGGTGCTTCGCGGTGGTAGGCGTACAGTCCCCTTTCCATGCTTATCAGTTTGCCCGGAGCCGGGCCGGCGCGCAAGCATTTCCTTTGCCAAAAGTAAAAAAGGCAATACCTTGACAACACCGCGCATGGCGGAGACGACGATCAGGGGGTCGAGTAAACGGTTCGTGAAATATAGTTTATAATTATCGGGCTACATACATTTTCCTCAATGGACGGTTATCCATCAGCGAGCGCACGTCACGCAACAGGCGGAAACAGGAGATGGGTTTGGCGTAGGTTTGATCCGCGCCCAGTGCGCGTGCGGTTTCCAGAAGAACCTTGCGGCGAGCGCTGATGGCAATCACCTTGGGTCTTTCCGCACCGTCTTCCATTTCCCGTAATTCCCGCATCAGGTTGATGCCGTCCATGACAGGCATGGCCATGTCGGTAATGATCAGTCGCGGCGGACAATGATGAATATGATCCAAGGCCTGACGACCGTTCTGCGCGGAGTGAACATCATAACCGGCGCACTGCAATATTTCAGTCAATGATTCGCGTCCGTCCGCATCGTCTTCTACGATCAATATAGAACACATTTGGAACCTCCCAACTGATTTGAAATGAGGGGAGTTGGGACTTTTCATCCTGAGTGTCTTGTCGGAAGGAGAAATTCTATGGATTATTAAAAATTGCCGGAAACCAGCGAAGTCTTGCTATCAGCGGTTTTAGCAACAGAAACGAACGTACCGTTTTTTAAAAATAAAAATGCGGGTCTC
Organism: Acidobacteriota bacterium; assembly: GCA_030066195.1. Lineage (GTDB taxonomy): Bacteria > Acidobacteriota > Holophagae > Acanthopleuribacterales > Acanthopleuribacteraceae > JASJCB01. The sequence goes on from JASJCB010000164.1 coordinate 25,495, forward strand.
CCAAGGAAACCCGCATCGTTATGAGAAAGATGGTATTTGAGATTACACAATGCCGTAGGCAAGCATGGCATCGGCAACCTTGATAAAGCCGCCGACATTGGCGCCGTGGACATAATCGACCGAACTGCTGCCGTCCCCACTGCCGTAGTGCACGCATTGCTCGTGGATATTGCGCATGATATCGCGCAGCCGCCGGTCTACTTCCTCGCGAGACCAGGGCCTCCGGATGCTGTTTTGGGACATTTCCAAACCGGATACTGCCACCCCGCCGGCGTTGGCCGCCTTGGCCGGCAGGAAGATGACGTTATTCGCCTGGAAGATTGCGGCGCCTTCCAAGGTAGTGGGCATATTGGCGCCCTCGGCAACCACCTTACAACCGCCTTCAACCAGTTTTTGCGCGTCATCGGCATCGATCTCGTTTTGGGTGGCGCTGGGGAAAGCCACGTCGCACGGGACTCCCCAGGGTTTCTCGCCGGGATAGAAGGTAGCATTCGGGTACTTTTCGACATATTCGTGGATGCGGCCGCGGCGAACGGTTTTCAGATCGATCACATAGGCCAGTTTCTCACGGTCGATACCGTCGGGGTCATAGATATAACCCGATGAATCGGACAAGGTCACCACCTTGCCGCCCAGGTCGATCACCTTTTCGGTGGTGTACTGGGCCACGTTCCCGGAACCTGAAACCAGGCAGGTCTTACCCGCCAACTCGTCGCCGATATAAGCCAACGCCTCGGCCACGAAATAGACACAGCCATAACCGGTGGCCTCGGTACGAATGAGGCTGCCGCCGTATTGCAGGCCTTTGCCCGTGATCACACCGGCCTGGAAGTTGGCGCTGATACGCTTGTATTGACCGAACAGGTAACCCACCTCGCGGGCGCCCACGCCGATATCACCAGCGGGCACATCGCGATAGTTACCGATGTGACGCGCCAGTTCCGACATCAACGCCTGGCAAAAGCGCATCACTTCGGCATCCGATTTGCCCTTGGGATCGAAGTTGCTGCCGCCTTTGCCGCCGCCCATGGGCAACGTGGTCAAGCTGTTCTTGAAAATTTGCTCGAACCCCAGGAACTTGAGGATGCTCAGGTTCACCGAGGGGTGAAAACGCATCCCGCCCTTGTAGGGTCCGATGGCATTGTTGAACTGCACGCGATAGCCGCGATTCACCTGGGCCGTTCCCTGGTCGTCCTCCCAACAGACCCGGAAAATGACCACCCGATCGGGTTCGGTTATGCGTTGCAGCAGGTTATGGTCGCTGTACCTGGCGTTTTCGGCAACGTAGGGGACAATATCGGCTGCAAATTCTTCAACCGCCTGGTGAAACTCTGCCTCGCCAGGATTGCGATCGCGAACCCAGTCCATGAACTCGTCGATCTGGGACGCATATTTTGCCCGCCGCTCTTCAGCAGGCATTGCTACCGTACTCAAAATCTTCCTCCGCAAGTTGTAGTGAGACACCCTATTTCTCACTAAATACTTACACTACCCATTCATTGCGGGGCAAGCAAATAACGATTTTGAGCAGCTTATTTGCCTGTTTATTTCGAGATAACGCGGTTAACCATGTTCAAATTAAAAAACCCGGGTGGGCCCGCGGAACCGGCAGGAGCGCCGTTGAGGAGTCAGGGGATTGTTTGGAAGAGGTCCCCTGCCGGTTCCGCGGACCCACCCGGGTTCGCCGGACGCAAAGAGCAAGTTTCAGAGTTCTTCAGTCAACTTCATTTTGAATAGGAAGCGATCGGGCCGTTTGGACAGTCCCGTGGCCCCATCCTCAAAATCTGTAAACAGATCTATACCCTTCAGAGCTTGAAGTAGGCCGTCTACACACTCCGATTTTCCTTGGAGTTGGAGCATGCTGCCCTTTTTGATTTGAAGGTTGGTCAGGTAGGTATCCGCCTCCAGGTTGCGGCCTAGTTCCCAAATGATGCGGACGGGCAAACCCTGCAAGCTGAAGCGCCGCTCGTACCCTTTCGGCCAGGGCGCATGAACGCCTTGGGGATCGTAAAGCGCGCTCAAGACGCAGTTGCCGTTCAAAGGCGGGCGACTTGTATGCTCAGCCGCATCACCCTTGCCGACCGTGCGGGGCCGGCGTCTCGCGGAGACATTGAGGGTATCCACGGTGAATTCCAAATCGTGCATAGCCAAGCCTTCAAAGAAGGCGAGCAGATTATCCAGGTTGGCATCGTAGCCTAAGTAAATGCGCAGCTCCATCAGGCCGGTATCCTCGTCGAGGACTTTGGTTTTACGATTCGATATGCTGTTGAGCTTCAGGCCGGTCACCGCGGCGGTTTCGACCAGGGCCTCACGCAGCATAGATGCAGCCTGGGTTTCATCATTCGCTTCGATCAATGTTTTCTCAATGGTTTCGGGGACATAGGGGGCATTGTATTCACCCCGCTCAGGTTCAAAAGGGTTCTGCGTCCAACCCATGCCGACACCTGAGACAAGTAATAGTATGATTACCGCAACTTTGTTCATGACACACTCCGAGAAAGACAGGCCGAGGCGCACCGGGGGCGCCCTCGGTCCAAACATAAAATACCGCTGCTTCAGCCGACACCGGATAGAACTACACGGCACCGGTCATATCGGCAGCTTGTTGTTACATCATGATCAGACGCAAACAGTTTTTTTTCAGCCGAAATTTTTTTAAAGAAAGTTTTTCGCGGATGGAGGGCGGCAGGCTATTTTTTCTTCAGTGTGATATCCGGCATGCCGCGGGCCAGGGCCATTCTGATCATTCCCTCGTGATAAATGCCCGTGATACGTTGGGCCGGTTCAAGGCGCAGTCCCCACTTGTAACGGATGATCAGGTTGACCGTGGCGCCCTGGATTTCCCAATTACCGTAGCCGTCGATGGGCCGGCTGCCGTCACCCATGTCTATTTTATAGACGGCCTTTTGATCCGCTTTCAGTTCGAAGCTGATATCGGTTTTTTCCACATCAGCCGACACCAGCTTGCGTTCTTCCTCGGTGAGCGCCTTGCCCAATTCCCTTGTCATGCGGATGAGGGTGGCTTCCAGCAGGGCTTTTTTGTCAACCACCCAGGTTCCGGCCAGATCGATAGATTTTGGAGGATCGGGTTTTTGCTCGGGTTTCTGTTGGGTCAGTGTCCAAATTAACAGCAAGATCAAGGGTTTTCCCTCTGCAAACCAAATATCGGGCGTATCCAGCTTAACACAAGCCGGGTACGCCCGGGGTGATCAGGCTTCCAAAGCGGCTATTTTGACGCAGACGCAAACCACTTCCATGGCCAGTTCAATATCGCCCAGGCTGGGGAAGGACGGAGCCAGGCGAATGTTGCAATTGTCCGGGTCCTTGTTGTAGGGGAAGGTAGCGCCGGCCCCGGTCAGCTTGACACCGGCCTCATCAGCCAGGGCGACGACCTTGCGGGCCAATCCGGTTTGCGTATCCAAAGAAACGAAGTAGCCGCCCTTAGGGTTGGTCCAGGTCGCCATGTCAAGGCCGCCCAATTCGCGCGTCAACACCGTTTCCACCATATCGAACTTGGGTTTCAGGATGGCCGCGTGTTTGCGCATATGTGCCCGCAAGCCGTCGACATTGCCGAAGAAACGCAGGTGCCGCAACTGGTTCAGCTTGTCGAAACCGATGGTCTGGTTGAAAAGGTGGCCCAGGGCATCGTCGATGTTGACTTTGTCGGCAGCTATCACGGAGACACCGGCGCCGGCGAAGGTTATTTTGGAGGTGGAGCCGAACATGAGCACGCGCTCGGCATGACCGGCCTCGCGGCAGGCGGTTAGGATGTTCTTCAGCGGTTGGGGATCATCGGTCAGGTGGTGTTCGTTGTAGGCGTTGTCCCAAAAGATACGGAAATCGGAAGACCGGGTCTTCATGGCGGCCAGTCTGTCGACCACCTCGTCGCTATAGGTGATCCCGGTTGGGTTGCTGTAACGCGGGACGCACCAGATACCCTTGACGGTTTCATCTTCGCCGGCCAGTCGTTCGACGATGTCCATATCAGGGCCGTTGTCGTCCATCCCGACGGTGATCATCTCGATACCCATGTTCTGACAGATGTTGAAGTGGCGGTCATAACCGGGCGAGGGGCAGAGGAATTTAACCGAGTCCCTGCTCCAGGGACGGCTGCCGCCGGGTACGCCGTGGAGCATGGCGCGAACCACTGCATCATACATCAGGTTCAGGCTGGCGTTGCCGCCCACAATCACTTCATTCGATTGCACGCCCATATATTCGGCAAAAAATTGCCGGGCGTCGGGCAGGCCTGCTAAAACACCATAGTTACGGCAATCGGTGCCGTCGTCCTTATAGTTGGTTTCATTGACAAGGGTCAACATGGCGTCAGACAGATCCAACTGTTCGGGTCCGGGTTTACCACGGGTCATATCCAGGCTCAGGTTACGCGCCTTGAAGGCCTCATAGCGTTCTCTGGAGGAAGACAAAAGGGCGTCAGTCATGGGGCACCTCCCATATCAAACATTGCAAAGCAGCACCAAATCGATAACATTACGCCGGCTGCATTCTTCTGGCAATAGAAAGATGGAAGAAGATGATCTTGGAAAGATATTTAACCAATCGGTTGACAATCGGGAGTCGGGGTACGGCATGCCGCCGCCAGGTCCCCCGGTCTCCCGTCGGGCCGGTCGGTCCCAAAAGATATGTTTCAGCATAGCAAGTGGTGGTTCGGGCGCGTAGCGCTCATTTTTTAAAATTCCGGTGAGATGATCCTGCTTCTACCGGCACCATGCAGGTAAGAAGATTTGGGAAGCCCCCAAGTATTCTTACGCATGTCTGTTTCATTCTCGATAGCCGCGGGAATCATTCCCGCGGTTTTTTTTGTTCAGGCAAAGACGGAATTGCCCATAACGACACGGATCATACCGCTGAGTCGGGATTCCGGGACATCGTATTCAGCCACCTGGCGCACGCCGTAAACGGCCGCCTCGCGACGGAATCCGGCCACCTCTTCCTCGGTGCCCTTCAATAAAACCACAAAACGTGCTTCCGGCAGTCTACTCTCCCTGAAAGCAATCACGGTTTCCAATGCGTCCTCGAAACCTTGCCTGATGATGACCACATCCGGGGGGTCACGATTGAATTGCCGAATGCCGGCCCATGCCCCGTCCGCGGTGGTTATTTCATACTGGCTACTGTTTTCCAGCCATGCGGGTACATCACCGCTGCCGATCAACAAGATTTTGTGCATTTCGATAAACCATCCATATCCAATCAATAACGGGTCCTGTCTGCTGGTGTGTGATCAATAGGTTTTCATGACAGCCCCTTTTTACGTGGCATGAACCTCGGATTGAGGTTTCCCTCGTCCACTATTATACGCTAACTCGTCGTCCCTGGTTGTTGTAAAATCAACAAAAAAGTAGAAATCGTTGCCCAATAAAACGAAGTGGGTGGGACGATCGGACCTTTGTTCCTTTGTCCGAGCAAGGTTTTAGCGTTTATATCGATCCTGCCGTCCAACGCTGCCTGACCCGGAAATCGTTAAAAAAAAGGGGCCCCTTGCGGAGCCCGATATTAACGAGTTGGAAATTCAAACTAGTGGTTGGACATTCGAAAGGCATTTTTTCGACTGAGATCGTAGTATCTCGCTGTCCGTGACATGTGGGTGCGGGAATCGGGAATTGGCCGGTACTCCCGATTCCAAACACGAGTCTTCTTCGGGAACAGTGTCAAGACAAGGGTTGAGAAGAAGGCCCGTGCTATTCGCACCTTATGCCCTATAAGTGCTCCCGGTGCGATCCCAGATACACCTAATGATAATTTATTTTCATTTTTCTTCCGCCATGACCTCGGAAGCCATTTCCCGGATTTCGATTTCCTCTACGTCCGTGTGTTTTTTGGGCAGGTGTACGCTGATCGAGGTCCAGGCATGCTCAACGCTACGAACCTCGATACTGCCCGCGTGTTTTTTGATGATTCCGAAAGTGATGGACATACCCAAGCCGGTACCCATGCCCACGGGTTTCGTGGTGAAAAAAGGTTCGAAAATGCGCTCGCGTACCTCTTCGCTCATCCCCATGCCGTCATCGCGGATACAGACTACGATATCCTCATCCTCCTCGTGGGCTTGGATGTCTACCGTTCCGCGCTTTCCGGCGGAACAGGTAATTGCCTGACAGGCGTTGACAATCAGGTTCATGAAGACTTGACCCAACTCTGCCGGGTGACATTCCATGAAAAGACCGGCGGGCATAGAGGTGGCGAAAGTTACATGATCGGCATATTTGGACCGCACCAGATTCACGGTTGCGTCGAGTATTTCCGTTATGTCGGCCAATTGGTATTCCTTGGGGTCTTTACGAGTGATGGCGCGCAGGTCTTGGACAATGCGGCTGATGCGCGAGGTACCCTCTTTAATGAGCGAAACATGCTGGTGCAGAGGCGCCAGCTTGTCCTCGATGGCGGCCAATACGGCGGGGTCGGTTTCATCGCCGGCCAGTTCGAGAATGAAGCGCCGGAACTTGTGCAGGTCGCTTTCCAGGTTTTGGGCGCCTCCGTTTACGAAATTGGCGGGGTTGTTGATTTCGTGGGCTACGCCCGCGGTCATGTTGCCCAGCGAAGCCATCTTTTCCTGAATTACCATCTGCTCCTGGGCGCGAACAATTGCTTCTTTCTGGTTCTGCACCTCCCGAAGCAGGCGCGCCTTGGCGATGGCGGTGACCACGTGCTCGCGGAAACGAACCAAACGCCTCCTGTCCACGGATTCAATGCCTCTGGGATCTTCCATATTATCCAGGGATAGGAATCCGATCAGAGTGTTGTCCACCTCTACGAAAATAATGATCAGACTTTGCGGAACCTCCGTACCGCTGAAACGTTCGGCCAGGTTACATTTCTGAAAGTTGTGTACCAGGTAGATGCCTTCGGCCACGGATTCGTTCTCCTCCGTTCCCGGTTCCAGGAACTCATCCAGCGACAATGTGAAGTTGCGCATCCCCCGGGCCGAATAGCCTACCGAGGCGCTGTACTCGAACTGGTTTTCCTTCTCGTTCCAAAACAGGAAACTACCCCTCTGTACCTGGGGTATCAGCTTGACGCCCATTTCCAATACCGATTGCAACACATTGTCCAGGTCGATATGCCGGTTGATGTCCTTGACGATTTCGTCAAAGGCCTCCAGTTCTCTGTTCTTGGCTTCAAGAGCCTGATTGCGTAGGGTCAGTTGAGTAGTGCGGAAGGCCACCTTCTCTTCCAAGGAACGGCGTACTTCTTCCAAACCCGCCACCAGGCGCGCGTTCTCGATGGCTACCGCCGCATCCGCGGCCAATAGTTCCAAGATCTCGATGCGTTGCTTGGAGAAAGCGCCCGCTACCAGCCTGTTTTCCAGGTAGATCACCCCAACGGGCCGAGCTCGCTTGACCAGGGGGATACAGGCTGCCGAGCGAGGATTGTTGCGACTGAAGTAGCTGTCCCGAGTCAGCAGGCAGTGTTCCTGAAGATCGGGCACATGGGTTTCCATGGTTCCGGTCACAGCGCGCAGCAGGCGTAGGGGAACCAACTCGTTGGCTTCGGGTGATTCCAAGGGAATTTCGGGGAGGTTGCGTTCCTCCTTCTCGTCTGCCTCGGCGCGAATAACCAGTCGATTTTCGGAAACCAGGCAAAGGACCGCTTTTTGAGCCCCGGCATTTTCGCGGACCACGGCCATCAATCGCAATAGAAGGCGATCCAGGACAATTTCTTCGGAAAGCGCGCGAGCGGCCTTGATCACCGAAACCAGGTCCAGGTTCGCCGGCTGTAAACTGTTGGCCCAATCCGCCTGGAGATAAGTGGATCGATCCCTGGTGTGAGGAAGGATCTCGAACCATTTACCGTACGCCTCGCGCAACTGTTCGCATTTGGCCGCGGCGCCCCAACGCTCGTAGAGGTAGTCAGCCTGACGGAGGAATACAGCGGCCACGTGATCCAGGTTCCGACCCATATAGAATCGCGCGGCCAGTTCGTTGCTCATGGCCTCTTCAGCTCGAAACTCGTTCTTATGAGCCAGTTGTACCGCATCGCGGTAGAAGATCTCGGCCAAATCCGGATTATTGTCCAGACGAGCCGTTTCGGCAGCCATCATCATGTGTTTGTGGGCAAAGTTGACGGGACATCTGGATGCATACCGCTGCATGTCTTTGCGCCATTTCTTCAAGCGCTTACGTTTTGATCGGGTCCATTTGGGCGATCCCGGCTCCAATCGCTGAGTTTCGGCCAGGAATCCGAAAAAGTCCAACTCTACGACTTCAGCGGTGCCGGCGACGGCGTGATAATAACGCCTGGCCTTCCTCATCCATGTCACCGCATCGTCATAGGCTCCGTGCAGTAACATCAGCTTGCCCTTCTGGGCGTAGAGCATGTATTTGTGGTAGTCCTTTACCTGATCCAGAAAACGCATTTCCTCATCTTCATCGAACTCGGCGTCGGTCAGGGAAAAACGGCCTCGGGTAAGGCCCATACGGCATTTGATGGATTGGATCAGGATGCGCGCCATCCATTTGAAGGACATAATGGATTCGCCGTGAAAATGTTCCAAGGCATTGCGGCTTTCTTCCAATCGTTGCTTCAGGGTCATGGTGGGTTCCCAGATGACGATGCAATTGGCGGCCAGGGTGCCGTAAAGCAATTCACCGTAGCGAAACCCTTCCTTCGCCGCTCGCAGCAGATAGGGCCGGATGAATTTCCAATGATGGAACCAGGGCAGCAGCATGGCCGCGTAGACAAACAGGACCCTGGGTCTGGAGGGAGCCAGATCCGGGCGCTCGGTGAGACGTAGGGCCGTTTGACCGTACTTCTCGGCTTGTTTGTGCTCACCCAGATTGTTCAAAATGACCGCATAGGAAACAAGGGCGTGGGCGGACAGGCCGGCGGCGCGGTATTTAAAACATTGCCTGGCGCGCCAAAGGCTTGCCATCAGGTAGAGGTTCCGGTAACGGGAGAAGTAGGTAGGTAAAGCCAGGTTGGCTGTCAACTCCAGGCAGGCTCGAATTCGCGGGGTCAATTCCCCGGTGGTCACTTCGAACTGTTCGGGATCGCAATGGCGCAGCAAGCGTGCAATGCGTTTGATCTCCAGCCAGATTCTAAAGCGTGAAACCTTCCTGGTGAGTGCGATGCCCAAGCCTGCCAATCCCTGCAAGGCGGAGTCTATAGCCTGCTCGGATTTGCCGAAACCCGTGTAGTAAACGGCTTCCAAGGCGTGGATCTCGGCTCTGGCGATCGGGTCTTCAGTTCTTTTCAATAATTGGGAGCACAATTGGATGCCCTCGTCCTCCCGACCGACCAGAAACGCGGCCCGGGCCGCATTTTTTTTAAGGGACCAGGCCAGGGAAAAATCCTTGTGCCAGGTCTCCTCGGTCAGACAGAGACAGCCCTGGTGCAAAATGTCGATCGCTCGTTGAAAGGCGCCTTCCGACATCAGTTTTTTGGCGACTACCAAATCGAGTCCGGCGAGAAGAGTTCGTTCCTCGGAGTCGACGATCCGATCCAAGGCTCGGTTGAGGTGGTAGGCCGTTTCCATGTGATTCTCTTGCTCAACGCCGGCACGCAAGGCCCGGCCGATCTGTAGGTGAAGCTGTTCGGCCGAATCACCCAATTCCTCATAAAGAGCTTCACGAACCCGGTCGTGCACAAAGCGGAAACGTACGGCCAGGTGTCCTCCCGCCTCTTCTTCCGGAAGGCCGCCGAGTACTCGATAGGCATCGCCCAGGGGTCTAAGCACCCCGGCGTTCACTGCCGGCGCCAACAGTTCGCCCAATTCTCGCGCCGTGCTGTTCAAGATTTGGGCAGGCATGTCCAGGCAAAAGGTGTTACCCAGGCAGGCGCCCACCCTCAGCAATTCTCGCGTTTCCCGGGGTATTTCGTTCAGGGATTCGATGAGTATACCCGCCGCGGACCGACCCGGTTGGAAATCCTCCAATTTCTGTTGATTGAGGACCCAGCGGCCCAACCGGTAATCGAAACGGATGACCTCAGCCCGGTAAAGCGCCTCCATGGACTCGTGAACGAAGAGGGGATTTCCCGAACTCCAACGCATGATGCGTTCGGAAAGTTCCGTGATTCCAGCCGTATGTAGCTTTAAGGTTTCTCCGACCATGGTGCTTACGGCTCGATACCCCAGGGGTTTGGGACGGACGGTGGCGGTGACGATATGTTTACGGGCCTTGGAGGCCAGTTCTGCTGCCGGAGAGCCCTCCCACACGTCCTCGCGAAAGGCCAGGATCAGCATCAGGTAGCTCTGGCCGTAACTCATCAAGTCCCGCACCAGATTCACACCGGCGGCATCGGCATGGTGAAAGTCGTCCAGGAAGATCACCAAAGGCCGTTCGGCGGTGCAGATAACCTTCAAGAAATGCTGAATGGTGACATAGAAATGATTGGCCTGCCGACCGGGTTCCAACTCCGGAAGCGGGGGCCACCGGCCGCAAATGGCCTCCATTTCAGGCGCCAGGTCCACCAACAGGCGTAAACTGCCGTCCAACTCCCGGGTAAGACTCTTGCGCAACTGGGCTCGTCGGTCCTCGGAATCGCTGCACAGAATACGTGCCAGTTGGGAAAATGCCCGTGACAGGCCCAGGTAGGGGCGACCCATTTCCTCATAACGACCCTCGATGAAGAGGCCCTTTTCGAGGTCGGTGGTTTTGCGCATCTCGCGCACCAGCATGGTCTTGCCGATGCCCACCGGACCGGTAACCAAAACCAGGGCGCCGGCGCCGTTATTGACCTCACGCCGCACGGCTTCCAATTGTTCCTGTTCCTTTTTTCGATCGTAAAGGGTACCGGGTATGTGGAGCTTGTCGCTGTAGTCTTGAGCGCCCGCTTCCAATTCCAACTCTCGCCCGCGTTGGTAAGCATCCAAGCAGCGCCCCAGGTCGGCCAATAAACCGAATGAACTTTGGTAGCGGTCCGAGGGTTGCTTAGCCAGTAGTTTGTCGACAACATTCGAGATCACCGGGGGAATCTCGGGCTTCACTTCATGGAGCAATTTGGGGCGCAGGGCCAGGTGCGCGTGAACCAGAGTCAGGGCGTCACTGCCGCTGAAAGGAGGTAGGCCGGTCAATAGCGCATAGAATGTGGCTCCCATTGAGTAGAGGTCGGTGCGCATGTCCAACGGTCGGTTCAAGCGGCCGGTTTGTTCCGGTGACATGTAGGCGGGTGTTCCCTCCAGTCGCATGGGTGTGACGAAGGCGGGAACTTCCGAAACCATTTTGCCGGCAAGACCGAAATCGATGATGCGCACGGTATTGCCGCTCTTGGACCAGATGATATTGGCCGGATTGATATCCTTGTGCATGTAACCCAAACGGTGAATGGCAACCAGGCTCTGAGTAATGCGAACAGCGAGGGAAAGGAATGCTCCTAAGTCCATATTACGGCATTCAGAGATTTGAGAAAGGGCGGCGGCGTCGATATCCTTCAAGACCATGATGAGGCCGTTGCCCCAGCGTTCCAGGCCCAACACGCCGTAGCCTACCTCCCGGGTCACCTCGTATTCCCAGCGAAAGCGAGCAACCTCGAGGACAGTGGGAAAAGCGGGCTTCAGAACTTTCAAGATGACCTTTTCACCATCTTGAATGCGCCGTGCTCGAAACACCCTGGTGACTTCTCCCTCATGGAGTTGAGCCAGAATACGGTAGCCGGGAAGGTCCAACATCGGTAATGCCTCTAACGTGGGAATGCGACCGCACGGATAGCAGAGTCGGCAATAGAGGGAAGAGTTGGGTGTACTGCCTTATATTATTTATCTTTCCGCAACCCGGGTTACTTTACCCTGTCAGGCATAATTCAGGATTGAGGGTCCGTTCGGGCAGATATTGCGTCCCAAAAGGCGTTCATATCACGAAGCCCCATGGTGACATTGCCGCAGGACTCCGTCAAAGTCGCACATGAGCCTTCGACAACCCCGAATTGACGCAACTCTTCCCGGGAAGGCCTAAAGATCCGCCCTTTGAAGTTCGATTCATCCCGGGAAGACACGAACATTTTGCATAAGATATTCGATTCATCCCGGGAAGACACGAACATTTTGCACAGGATCCTCGTGTCTTCCCGGGAAGAACAAAACATCTTGCAACTTCTCAATAAGTTCGGGCAGGGTCAAACCACTGTGAGCTCCGAAACAAAAGCAACCAATCGGGCAAGGCGAGCCTGCTGAAGGATAAAAATATCCATCACCGCGCTCGGGACATTCATTGCAGACTTGAAAAATGGACTCCCCGAGCTCGGGCACAACCTATTGACGCGAAAAACGGACCCACCGCGCGCGGCGACAACGTTTTCAACATCAATCGAGCAATCGTCTTTCTCACGCACCTCAAGATGTCGTTTAGCTGTTTTATGCGCCGGCTTTCCTTGATTTGTCGAGCGAGGATCGACTCGTTGTCGGATACTCAGCTGACAAACTGCAAATTCTTCGACTTTGACGACATCCTGGACATTGCCGGGGTTCCCGTACGATGGGCGGCAAAAGCATGCTAAGCTCTTGAGGAATATCGAATCGGACCAAGGCCCATCATGTACGTCGATGCCCATTGCCACCTTTCCGACAGCCGTTTTCAGGAACATTTGGACGGAGTGGTGAACCGTGCCCGAGAAGCCGGCATCGTTTTCTATATGCAAGGCGGCGTAGACGAAAAGGAGTGGCGGCGGCAACAATTGTTGCGGATACCCGGACTGATCAAGTGCTTCGGCCTTCATCCGTGGGCTGTTGACGGAGCCGACCGCGACACTTGTGGGCAGGCACTGGTCTACCTGGAACAAATTCTTCCTCAGGCGGTCGCTCTCGGCGAAACGGGGCTGGACAAGGGTCCGCGCATGAACCCTGAGCGGTTTTTCCTTCAAGAGAAAATGTTTCGAAGACAGTTGCAAATGGCTAAAGAACATCGGATGCCCCTGGTGCTGCATGTGGTCCGGGCCCATGGTTCCGTGCTGAATATTTTGCGAGAGGAGGGCTCTTCCTGGTCAGGTATGGTCCACGGCTTCACCGCCACCTATGAGGTCGCCCGTTCCTATATAGACATGGGACTGGCCGTTTCCGTGGGGGGCGCGGCGGGCCGAAAGGGTTATAAAAAGCTGAAAAATGCGCTTCCCCGTATCCCCGCGGATCAACTTCTAGTAGAATCGGATGCGCCGGATATGGCGCCCGACGACTTCGGCCGTTCGCTCAACGAGCCCTCGTCGATATGGATCGTTGCCCGACACATCGGACAATTGACCGACAGACAACCCGAGGAGATCCTGGCTGCAAGCCGTGATAACCTCGCCCGCATTTTTTCTTTGGAGCTGGACCGATGAGCACAGACAACAACGTTGCCGAAGCGCTACCCTTCCTGGACCCCGCTCAATGGGAGAACTATAAACTACACCGGCGTTTCGACCGCATGGGGCGCCTGGTGGGCGACGCCAAAATGAAGAAACTGATGGAAAGCCATGTCATGATCATCGGTCTGGGCGGTGTCGGCAGTTGGGCCGCCGAGATGATTGTTCGCAGCGGCTTGGGCAAGGTGACCATCATCGATTTCGATCAGGCGTGCGTCACCAATGTCAACCGGCAACTTCACGCCCTTCAAGGCGTCATCGGCAAATACAAATCCGAAATCCTGGCCGAACGCTTCCGCAAGATCAACCCCAAGGCGACCATCCAGCCCGTCAACAAGTTCTATAACTACCAGACCAGCGAAGAACTGCTGACCTATGACCCGGATTACATCATCGATGCGATTGACAGCGTCACCGCCAAGGCGCACTTGTTGAACACCTGCATGGAGCGCGGAATCAAGGTGGTTTCCAGCGCCGGCGCCGGCGGCCGCTTCGATCCCACCATGATCGAGGTTGCCGACCTTGCCGAAACTCGGATCGACCCGCTGGCGCGCTCTATTCGCAAGATTCTTCGCCAGAAATACGGTCGCAAGGAGGAGCGTTTCGGCATCCCCACCGTTTTCAGCACCGAGCCGGTTTCCGAACCCAGGGAACTGGCTTACGATAACGGTCAAGGCTTTCGTTGCGTTTGTCCTCAGGGGGATAATGAGTTCTTCACCTGCGACAACCGCAATGTAATCCACGGCACCGCCGGGTTCCTGACCGGTAGTTTTGGGTTTACGGCCGCATCCGTAGTGGTGCGCGATATCGCCGGTCACGGTATTTTCGGGAGTTGAGCGGTGGGAGCCCGCATCGCCGAGGTTGATGCCTATATTGCAAATTCACCGAACGCAAGTGGGTTCAGGACATCAGTCGGCAGTCGAGGGCCGGGAGCTTATTTGTACTCGATAATTCGCCCCGCACGACTTGGACGTCTGCGATAGTAGAAGATCTGACCGAACCAGATCGGGATCTGGCACACATGGCTGTGAATCGCGTAGGCGATGGTGGTCATGAGCGATGCCTTACGCCACAGAGATCTTCGAAACGTTCGCACCAAAACCAGGCCGGCGCCGCCGCTAACGACCGCCAAGCCCCACCAACCGAAAGCCAGGACCAGTAGCGGCGGCATGATCATATAGGCGGCGCCCTGAATCAGGTTTCGTTTACTTTCCCTGCCGAAGGTCTCGCCTTTAGTGACCCGGCTGACCTCCGCGTAGGCGTGACCCGCCCGGTAGCAGCGCAGCCAATAGGCCTTGAAGGTCTTCACGGCCAGATCGTGCCCGGTCATAGGTATGTCCAGGTGATGAATGCGGTAACCCAGGGCGCGGATGCGATGACACATTTCCGGTTCCTCTCCTGCCACCAAATCCTCACGATAGGCGTTCACCTCACGCAAAACGTCCACCCGAGCCAGAGCGTCGCCGCCGCAAAAGGACACGTATCCA
>JASJCB010000314.1 GCA_030066195.1 Acidobacteriota bacterium
TTATGGCGACACAATGGCTAAGCCATTTAAATGGACATACAAAGGATTTCCCTGAGACTATGGGACCTAAGGCCGCCTCGGCTGTGAGAAAAATTGATCACAAGGATTTGTGATTTGTGGATCTAGGAGGATGAAACCAAAGGATGAAACCAGAGATGAAACCAAGCAGCTAGGTTCAAGGGCTTCTGGCTCCAACAGGGCAGGAAACAAAGCAGGATCAGGAATGTTGTGGACTTAACCATGATGACTCCGACTGATAAAGGACGCTGCTTGGCCCGGATTAGACTTTACCAGTATGAATTTTAATAAAACGTCGCTCATTCCTGCCATACTACTTTGGTCTAATAAGCGCGCCGGTCCGGCTTTGTTACAATGACCGCCGGTGTATGATGTTGAAATGAGAGGTGTTTTGTGGTGAGGCCAATCCTTTGCTTGTGTTTGATGGCGAGCCTGCCCTTGACCGCCGATGATCCTTGCACCGAAAAAAGCCGAGCCGGGGCATTGGGTCAAACGGCCGATCAACTGGTGGAGGTACTGTCGCTTACCCCGGATCAGATGAGGGCCGTCTTGGAGTTGCAACGCGACTATTATGAGGAGGCCGGTTCCTTATCGCCCGCGCTGGAGGCCTCCCGCCAGGCATTCTTGGACGAAGCGCTGACCATTGGCGAAAAAGACGGCGTCATCACAGAAACCGATCGCGAGCGCCTGGTCGCCTTGAAAACAGAACAATTGAAGGTGCGCGGCCGTTTGTTGGCTCTGTGGCAAGAGGCGGAGAAGAATATCTGGCAACAACTCACATCGCAACAAAAGGAGGCGTTGACCGGTTTCGTTCCCGACCTGGCCCTTTCCGAGGAGACCATCGAAGCGGCGCGTAGCCTGCTGCTGTCTTTTAAAACCGTCATCGGCCTTTACCGCGAGGGCGAGGTTATCGATCGTCGGCATATCGAAACCTTGCGGGCTGCCCTGGAAGACGCCTATTTCGTAGTCTACCTGCCCGACTGGTTTCTGGCCCGGTTGGAGCCGATCATGATGGATATCGACAGCTATGGAAAGGGAATAGACCGCGCCCGCAAGACCCTGAGGCTGGTAGAGAGCCGTGAACTGAAAGAGATTGACTTATACCTTCAAAAGGGACTTTCGCTTTTGGCTCAGGCCATACGGCAGGACCCGAACGCAGACTTCGATACAGACTTCCCCAAGCTGAAGGAGACCGACCCGAACGCTTTTTATCGATCGGTCCTGGTGACACCGGTCTTCGGTTGCATCCTGGCCCAAGCGGCCCCCTGAAACCAGGCAGCTAGGTTTAAGGGGCCGGCTTTACCCCGAAGGGGGTTGCGTACTACAAGCCCCAGGTCGGCGGGCAAGACACCACCTTGGTTGAATGCCTGGTTTTAAAGGGTTTAAGGGGCCGTCTTTACCCCGAAGGGGGTTGTGTACTACAAGCCCCAGGTTGGCGGACAAGACACCGTCTTGGCTGCCTACCTGGGGTTACGGGTTTATTTTTTTCCGGCATACCCCGGAGGGCGTTGTGTACATTGCGGTAAAGAACAAAATTATGGAATTGAAATAACGCCCCCAATTCACCCCATGGCAATCACGTACACAACCGCCTTCGGGGTTGGGTTGAACACGGCCCTTTTACCCCAGGTAGGCCGCGATGACGGTGTCATCGCGCCCAACCAGGGGCTGGTCATACAAAACGCCCTTCGGGGTAAAGAATGGCCGCATCACGGTTTAATTCCTTCCACTGGGAGTTGCATCCCGATATACCAACCCTTTCTGAAACTAAGATGCCGGCTCAACAGGTCCGGCCGAGGTCAAAAGCATGTTCCATCACATGGCTCTACGCGGTCACACCGCTCCGCTGAGACAAACGGGTCGACCCGATCGGTCGACCCGCGTAATCAATGTTCAATTTTCGGACGGGATCTATGCCCCGGTTTCACTATTGCCTGTTGGGTTGGTTTTGTAGTTTCTGGAGCACTTTCTCTACGCTCAAGGAACCCACCGGCTGGCTGGGCGGGTAATCTTTGAAAGTGGCCAGGAATTGGGCAACAAAGCGTTGTGCGGGTACGAACAACCACATTTGATCCGCGTACCAGCGGATATACAGGGCGGAATCGGGAGAAACCTCAAACGGGTCCTGGCGCAGGTTGACCACCAGCGGCCAACTGGGCGTCTTTCGATAGGCTTCGTTGATGGAACCTTCCATGAAACTGAAGTGAACCTTCCAGTTTCTATAACGCAGGGCATTCAGGTTGCCGCCCGCGTCGAAATAGAAGATTTCGTTTCGGGCGCCCTCGCCCTTGCCGCTCAAAAGAGCTGTCTGGTCGTAGCCGTCCAGATGCACCTTGAAGTTTTTGTTCCCTGCCTGGTAACCCGTCAGCAGTTTTTTCTTGACGTCTTTTACGCCCGCCGCGGCCAGCAATGTCGGCAGCCAGTCCTCGTGAGAAAAGATATCGTTGATGATGGTTCCCGGTTTCACGGTTCCCGGCCAACGTACCGCCGCCGGAACGCGGAAGCCGCCTTCCCAGGTGGTGCCTTTCTCACCCCGGAAGGGGATGGTGCCGCCGTCCGGCCAGGTAAATTTTTCAGCGCCGTTATCCGTGGAATAGATGACGATGGTGTTATCGGCAACGCCCAGTTCATCCAATTTGTCCAACAGCTTGCCGATGTCGTTGTCGTGTTGCGCCATACCGTCGGCGTAGAGACCGTGGCCCGTTTTGCCGTCCCACTCAGGGGAAAGGTGCGTCCAAACGTGCATGCGGGTGGAGTTGTGCCAGATGAAGAACGGTTTCTTTGCCTTGACCGATTTCTCCATGAAGGCCAGGGCGCCGGCCAGGAACTCTGCATCGGCGGTTTCCATGCGCTTGCGGGTGAGCGGGCCGGTGTCTTCAATTTTACCGTCGGCAGTAGTCTTCAACACGCCGCGAGGACCGAACTGCTTGTGGAATTCCGGGTCCTTGGGGTAGTGGTATGATTCAGGCTCTTCCTCGGCGTTCAGGTGGTAGAGGTTGCCGAAGAATTCATCGAAACCGTGATTGGTGGGCAGGAACTCATCGAGATCGCCCAAATGGTTTTTTCCGTATTGGGCGGTCATGTAACCCAGCGGTTTCAGCAACTCCGCAATGGTCGGGTCCTTTGCCTGAAGGCCCTGTTTGGAGCCGGGCATCCCGATGGTCAGCAGACCGGTCCGAAACGGGTGTTGACCGGTGATGAATGCGGCGCGACCCGCGGTACAACTCTGTTGGGCGTAATAATCGGTGAAAAGAGCGCCTTCATTGGCAATGCGGTCGATATTGGGCGTGGTGCCGCCCATCATGCCCCGGTGATAAGCGCTGATGTTCCACATGCCGACATCGTCCCCGAAGATGACGAGGATGTTCGGCTTCTCAGCTTGCGCCGGGAGCAGGCATAACGCAAACAGCGAGACAGACGCGAAGAACTTGAACCTTGCTAACATAGATCCTCCAGTGTTCCAGCAAAGAAACTTGAAACGGATTCTATGAAATATGCGGAAGGCATGACTATAGGACTTTGGTCTTATACAAAGCCGGTCTGACTTCTTCGAGGGATCGATCCCGCACCGATTTCTCAGTCGGCCTCGCGAACACCGGGTATGGCATATGGAGGCGTTACAAGGGGTTTCGGGGAAATCTCCATGGAGAGGACATTGGCAACCGGGATCACACTCACCCGGTCCTCCATTTCGAAATACAGGTACTGGGATTCCAACATCTTTTGCAGGCGGGTCCCCCGATTGGCGTCTTTCTGGTCGACCCGGTCTAACTCGTAGACCTGCACATCGCCCGTGATCAGCTTGATGGTAATGCGAACGGTGTCGGACATGGCTTGTCACTTCCTTCATTTCAAGATGGTAGCCGGTAAACTCAGTATAGCGCCCCTCCCCGATCCTGAAAAGCAAAGTTTAACGCTACGGCATACGACTAAGGTCCAATGGTTTCAATCATCCGATCCCGCGTAGAATGAAGTCCCAAACAAGGACCATAGGAGCACAGAACCTCATGGACAGCAGGCAAGCCATTTTATCGATGCAGGAAGCCATGGCCAGGGCGGTGATCGGTCAGGATCAAGTAGTTGAGAGAATCGTGATATGTATCCTTTGTAACGGCAACCTTCTGTTGGAGGGATTGCCGGGAACAGCCAAGACGCGATCCATCAAAACGCTGGCCGGCGTTTTGGCCGCCGATCTGGGCCGTATTCAATTTACGCCGGACCTGTTGCCCTCCGACGTCACCGGCACCGAGGTCTTCAACGCCGAGGGCGGCGACCGCCAACTGGTCTTTCAACCCGGTCCCATCTTCAACAACCTGGTGCTGGCGGACGAAATCAACCGCTCCCCAGCCAAGGTCCAAGCGGCTCTGCTGGAAGCCATGGAAGAACGCCAGATCACCGTGGCGGGCAAAACCTACAAGCTGCCGGAACTGTTTATGGTGCTGGCCACCCAAAACCCGATCGAGCAAGAGGGCACTTATCCCTTACCCGAGGCGCAGATGGACCGTTTCCTGATGAAGGTCTCGGTAGATTATCCCGAAAGCGATGCGGAACTTGCCGTGATGCGCCTGGTCCGGGGCGAGGAAAGCGGCGGCTCGGAGAAGGCGGTAAAGGTGGATCAGGAGCACGTCTTCACGGCCAGATCGGCGATCAACCAATTGCATATCGCCGAAAATGTGGAACGCTACATCGTGGATCTGGTCATGGCGACCCGCAACCCGGACCGTCACGGTTTGGAGCAGTGGATCGAGATCGGCGCCAGCCCGCGAGCCACCATTGCCATGGACAAATGCGCCCGCGCCCATGCCTGGCTGCACGGCAAGGAATACGTGGACCCGGACGATGTGCGCGCCATTGTGCACGGCGTATTGCGGCACCGCATCACCCTGTCCTACGAGGCCGCCGCCGAGGGCAAAACCACCGATCTCATTATCGACGATATGTTGAAGGCTGTCGCGGTAGCTTGAACCGGGACGGGAGACGCCCATGAAAGACCATCGACTGTACGCGGACTTGAAGAAACTGACGGCCATGCAATTCATGGCGACCGGTTTCTCCTTCCTGCCCAGGCAGCCGGTGCACAGCATTCTCTCCGGTCGCCACGCCAGCCGGTTGCGCGGACGCGGTTTGGACTTCGAAGAACTGCGGCACTACCGGGCGGGCGACGATATCCGCACCATGGACTGGAAGGTCACCAATCGCACGGGCAAGCCGCATATTCGCGTGTTCACCGAGGAACGGGAACGCCCCGTGCTGTTGGTGGTGGATCAACGCATCGGCATGTTCTTCGGCAGCCGCCACAAAATGAAATCGGTCATCGCGGCCGAACTGACCGCGCTGGCCGGTTGGCGGGTTCTTTCCGTGGGAGACCGCGTGGGCGCTGTTGTTTTCAACGACACCGAGAATGCCCAGGTAAGGCCGCAACGAAGCCGCAAAAACCTGATGCAGATCCTGCATCACGTCCTTAGATTCAACCACAAACTTTCCTCGGGGATGGGAACGCCTCAACCGCAAGCGTTGAACCGGGCTCTGAGCGAGGTCGAGCGGTTGGCCGGCCACGACTACCTGATCGTTTTGATCAGCGACCTGGACGGCTGGAACGAAGAAACCGTGGCGCGCCTGAAACGCCTGGGCCGTCACAACGATGTCATGGCCGGCCTGGTCTATGATCCGCTGGAACAGGACCTGCCTTCAGCCGGCCGCGTGGTGGTCAGCGACGGCGCGATGCAAATCGAGGTAGACACGCGGCAAAAGGACCTAAAGCAGGATTTCAGCCGTCAATTTACCGATACGGTGACCTTCCTCGTGGGCGAACTGAAGAAATACGGTATCCCGGTCATTCCCCTGGAAACCCTGACCCCGGTTCAGGATCAGGTTCGCCAGGCGATCGGCGAACACCGGGCCGCGAGGTGACGCCGTGGGCGACGATTTCGGCAATTACCTGATCAGGGGCATCGATGAAATAATCATACCGGAACCTGTTTCCTGGATGCCGTCCGCACCCGGCTGGCGCGTGTTGGGCGTGCTTCTGCTGCTGGCGGGCCTCTATGCCCTGGTGCGCGGTATCCAAAAATGGAGACGCAACCGCTACCGCCGTGAAACCCTGCATCGCTTACAAGCCGCCCTGCAGGTTTCCAAGCAAGCAGCCTTGAAGGAATTGCCTTTCCTATTGAAAGCCTGCGCCCTCCGCGTCTATCCCCGGCAACGAATCGCCGCCTTGAGCGGGTTGCAGTGGTGCGCTTTTCTGGATCGCAGTTATAAGGGTCCCTCTTTCGAAAAAAACGGTCTGCTGCCGCTTCTCGCCTATGCGCCGCCGGAGCAATGGCAGGGTAATGCCGACGAACTGTTGACCATGGCCCGGCTCTGGATCAAAACTCATCGGGAGAACGCCGATGTTTGAGCTGACCCATCCGCTTGTATTACTTGCCCTTCCTCTGCCCTTGTTGGTCCATTGGCTGGCCCCCGCCTACAAGGAACACAAAGATTCTTTGCAGACCCCCTTCTTCGGAAGGCTGGTTCAACTCACGGGACAAGAACCGCGACAAGGAGCGGTCATCCTGGAGCGCTTGAAATTCCAACGCATCATGCTCGGCATTACCTGGCTGTTGTTGGTCTTCGCCGCCGCCGGGCCGCAATGGTTGGGCGAACCCATTACCCGCACCAAATCGGCCCGTGACCTGATGATTGCCGTGGATCTGTCCGGCTCCATGGAAACCGAGGATTTCACCACGGCCGACGGTGAAAGCATCTCGCGCCTGGACGCCGTCAAGCTGGTGCTGTCCGAATTCGTCTCGCGCCGCAAACACGACCGCCTGGGCCTGATCGTCTTCGGCCGTTCGCCCTACCTGCAATCGCCCTTCACCGAGGACCACGAAACCTGGCTGACCCTGCTCAACGAATCGGAGGCGGGCATGGCCGGCCAGCAAACCATGTTCGGCGACGCCATCGGCCTTGCCCTGAAACTCTTCGAAAACAGCGAGACCGAGAACCGCGTGCTGATTGTTTTGACCGACGGCAACGATACCGGCAGCAAGGTGCCCCCCGTCGAAGCCTCGCGCGTCGCCAAAGCACGCGGCGTCAAAATCTACAATATCGCCGTGGGCGATCCCGAAACCACCGGGGAGCAGGCGCTGGACCTGGACGTCTTGCAGAGCATCGCCGATATCACCGGCGGCGCCTGGTACCAGGCCGTGGACCGTGAACAGTTGGAAGGCATCTACCGCACCATCAACGAACTGGAGCCGGAGCAATTCGAAACCCTGACCCATCGCCCCCGCCGCAGCCTGCACCACTATCCCATCGCCGTTGTCGCCGTCATCTACATCGTTTTCCACACTTCGATGACCTTCCTGGCCGCGCCGCGCCGGGAGAAGGAGGCCGCCCATGTTTGACCCGGCCCAGTTGGCGGACTTCCACTTTCTGCGTCCCTGGTGGCTGCTGGCAGCCGTGCCCCTGTTGGTCAGCTACGTGGTCATGAAGCGGCGCCGCGACGGTACAGCCCGCTGGCGCGGCGTCATTGCCCCGCATCTGCTCGACGCCCTGATCGTCAAAAAACAGAGCGGACGCCTGATCGAACCCCTCAACATGTCCATGCTGTGCACCCTCCTGCTTTCCATTGCCCTGGCCGGTCCCACTTGGGAACGCGCGCCCTCACCCTTTGCCGAGGACGAGGCCGTTCTGGTGATTGCCCTTGACGCCTCCACGAGCATGAACCAAAGCGACGTCCAACCCACGCGGCTGGAACGCGCCCGCCAGAAGATCCAGGATTTGCTGGCTTTGCGCAAGGGCTCGCGCACGGCCCTGATCGCCTACGCCGGCAGCGCTCACGGCGTGATACCCTTGACCAACGACCCCGACATCATCAACAACCTACTCGATGCCGTGGAAACGGACATCATGCCGCTGCCCGGAAAATTCCCCGAAAAGGTGCTGCCCGTCGCCGATGAGATCTTCCGCGCCTCACCCGTCCCCGGCACCCTGCTGCTGATGACCGACGGCTCAGGGGTGGGCAGCGAAGCGGCATTTCGCGAATACTTCAGCACCCGCAAACACCAACTGCTGGTATGGGGCATCGGCCGGGAGACCTGGGACCCGCCCGAACTTGCTCCCGCCGATTATCTCCCCCTGGAAAGCGATGCCTTGAGAGATCTGGCCGCCGCCGGCGACGGTCACTTTCAACCCTTGACCATCGACAAAAGCGATGCCCGGCGTTTGTTCTTCCGCACCGAAAACTATCTTTCGTTGGTGGACGATGAAGCCCGCCCATGGTTGGACGGAGGCTATTACCTGTTGCTGCCGGCCATGCTGATCGCCCTGTTCTGGTTTCGCAAGGGCTGGACACTTCACTGGTTGTTCCTGCTGGCCTTGTTGCCCCTGGCCTCGCCTCCGGCCGTTGCCGGCAACGGTTTCGTGGATTGGTGGCTGACGCCCGACCAGCAGGGCCGTTACTATTTCGAAAAAGGCGAATACCAGACTGCCGCCGAACGGTTCAGGGACCCTGTATGGAAGGCCGTGGCGCATTACCATGCCGAGAACTTCACGGCGGCTACCGACCTGTTTGCGCGCATAGAAACGGCCGACGGTTTCTTCAACCTGGGCAACGCCTGGGCGCACGCGCAGGGGTATCTAAACGCGGTTGCGGCCTATGACCGCGCCCTGGCCCTCGATCCCGATCACGCGGGCGCCCGCAAGAATCGCGAGATCATTCAAAAAATCATCGATGAAATCAATTCCTTCAGCGAGAACCAACAGGCGGAGGCAGGCGAGGATACGAAGGAGTTGGGTGAGGACGATCCCAAACGCGCCGAGGGCGCGGAGAAGCAATCCTTCGGCAAAAAGGAAATCAAACAGTACAACGCCGACGAAATCCTCAATAACCCGGAAATCAACGAACTGTGGATGCGCCAGGTCCAGCAAAACCCGTCGCGCTTTCTCAGCCTGAAGTTCCAATTGCAGTTACAACGCCGGGAAGCGAAAAAGGAGGAGCCGTGAGCCGATTTCTCCTGATCGTTGTGCTCGCGGCGTCGCCCGCCCTGCACGCGGAAACCCTGGAAGACATGGTCGCCGCCGGACACCTGAAGCTGCGCACCTGGGTAAGCCCGGACAAGGACATCGTCACGGGTCAACAGGTTACCCTCAATATAGAAATAGCCGTGGCCAAATGGTTCCGAGGCGGCACTCGTATCGGCCGCTTCGACATGGCCGACACCATCGTCTTGCAGCGGGATCAGTTGGCGGTAAACAGCTCCCGGCGGGAAGGCCGCAACACCTGGGCGGTTCAGAAATGGTCCTTGAGCCTCTATCCCCAAAAAACCGGGCGCTACGAGGTGCCGCCCGTCGAACTGAAATTGAAGCTGGCCGGCTGGGAGACCTCCCTGGTCGAGGGCAAGATCAGCACGGAACCCGTGGCCTTCGAAACCATGGACCCCGAGCCCCTGAAAGGCCGTACGGATTGGCTTGCCGCCCCATCGTTCTCGATTACTGAAGCCTACAGCCGCGACGACGAAACCTTCAAGCCCGGCGACGCTCTCCAGCGCACGGTCAACTTCGAGGCGCCCGACCTGGTCTCCATGATGCTGCCCGCCATGATCGCCGATCCCGTCGAGGGCCTTGCCGTTTACGCCAAACCGCCGCGCCTGGAAGACCTCAACAATCGCGGCAACTACACCGCCCGCCGTACCGAAACCATCACCTACATGATGGAAAAGCCGGGCAGCTATACGCTCCCCGAGTTGAGTTTTACCTGGTGGGACCTCAGAGAGAGCGCGGTAAAAACCATCACGCTGCCCGAGCGGTCATTTACGGTTGAAGGCGAACTGCCCGTTGAAGAGGAAGCCGTGACGCCCGAACCGGAAAAGACCGGCTGGACCCGGGAACAGTGGCTGAGAGCAATCGGTATCCTTGTTGCGGCCTTGTTCCTATTGCTGCTGATTCGTGGGTTTGTTCGCATGCTTGCCCGTCGCCCGGCTAAACCCCGCAAACAACCTCCCGCCATCGATATTAACGCGCTGAGGCATGACTTCATTCAGGCCTGCCACGCCGGCGATCACCAACAAGCCCTGTCCTGCCTTTATCGTTGGCTGGACCACGATCCGGGAAACCGATACAAGGGCTCGATCAGGATGCTGCTGACCTCCGAAAGCGACCAGGAACTGGCCAGAGATTTCGATGCCCTGACTCAAAAACTCTACGGTGGAGCGGATACCGGACCGGACCTGAACCGTTTTGCGCGCCGTTGGCAAGAACGCACCGCCCATCACCACAAACCGCCCTGGCGGCAAGACCCGGTTCATTTGACGCTCAACGGATAAGTACTTCGGCTCAATCACCGCCTCTCACCGGTAATCGGAGCCCGGAACCTCGCGATTCATTGGACCAAGGTCCAATATATTTTCCACCTTCAGGTCCATACAATGTGGGAATGGCCTTAAATCCACGAGCCAGGCTCCCGGCTTCTATCATCGTGCCGATTTCCAAAGATCCATGATTCAAATGCATCAGAGAGAGGTAGCAGAAATGAACGATCAAAAGGCTGAAGAAACTACCGAACAATCATCGAGCGAAACCGGCGAACAATCATCGAACGAAACCAACGATCAACAACTCCCGGAAGAAATCGAAGCGCTTTTACCCGATATCGTTTCCGGCGGCGTGCTGCTGGCGGCCCGATCCGCAACCAGGTTCAGCCTGGTCATCGGCGTGGCACTGGTCACCTTGGGTATCTTTGCCGTCATCTCGCCCCTGTTCACCGGCCTGGCCACCGCGGTGT
>JASJCB010000161.1 GCA_030066195.1 Acidobacteriota bacterium
TGCGTGGATCTCTCATGATCATCCTTCTCGAGTGTCGATGCGGACCTGGGCGATCCATTTCTTTTGGCGGCGCGCTATTGAGACCCAATCCTTCCACTCTTCTACCTTTTCTTACCCGAAGTCGGTATGATCTTCGACAAGAAAAGGTAGAAGAGTGGAAGGATTGGGTCTCAATAGCGCGCCGCCAAAAGAAATGGATCGCCCAGGTCCGCATCGACACTCGAGAAGGATGATCATGAGAGATCCACGCAGACCTTTTATCAAGAAGCGGCCCAAGTACATAATGGTCCATGCGGGCAATAGGCGCTACCGCTTCTCCAGTGTCACCCGCGACGAGATCTATGCCTGCTTCGATAAAGGCTGGTCTTCAATCACCCTTCATGAAGCCTCGGTGACCGCGGGAAAAAGGGAAATCAGCTTCACCGAGACGGAACGGAATATCCTGAAACAGATCATTCTTTTGAACGCGATTAAAGTTACGACCCATAGCGGCCCTTCCGTAGACGCCTTTCCTATTTACCTAAGCAAAAATACCACCACGCGTGAGGTGTACTGGGCCGCGTTGGAAAAAACCAAACGGAAATATGCCGATGCAGCACTGGCTTTGACCGCCGCCACCCTCGGTCTCTCCGCGGAAGAGGCTGCAGGTTGGTTCAGTGGTTACCAGGCTTACATGGACTATCGGTGACCGTCGCCCCAACCAGATTCTCCAAGGCAGTCTGGTCGCCATCGGTGCTTCATGCTTCCGCAGAAGGGAATGCTTCGCAAAAAACGGCCCCTTTTTGGCACCTAACCAAACATTCGAGGCTCGCTTCGTGGGTTATGGGATCATTTTTTGTAGGGTCAGGGTCATGAAACCTAAAACACGGTATTGCTCTTCTCCTATAAAAGAGTTACGCGAAGCAGCTAGCTATAAGATTCTCGGGACAGGGTTTCCTTCCCAGGAAGACAACCCCGCGAAAAGCCGAACCCGGCACCATTTCCGAGCACAGAGATTGTTGCTTGCAAAAATACAACATCATGCTCGGGAATCGGACCGAAGGAGCTGGAAAAGAAGGTTCCGTTGACGGGATGATAGCCGTTCGCTTCCTTCAAACCCACCTTCAATCCCGGAAATCATGCCGGAACACAGAATATTTGACAACTTCGGCCCGGGTGCCAAGGTCATCAAGCAGCGGCAGATCGGCGCCATTTCGACAAAAACAACCGAAGATGACGTTTGGTTGGGCTGTTTTCTCGAGAAGAAGCACCTTCACGGCCCGTCAAAGAGACCTAATCCCGAGAACGGAACCATCCGACCGGGTCGCAACCGCTCCTGTTCCCGGGATTGGAACCACCTTCGCGGCTGCCGGGTAGTCCCATTCCCGGGCAAAAGACACTTTCAGACCGATCCAAGGGTCATTTTCGAAAAAAAGTGATGAAATCCGGCCGATTTTTGGATAAAACAATCAATAAGGGTGTTTTTCCGCTAAAAGTAACGGATCCATCCCAATGAACGGGTTTACCGCGAGCAAACCTGGCCGGTCGCCACCGGGCCAACGGCTCTTTTTGTTGAAATAGATCCTCTGAAGTTTGTTTTGGCTCAGATAAGTGGTTTCATTGATGGGGTTTACGACCAAGACAACATCCTGGACAGAAACGGGCAGCATGGCTAACAGCGTAGAGAGGAAAAGACACATGGACGCCACCTCCTAAAAATGGAACGTGGCCTTGACGCCGAAGTAGTGCCAATCCGATTCGAAGATATTGTCGACGTTCGCCAGATCATAGACGACGCTCAATCCCAAACCCTCGACCTCGTGCCACTCCGCCTTGAGAAGCCAGCTCTCGCTGATATCGATCCTCACCCCCAGAGAGCTGTCTTTCTGGAAGACCAGATAACCAAAATCTCCCAGAAAGGTACCGTCTTTGTCATCCTTGAAGCTATAGAATTCGTTGTGGTTGGCGTTGAGTTCGAAGCGATTGTCGAGGCGGTAGGTCCCACCGATATACCAACCAGCCGGCTCGCCGGGCAGGGACCCCTCGGGCCAAGTGCTCTCCGATGATTCCGCCATCAGTGACCACCGATTTGCCTGATACTCCAATGAGAGCACTGTCTGTGTGTTGCCGTCGACATCGATGTCGAGAAAGCTACCGTCCTGGAGGGTCATGGAGGCGGAGAAATCGTGAGTATAGTAGCTGATTCCGACAGTCAGACCTTCAAGCGGTGTGTCCCAACGCACCGCGCCGCCCAGGAGCCGGTCGCTCGTGAGTGAAGGATTGGTGAAAGGACGGAACGTCGCCAGGGCCACCAGATAAGCCCGCATCCCAGGGCTATCCGCGTCGAAATCTTGCACGCCCACGTAGAGCTCGTAGTCGAGGTTTCCCGGCAGGGTCCCGAACATGCTGAATCCCTCGAATGCGAGCCCGAGGTCACGCGTGCCTTCCGGATAGACACTCTGGGGTAGGAAGATCTGGGGCCGGACAAGGTCGATATCCCGTTCCTGGTTGTAGAAACCGTAGGGTTGCTTGATCTTGCCGATGCGAAAACCGAGCGTATCGCCCCAGCGGTATTCACCGATTGCCCAGTCTAGCTCGACCTCGTGGTTTCCCAGATCGCCCAAGTCCCGTGCGAAAAGCTGGAGCCCAACGCGTAGATTCTCACCGAGCCGTTTGGACAGGTTGAGTCCGATTTCGGAGAATTCGAAGGTCCCGTCTCGGGTGGGCGCCCAGATATCGTGCTCAGATGACTCCAGATATCCCTGACTGATAAAGCCGTGGACCTCAAGGTCCTTGAGCTGAGCCCAAACAGGCGACCAAGCGAGCGCGATCAGCATCGCCCGGGAGATGAGCTTCCCTAGATTACGCGACAAGACGGTCACCTCGCGATCATCATGCAATACAAGCCCTCTATGACTAAGCTGCTGAGCCTCGGTATTCTAGACCGGGCCAACAACCTCGACACAGCCATTGAATCGGCTCTACCAGTTATTTTTCGGAATAGAATACCCTGACTTGAGAGATTTCTCAGTGCGAGACAAATATTCCGATTCGGGCCTATTTCCGAAAGGTCCGATAAGGATCTGAAAAAGAAGTGGTTCCAATCCAAGATCACTACTACCGATCTTTGTGTTAAATCCAACCAAAAGGCTCGCTGAACTCACGGTCTGGATAAACCCCGACGGCACCTTCAGATCTGACAGCCGAATTTTTGCCGATACCCAGTAACGATATCAACGGTTTACTAAACTTCGGCGGGGTTGGCGAGCAGATTTGGGACCAAGCGGATATTTATCATGTGAATCAACTAATCAAGCCTCAATCGACCTACCGGTTCACATTGCCTACCCGACTCAGCGGTGTTAACATAATGTCAGCTGAACTTTTTTACTTGACCATGCGTAAGTACTGTCTATATCCTTTATCTAGGATAACGACCTCAGTTAGAGGAGACAGAGACATGACAGCCAAGCATTTTTCCGTAAAGAATTTCAACAACTCCGGTTGCTGCTGCTGTTTCTGTTGTTGCTGTGCGAACACCCGCGCGAATCACTGGGGCAGGCGTTTTTAGAACACCGGATCAAGCTTACCGAATAAAGCCGACCTCAAGTGATGAGGTCGGCTTTTTCGTTTTATAGGCCCGGATTTTCTACCTCCCGGTGACCGCGGGTGCAACCCGCGCGGGGTAACCCGCATGGGTACCCGTGTCTCCGGGGACGTCTGCTTCAAGCCAACCCGCGTCGGCCCGACGGTCGGCGCTCAACCCCGAAACCCACGATCCCCAACGACTTGGAGCAGGATGATGACATCAAGTGAACAAATCGAACAATGGCAGGCAGAGCTTGCCGGCGCCGATGCGGCCCGGGTCATCCAATGGGCTGCCCGTACTTTTGACGGCCGGATAACCCTGGCCAGTTCGCTGGGCGCGGAGGACCAGGTACTGACTCACCTGGTCGCCGAGCCGGGCCGGCGAATTCCCGTGTTCACCTTGGACACGGGCCGCCTTTTTGAAGAAACCTATCAGTTATTGGCCGATACCCGCCGCCGTTACAACTTGGATATTCGCGTCTACTGGCCCGAGTCCGAAGATGTGGAAACCGCCGTCCGCACCGGGGGTCCCAACTTCTTTCGCGAAAGCGTCGAGAACCGCAAGCATTGCTGCTTTATCCGCAAGGTCAAGCCGTTACGCCGAGCCCTGGCTCCTTTCGACGCCTGGATTACCGGCTTGCGCCGCGACCAGTCCGCCTCGCGCGATGAAGTGAAGGTGGTGAGCTGGGACGCGGGCAACAACATGGTCAAAATCAATCCCCTGTGGAACTGGGATGAAACCCGGGTTCACCAATTCATCGAAACCAACCGGATCCCCTACAACCCCCTTCACGATAAAGGATTTCCCAGTATCGGCTGCGCCCCCTGCACCCGTGCCGTCCAACCCGGCGATGAACCTCGCTCCGGCCGTTGGTGGTGGGAATCGGAATCTCACCGCGAATGCGGCATTCACATCGTCGGCGGTCGCATCGTCCCGCGCACCGCGGTTTCCAATTGAGGAGCAACACCATGACCAAGGCATTCACCCCTAATTTCAAGACCCCGCTCGACCAACACAACGGCGCCGAGTTGGGCAAACGCAATAGCAACGGCATGCGCGGCCACCTGCACGGCGATTTTCGCGGCGACCAGGACAACATCGCGGCCGAAACCGAGAACCTGGCCAAGTCCTACGGCATCTATCTGGAGTTCAACCGCGCCAAAACCGGTCGCGAGAAGGACTGGATTTATATGATCCGCCTCGGCATCCCCGGCGGCGGGCCCGTCAGCCCCGAACAGTGGCGCCTGCTGGACGAACTGGCCGAAGCCCATTCGGTGAATCCGGAGGGTTTCCCCTCCCTGCGGCTGACCACCCGCCAGGCGATCCAGTTCCACTGGGTCAGGAAACCCGGCGTGTTGGACATCGTCAAACGCAGCGCGGAAGCGGGCCTGCTCAGCCTCAACGGTTGCGGCGACAACGTGCGCAACGTCATGGCCTGCCCCAACTCGGAAGACAGTCAACAGCTCTCCCGCGATCTGGCCGCCTACTTCCAATTACCGCAAGAACCCTTCATTCAGATCTTTGCGATCGATCCCACCGCCCTGGAACAGGAACCCACCGAAAAGTTCCAATACGGGCCCCAACTGCTCAACCGCAAGTTCAAGATTGCCGTTTCCGCCGTTCATCGCAATCCCATTACCGGCGAGTTGGAACGCGACAACTGTGTAGAGGTTCGTACCCATGACCTGGGCATTGTCCCCGTGATCGCGGACAATGAAATCAGCGGTTACCAGTTGTTCGTGGGCGGCGGTCAGGGCGAGAAGTACGGTAAACCCACGGCGTCCATGCTGTCCAAGCCGTTTGCCTATACCACACGGGAAGACCTGCTTCCCACCATCGACGCCCTGGTGGCCGTGCACCAGGAATGGGGCGACCGCCAAAACCGCCACTGGGCCCGCCTGAAGTACGTGGTGCAAGCGAAGGGCATCGACTGGCTGCGCGAACAGACCGCCGAACGTCTGGGCCGCCCGCTCGAACAACCCGTTCACGATCTGGACCCCGGTCCCCGGCGCCTGCATCACGGCTGGGAAGCTCGGCCCGACGGTACCTTCAACTACGGCGCCTTCATCGAGAACGGCCGCCTGATCGACAACAGTTCCAACGGCCGCTTGAAAAGTATGGTTCGCCAACTTTCGGCCAAATACAACAGCTCTCTGCGCCTGACCGCCAACCAGGACATCCTGTTCACCGGCATTGCCGAGGAACTGCGCGAAGCCTTTGCGGCCGATTTGGAACACTTCGGTTTCGGCGTCCGCAACGGCGAGCCCTATTCCACCCTGCGCCTGCATTCCGGCGCCTGCGTGGGCAAGGACACCTGCCGCCTGGCCTATACCGACTCCGAGAAGTTCGAGCCCGAACTGATCGACCAGTTGGAAGAAATGGGCTGGGGTTACCTGGCCGCAAGCATCGGTATCACCGGTTGCGAACGCCAGTGCTTCCGGCCCGGCACCAAAACCATCGGCCTGGTGGGCTCCGGTCGCGACCGCTACCAGGTGAAACTGTTCGGTACCGAGGACGCGCGCCACCAGGGCGTACCACTGACCGACGGCGACGAGGTCTACCTGCGCAGCGTTCCCCGCAACCTGGTAGCCGGCCTGCTGGATACGGTTTTCCGCTATTACGAAGTACACCGGGGCGAAATGGAAACCCTGGGATACTTCATCCGCCGCGTTGGCAAGCGTGAGCTTATCGACTTCCTGAAGGTACACCCCCGAACCGCGGGCCTGATGGAAAAAACCAACAAAGACTTCGCACTGCAAGTTTCCTAAGGGAGGGAATAGCGATGATGGAATATCTACCGATTATGGTCAGCCTTGAAGGCAAGATCGGACTGGTTGTGGGGGCAGGCACCCTGGCCGCCGGTAAGGCCGAACAACTGTTAAACGTAGGCGCCTGGGTCACCCTGATCGCCCCGGAACTTCACCCACGCCTGATGCCCGCCTATCAACAGGGCAAGCTCACCTGGCACAACCGTCCCTTCCGCGACACGGATCTGGACGACGCCTTTATCGTGTTCACCACAAGCGGCGACGCGAGCCTGGACCGTCATATCTACGAGTTGGCGGAAACCATGGGCAAGCTGGTGAACGTGGTGGACGTACCCGCCAACGCCAACTTCATCATGCCCGCTATCGCAAGCTCCGGCCCGGTTCAGGTTGCGGTTTCTTCAGCGGGCCGTAGTCCCATCCTGGCCACGCGCCTCCGCGACAAGATCAACGATTACTTCATGGGCCCTGAAATCGGCGTCCTGGCCGAGTACCTGGGCGAGTGGCGTCCTCGCGTGAAAGCCACCCTGAAGACCTTCGAGGGCAAGCGCGTCTACTGGCAAAGGGTGTTCCAAAGCGAGGCGCCGGTACTGGTGAAGAACGGCTCCCGAGAGGAGGCCGACCAGATCTTGAGCGAACTGTTGGAACACACGGCCATCCACGAGGACGAACTGGCGGTGAATGTACCGCTGGAACTCACCTCACCCTGATTCATCTATCGATTGCCGCAACAATTCAAGACACGAGCCGTATCTCGTGTTGCCAAGGAGAATGACATGAGCCAGGGGAAAGTCTACCTGGTCGGTGCGGGGCCCGGCGCCTCGGACCTGCTGACCATGCGCGCGGTCCGACTGCTGGAACGCGCCGATACCGTGCTCTACGACCGCCTGGTCGGACCCGAAATCATGGACTTGATCGGTCCCCGCGCCGAGCGCATCTATGTAGGCGTGGCCCCGGGAGAGGACGGGCGCAAACGCCAGAACCGTATTCATACGCTGATGATAGGGCACGCATCGATGGGCCGCACCGTGGTGCGGTTGAAAGGCGGCGACCCTTTCGTTTTCGGACGCGGCGGTGAGGAACTGCTGGAACTGTCTGCCGCCGGCATCGACGCGGAGGTGGTGCCGGGCATCAGTTCAAGCCTGGCCGCTCCGGCGTCCGCCCTGATCCCCGTGACTCATCGCGGCACCGCAATCAGCTTCGGCGTGTTCAGCGCCCAGGCTGCTCGCGGCGCCCTTCCCAAGATCGACTGGCGCGCCGCCGCGGGCATGGATACCGCGGTCTTCCTGATGGGCGTGGAGCGACTGCCCGTGATCGTCGATTACCTGACGGCTTACGGCCGTTCCCCGGAAACCCCCGTGGCTGTCATCGAGAAAGCCACGCGACCGGATATGCGCGTGGTAACCGG
Source organism: Acidobacteriota bacterium (assembly GCA_030066195.1). Classification (GTDB taxonomy): domain Bacteria; phylum Acidobacteriota; class Holophagae; order Acanthopleuribacterales; family Acanthopleuribacteraceae; genus JASJCB01. Next base: position 7,742 of record JASJCB010000161.1, read on the forward strand.
CATCCTTGCCGATATCACCGAGTTAGCACACGACATCGAACCCCCCGCCACGATTGTGGTCGGCGATGTGGTTAACGTACGCCCGGCCGTCCTCGAAAGAAGGAATACGGTTCCGGCCTACGCCGTTTAAAATAAGACCCTATCACTGTGAGGAGCGAACACATGACCATTTACACCTCTATCGAGCAAACCATCGGCAACACTCCCTTGATTCGAATCGACGAGGCCGGTCCCAATACCGCTGAAGTCGTGCTGAAATTGGAGTTCCAAAACCCGGGCGGCAGCGTCAAAGACCGCTTGGCTTTGGGTGTCATCGAGGCGGCCGAACGGTCCGGCGAATTGAAGCCCGGCGGCCTGATCGTAGAAGCCACCAGCGGCAATACCGGCATCGGCCTGGCCATGATCGCGGCTGCCAAAGGCTACCGACTCATTCTGACCATGCCCGATTCCATGAGTATCGAACGCCGCAAACTGTTGGTGGCCTATGGCGCCGAACTGGTGCTGACCCCGGGACCCAAAGGCATGAAAGGCGCAATCGAGAAAGCCAATGAAATTGCCGAGGAGCAGAACGCCTTCCGCACCCTGCAATTCGACAACCTGGCCAACGTGGACATCCACTACCGCACCACGGGCCCCGAGATTCAACGCGACACTGAGGGCCGTATCGATGCCTTCGTGGCGGGCGTGGGCACCGGCGGCACCCTGACCGGAGCGGGCAAATACCTGAAGGAAAACGTGCCGGGCATCAAGGTCTTCGCGGTCGAGCCGGCCGACTCCCCGGTACTTAGCGGCGGCCAACCGGGCCCGCACAAGATCCAAGGCATCGGCGCCGGCTTCGTGCCCTCCATTTTCGAAACCGACCTCTTGGACGGCGTGGTTACAACCGAACTGGACGTCACCCTGACCACGGCCCGTGAACTGGCAACCAGCCACGGCATCCTGACGGGCATCAGCGCGGGCGCCAACACCTGGGCGGCACGCAAAGTTGCCCGCGAACTTGCGGCCGAAAAAGGCACCGGCGAGGGCCTGCGCGTGGTAACGATCGTCCCCAGTAACGGCGAGCGCTACCTGAGTTCGATCATGTTCAGCGGTATGTTCGACGAGGTAGAAACAGCGGTGGGATAGTACTCGTAAGCGGGGCCTTCCGGCCCCGCGCCAAGAGAACGGTTCAACCTCTCCTGGAAAATAAATCCAAAAATCCCTGGCAATTAGAAACATGCCAGGGTATCCTGGCCCGGACGACGCCGCCTACCGATTTCGTCGCATAAGGCCCTGGCTTTGCTGTGCCTTATGCTGCTTGAATCGGCTGGAGGGGTGTCATATCTAGAGGGAATGGGATATGTCAATATGGAGGATAAGGATCATCGAGAAGTGATCGACGAACAAATTGGAAAGGATGAAGGACCCGACAACCCCGAGGACGAGGATTCCCCGGTTTCTATCCTGATAGCCAATCCGCATGATCGCTTTGTCAAGGCTGCCATGGAAAATCGGGAGTTGGCTCGGGAGTTTCTGGAAACATATGTACCCGAGAAAGTAAAAGCCATGTGTAATTTGGATGAGCATCAACTCATCAAACAAACGTTTGTCGACCAGGATCTAAGCGAACATATCACCGATATTTTGTTTCGTGTGCCCCATAAGAAGCCCGGTGAACCGCCGTTCTATTTTTATTTCCTGAAGGAGCATCTGCGAAACAACGACAAGCTGACCGCTTTCCGGGACTGGAGCTACAAAACAAAGATCGCTCGGTTCCACATGGAAGATACGGGCACCAGGGAAGTGCCTTATATCTTGAGCTTTGTTCTCTATAACGGTAAAACTGAATTTACAGCGGCCAGGAAAATCGCGGATTTAGTTGCAGTGGATGACAAGGATCTGGCCCGAGACATGATCGAGGGTTATGAATTGATCAACCTGCGAGAGATCCCCGATGATGTATTGATGGACCGAATCTGGTTGGCCGTGTTAACCATGGCGCTGAAGCATGTGGACGACCCCGATGTGGTAGCCATGATCCACAAATTGTCGTATCATCTAAGAGAGATTGAGAGAAGCGGAAAAGGTCACGACCTGTTGGAAGCCTTTCTGACCTATCTCATGAGAGCAGCCAGGGTGGATAACAAGGAGGTACTTGTGCAAGCCATAAGAACTCATATTTCGGAAGAGGCGGGCGAAAAGGCGCTGACCCTTGGCGAGCGGCTTGTTAGAGAAGGCATGGAAAGAGGTCTTGCGAAAGGCCTTGAAAGGGGCATCGAAAGAGGAATCGAAAGAGGAATCGAAAAAGGCGCCAAGAAGACTGCCCGGGAAATTGCACTCCGATTATTATCCAAAGGATTTGACCTTCGGGAAGCAGCAGAGATCTCGGGTCTATCCATTAAAGAAGTGGCTTCTTTACATTAAACTGTCAAATCGAAGTGCGGGTTTGAGCCCCCTCCGGATTTTCTCATCCGCCCTTGCAGCGGTTGACGAGGTATTCGATGAACGTGCGGGTTTTGGCCGGTAGGTGGTCTCTGGCCGGGTAGGCCAGGTATACCGGTGCGTAGGGCTCCAGTTCTATTTCGGGTAAGATCGCTTCTAATCTCCCTTTTTCCAAATCGTTACCAATCATATATTTAGCAATCAAGGCGATGCCCATGCCGTCCCCGGCCGCGCGCAGCATGGCATAGCCGTCGTTGACCAGGAAGCGTGGTTTTACCTTGATCGTGTTGACCTCGCCGCCCGTTCTGTACTTCCAGTGGTCCACCACGACATCGTCGTGGGCATAGACGATCGTGTCGTGACCGGTAAGTTCTTCCATGGCGGTCGGTCGGCCTCGGCGGTCCAGGTATTCCTTGGACGCGACCATGAGCAGATCGTTGTCGCCCAGTTTGCGCACCACCAGGCTGCTGACCCCGGGGTGACCGATACGGACGGCCAGGTCGTAGCCTCGCGCCACCATGTCTTCCGACGTGTCTTCCAGGTTCAGGGCGACATCGATTTCCGGGTACGTCCGGATGAACTCGGCCAGGATGGGTTGAACGACCATTAAGCCGAAATGCCGGGCGCTGGTGATGCGCAACAGGCCGCTCACCTTGCCGCTGAAACTGTCCACCAGGGCGCGGGTTTCTTCCAATTGTTCTCGCAGTCGAACCGCCCGGCCGTAAACCGCCCGGCCCACCTCGGTCAGGCTCAGGCTGCGCGTGGTGCGGTTCAGCAGGCGGGCGCCCAATTCTTCCTCCAAGCCGGACAAGCGTTTGCTGATCACCGAACGGGTTTGCCGACGCATGCGCGCCGCCGCGCTAAGGCTGCCTGCATCGACCACATCCGCGAAAAGAATCAATTCTCCGGGCTTGTCCACCGGACCTCCACTGTTGCCTTTTTGGAATCAATGTGTAGCTTAACATGACCTTGTGCCCGACACAATCAGGACCTAGATTAGGAAGTGACGGAAGACAATCCAGAGGAGGACGACCATGCAATTGGATCATTACAAGCTTTTAGGCAGCACCGGACTGAGGGTTTCCCCCTTGTGCCTGGGCACCATGACATTCGGCACCGAGTGGGGCTGGGGCAGTGATGAAGCCGTCAGCCGAGAAATCTTCGAACGCTATGCCGAGCGCGGCGGTAATTTCATCGACACGGCCAACTACTATACCGGCGGTTCCAGCGAGCGCCTGCTGGGCAAGTTCCTCAAGGGGCGCCGCCAACGTTTCGTGGTCGGCACCAAGTACAGCCTGCACATGGAGCCCGGCAACCCCAACAGCGGCGGCAACCACCGCAAGAACATGATGGAAAGCGTTAACGCCAGCTTGGAACGCCTGGACACGGATTATATCGACCTGCTGTGGCTGCATGCCTGGGAGTTCCGCACGCCGGTGGAAGAGGTGATGCGCGCCTTTGACGACCTGGTTCGCCAGGGCAAGGTCCACTACATCGCCATTTCGGATGCGCCCGGTTGGAAGGTCGCGCAGGCCAATACCCTGGCGGAGCAGCGCGGTTGGACCAAATTCTGCGCTTATCAAGCCCATTACAACCTGATCGAGCGCACCAGTGAACTCGAACTGCTGCCCATGTGTCGCGAATTGGGAATCAGCCTGATGCCCTGGTCACCCCTGGCCGGGGGCGTACTCTCCGGTAAATACACCCGCGAGCACGTAACCGGCGACACCGACGGCGTGGACGCGGCGCGCACCGGCATGACCAAAGCGCTGGGGCAGTTGACGGATAGAGCGATCGATATCGCCGAGGTAGTCAAGGAAGTCGCCGCCGAAACAGGCGCAAGCCCCAGCCAGGTTTCCCTGCGTTGGCTGATAGATCAACCCGGTGTCCTGGCTCCCATCGTCGGCGCACGTAAGCTTTCACATCTCACCGATAACCTGAAAGCCCTGGACATCGAACTGTCAGCCGAACACCATGCCCGCTTGGATTCCGTCAGCAAACCCGAGCCCATCTTTCCCGGTAATTTCGCGGCCTCCGATGCCTTCCGCGTCGCCGTTGACGGTGAAACCGTTATCGAGGGCGGGTTCCGCGCTTAAACCAACAACGGGGCGTTTCGACGCCCCGTGACTTTCAATTCCCCAAGCGGGTCAGGAACTCTCGACTCCCTCGCGGGGTTTCTTTTGGTGCCGGTGCTCGGACTCGAACCGAGACGGGGTCGCCCCCACTGGATTTTGAATCCAGCGCGTCTACCAATTTCACCACACCGGCACAGGGCCTTATTTATAGCGATCCGTTAGGCGACGGTCAACAACTTTTTAAGGGAATTTCCAACTTCCCCTTTTCCACCGGGATATGATCTGCCGATTGCCGGTCTGCCGGTTTTCCTCAAGGGGCCGTTTTCCCGCTAAGGCGGGCGGATTCTCCCGGTATTTGCGGTGGGTTGAAGCTGACCGGAATCACGCCCTCCGCTCGCGAAAGCGCCTCCAGACGGGCGCGGTCGACGGCAGCCAGAACCGAGTCAGAGCCCGCGCGGTCGATCATGCGCTCCATCAAGCGGGCCACCCAAACCTCGGAAGGATGGAAACCGTCCAACATGTAACGGTCGTCCAGGCCCAACTGCTCGCTTTTCAAGATGGTCATGCAGGGGATGCCGGCCGCTTCCAACCTGGCGGGAACATCCTCGCGATAGGCGCGCCACCATTCGGCCAGGTCTTCCGCCTCAGCCAGGGCTTCGTGACACGCCGTGGAGAAGGGCGGCTGGAAGACCATAACCTCGGTTCCTGATTGCTGTAACCCCTTCAAGGCATCGATCAGTCGGTCCAAAGCCTCGGGGTTGATGCCCTGCTTGGGCTTGAACTGTTGCGTTCGCTCGCGAATCCGCTGCACGATGGGCGGCGTCTCCCGATCCTTGAAGACGGGGTCGCGAATATAGTCCAGCAGATCCTTCTCCGCCAGTTTGCTGCCGTCCACGCGGAAACCGGAACCGTAAAGCGAGGCGTGCACGCCCATGGCCGACAATCCGTAGGCGGGTGTGGCCTCACGACCCCGTATCAGGGCGCTGAAAAGCTCGGGCTTGCGGATCAAGGTGCGGGCTGCTTCCACGTGACCGGCGAAACTGAGCGCCGCTTCCTCCATCTGTTCGCCGGTAAGCCAGGTATCGTCGGGATTCGCGTCGTCGCCCAGCCACCAGGGGTCCAAGCCCAAAATCAGGAGACGCGGCCTCGGCACGGCGCCGGTTTGAATCTGGTCGGCCAAAGCCAGGACGTCGCCGATGCGTTGGGCGATGCTGCCCGCGTTGAAGAAGCGGTCTTCCATGGGGGCGAACATCTCCTTGCGGAACTTCAACACCCGCGAACTGCCCACGGTCAGGATTTCGGGTCGAAAGGTCTGAATGCCTACGGTTTTGAAGCGGTTGAATTGTTGGGAGAACAGAACCCTGGAGTAGACAGCGTCCGGATACTTTTGTTGATGGGCAATTACCTTGTGCGCGGTCCAACTCTCGCCCGACCGATAGAAGAGGAACTCTAACGGCAGCACCACCAGGGCAACCGGAGCCAGGAATAGGAGGCCCCGTATCACGAATTTGCGGAGAGGTTTAGAATTGGAAGTAGATGAAGGGTTCATGTTGCGTATTTCCTAACCAGAAGAGCGCGATCAATAGGCTGTAATAGGCGGCCCAACGCAGTGGACGCGGCATGGCGGGTAGCTCGAGACCGTGCTGCCGATCTCGCTGAATCCATTCTACGCCCAAAAGGAAGCAACAGAGTAAAATCTGTTCTTTAAAGGGTACAGATAAGGACCAGGGGCCCGTCGCCAGGCGTGACAGGTAATCGAAGGCATGGGGCAGCGAATCCGCACGGAAGAAAACCCAGGCAATCAGGGTGAGGGCAAAGGTGACGCCGATCTGAGCCAGGTTGCCGAAACCGGGCCATAAGCGGCCCTCCGCCACGGTGCCGGTATGATCCTTCTGCTTGTCGGCCAGCATGAGCGGGATGTAGTAGAGGCCGTTCAACAGGCCCCAGACGATGAAGGTCCAGTTGGCGCCGTGCCAGAACCCGCTGACCGTAAAGGTAATGATGATGTTGCGCATGCGGCCCCACCGTCCGGCTCGGCTGCCGCCCAGGGGGATGTAGACATAGTCGCGGAACCAGGTGGAAAGCGAGATGTGCCAACGTCGCCAGAACTCGGCGATGTCGCGGGAGAAGTAGGGAAAGGCGAAGTTGCGGCTCAATTGGAAGCCGAAAAGACGCGCGCAGCCGATGGCGATATCCGAATAACCCGAGAAGTCGCAGTAGATTTGAATGGCGAACAGAAATATGCCCACGGCCAGATGCGTGGCGGGCATGTCGGCATAACCGGTAAAGACCAGGTCCACGGAGGAGGCCACGTTATCGGCAATGACCACCTTCTTGAACAGGCCCCACAACATCTGGCGAACGCCGTCAACTGCCATGTTTTCATCGAAGGTTCTGGCCTTCGTAAACTGGGGTAACAAGTCCCTGGCTCGTTCGATGGGGCCGGCCACCAGTTGCGGGAAGAAACTGACGAAAGCAAAAAAGGCCAGGGGGTCGTGAGTCGCGGTAATCTTGCGCCGGTAGATGTCGATGGTGTAGCTGAGAGTTTGAAAGGTATAGAAGCTGATGCCCACCGGCAGCACGATTTGCAGCGCGAATCGGTTGGCCTGCATGCCCAGGGTTTCCAACAGATCGGCAAACGAGTCCACGAAGAAGCCCGCGTATTTGAAGACGCCAAGAAAACCCAGGTTGACGGCCAGACTGATGAATAACAATAACTTGCGCTTGCGTGCGTCTTCACTGTCGACCATGTGTCTGCCGACCTGGTAATCGACCAGCGAGCTGATGATGATCAGGCTGAGAAAGCGAACATCCCACCAGCCGTAAAAGACATAACTCGCAATGAGCAGGAAGGCATTCTGTAACTTCAGGTTGCCGCGTTGTAGGGCCCAGTAACCGGCGAACACCAGTGGAAGAAAAACAGCGAATACAAATGAATTGAAGAGCATGACCGGTCCGTTACGAGAGATGAGCGTAAGCCGGTGCGGATTGTAACACAGAGGCCGCGCACATGGTCGATTCGCTTCGCGAACCATGAGAAATTCACCGTGCGAGGGAGGGTTTCACACACTGAATAAAGAATCGGGCCTCACTATGATCCTGATCATAGTGGGCGGTCTTAAGCAGCGTCATGATATGCATGAACCGGTTTCACGAAACCGGTCATCAGCCTGTCCTCAATAACACGATTGACTATGCCTATTTTTCCTAAGTGTATCCCCGGGGCCCGTCATCGACGGGCCCTTTTTTGTGGCGAGGCAGAGGTCGATACTTATATGCCGGGGACTCTTTCGTAGATCTTCGCCAGGGGAATTTTTAAGTCCAGTGCCCTTACAATAAGGTCGTCTCTCTCACTGAATTCCTGGAACACCCAGAAATTACCGTTGCGAAAAAAAGATTCGATGGTTTGTTTCGACTGGGCAATCAGTATGTATTCCTTAAGAGAGGGGATTCGGCGGTACCGCGCAAACTTGGACCCTCTGTCAAAAGCCTCAGTGGATTTCGATAAAACCTCGACAATGACGATTGGATTGAGAAGTGTATGATCGTCCTCCATTTCCATGTCGCCACAAACGACAGAAGCATCCGGGTAGAAATAAGACTTGTCCTGCTCACAACAGATTCTGGTCTCACTCGACAGGACGGAACAAGAGGGTTTATCTTCCAGCTGTCTGTATAGGGACCCGATCATATTACCGATGATCAGGCTGTGAGATACGCTGCCGCCTGTCATGGCGAATACTTCGCCGTCCAGAAACTCGTGTTTGATTTCAGAATCCCGGTCAATGGCCAGGTACTCCGCGACGGTCTTGCCTTGCTTCGGTTGCACTGCCATGGTTCCGCCTCCCGATATCTGAAGATTACGCCATATACATGGAATGTGCAAGTTTGGGATCGGGTTCGTGGGTTCGGGTAACCCCGGCAGGTGATGGCCGGCAGGGCCGGTGAAAGCATCAAAATCAAGGCGGGGACGGATTGTAACGCGAGCGGCAATCATCGGCATTCTCCGAGTTATTTCCGTACAGCACAGTCTACCGTTGGTTCGGTTGAGCTTTTGCGAAAATGTACGATGTATTTAGGGTTGGATCAAGTTCTTTTCCCGGAGGTAGGAATGACCGCCGTCAGCGCCTGGGTCAAACAAGCCATACGCAAGGTAGAGGCCGACTATAACCGCTCCGCCGACACGCATCTGATTAAAGTAGAAATGCCGGCCCTACGCGGTATCGAGTTCTACCTGAAGGACGAATCGGTGCACCCCACCGGCAGCCTCAAACACCGCCTGGCCAGATCCCTGTTCCTGCACGCCCTGTGCAACGGCTGGATTACCGAGGGCACGACCGTGGTAGAAGCCAGTTCGGGCAATACCGCGGTCTCCGAGGCTTATTTCGCCCGGCTCATCGGTCTGCCGTTTATCGCCGTGATGCCGCGCGCCACCTCGCCTGAGAAGATTCGCATGATCGAATTCTACGGCGGCCGTTGCCACCTGGTCGAAAAATCGAGCCAGGTCTATGAGGAATCGGCGCGCATCGCCCGGGAAAGCGGCGGCCATTACCTGGACCAGTTCACCTACGCCGAACGCGCCACCGACTGGCGCGGCAACAATAATATCGCCGAGTCCATCTTCGATCAGATGAGGGAGGAACCGCACCCCAAACCCAACTGGATCGTTTGCAGCGCCGGAACCGGCGGCACCTCCGCCACCATCGGCCGATACATCCGCTTCTGTTGCCTGGATACGCGCCTTTGCGTGGCCGACCCGGAGCACTCGGTGTTCTACGACTATTTTCGAACGGGCGACAAAACCCTTACCCTGGAACGCGGTTCCGGCGTGGAGGGTATCGGCCGGCCGCGGGTGGAGCCCTCGTTCGTGCGCCAGGTGGTCGATCGCATGGAAAAGGTGCCCGATGCGGCCGCATACGGCGCCGTTTGGTTCCTGGAAACGGTTTTAGGCAGGAAATGCGGCGGTTCCACGGGCACCAACTTGTTCGCTTCCTTCAAGTTGATGGCCGAAATGCACCGGCACGGCATGCAGGGCTCGGTTGTGGCGCTGATCTGCGATTCGGGCAACCGCTACCTGCACACCTATTACAAAGACAGTTGGTTACAGGAAAATGGATACGATATTTCTCCATGGCGTGAGGGCCTGAAACAATTTTATGAAACAGGGAAATGGCCCTTTGTCGACTAATTCGTCGAATCCTCGATTTTGCGTGACCCCTAAACTCCCTGCACACGTGTATTTGCGTATTTTACTAATCTCAAGACACCGGCAACCCGATATAGTGGCAATAAAGCAGCGACATCCGGGAAGAGCCGGTCGGCCTTCTCGGCTGTGCGGCGAGGGGTGAGCCATGGTTAACCTTCGTGAGAACACCATTATTCCACCGCGTGTGGCGGCCGCCTTTGCGGAGCTGATGCGGTTGCACGGCTACAACCTGGACTTCTCGCTGGAAACGCTGGGCAAGGATTTCGACAACCTGCTGGCCAACAAAGATCTCCACCATGTGCGCGTTCGCCTGCGCGGTTATGTTTCCGAGGCCGTCTTCGATTTCGAGACCTCCGCGGGCTGCTACCTCGGCCAGGTTCTTTCCAGGAGCTACGCGGGTCGATGGTGCGGCCACTGCTCACCCGCCACGGGGGTCAGCTTCTACACCCTTTGGTTGCAGTTCGGGGAATACCGATTCTTCCCCATTATCTATGTAGCCTATCGCACCGGCAACGGCGTGGAGAGCACGGGTTCGGTAGGCAGCCTGCTGTCTGCATTGGAACCTTCCATGAACGACGGGATCGACTACAAACGTCGTCAGCAGGATGAGTTGCAGGCCGAGGGTCGCGTGGTCATCGACACCACCCCCTGGCTTTGATCACGATTCGCCGGAAAACTTCCTGAAGTCTCCTGACAGTATGCTGTCAGTAGGGGGGATGTATCTTTTCATTGTCGCCCACAAGGGGCGATTACTTCCCATAAGGAGCATTTCCATGCAGAACGCCATTAACTGGTTCGAAATTCCTGCCGTCGATTTCAACCGCGCCGTGACCTTTTACAACGCCATCCTCGACACCGAACTGAAGCAGATGGATTTTCAGGGCATGCCCCATGCCATGCTGCCCTTCAACGAGACGGAAGGCGTGGGCGGAGCCATTGTCAGCGCCCCCGAACTGAGACCCTCTCAAGAAGGCGTACGCGTCTACCTGAACGGGGGCGATGATCTGGGCGCCGTCCTGGACCGCGTCGCCGGGGCGGGCGGCACCGTGGCCCAACCGAAGACGCTGATAAACGAACAAATCGGCTACTCCGGTGCTTTTGTGGACACCGAGGGCAACCACGTCGGGTTACACTCTCGTCAGTAACTCCCCGGAGGTTGTATGACCAGGCGCGCGGACCGGTTGTTTCAGATCATCCAAATCCTAAGGCGCGGGCGGCTGACCACCGCCCGCTTCCTGTCCGAGACCTTGGAGGTCAGCGAACGCACCATCTACCGGGATATCCGCGACCTGGTCCTCTCCGGGGTTCCCCTTGAAGGAGAGGCGGGTCTGGGCTATATCATGAAAAAAGGCTTCGACCTGCCGCCCCTCATGTTCGATTACGACGAATTGGAAGCACTGCTGGTAGGCACCCGCCTGCTGCACGGCTGGGCCGATCCCAAGCTGGCGCGCGCCGCGGACCGGGCTCTGCAAAAGATACTCAACGTGCTGCCGCAAGAACGCCGCGACGGTTGGCGTCGGACACCCATTTTCGCACCCCAATTTCGTGCCGACGCCATGGAAATCATGACGCCGGTGCGCGCCGCCGTCAACGAATACCGCAAGCTGCGCCTGGACTATGCGCGTGCGGACGGCACGCCGTCGCAACGCACCATTCGGCCGCTGGGCCTGTTCTTCTGGGGCCGGAAATGGACGGTGGTGGGTTGGTGCGAGTTACGCGAGGGGTTTCGGCAGTTCCGCCTGGACCGCATCGCGAGTATCGAGGTCCTGGCCGAAACCTTCCGGGACGAGGCGGGCAAAACCCTCAACGATTTCTTCGAGTTGGAAGTTCCCGAGGAAGCCAGGGACAAGGTACAGCACGAACTGGACGAACTTTAACCCGGGTCTTTCGTCTCCGCCCGCGGTTGCTCTTCGTCTTTGAATTGGTCGATTGCCCAACCGACGGGAGAGCACATGATCAGCCTTCCCGCGATGCGTCGATTGCCGCCCCAAAAACCGTGTTCGTCCAGGCTTTGCATGGCATAGACCGAACAACTGGGGCTGTAACGACAGTTGGTAATGGGTCGTGCAATGGGGCGGCCCACCGCTTGATAAGCGCGGATAGCAGCCTTTTCCATGGCCAGTGGCAGTCCGCTCCAAGCCAACAAAAGAAGGCATCCGGCCGCGATAAGCAGCCGGATCTTTCGGGTTGGTTTGGGTTGCGACTTAGAATTTTTGGACAAAGTCCACCAGCACCGGGATTTCCACTTTCTGGCCGTTGATCGCTTTGACGATACAAACGATGTGGAGGACGAGAATAGCCAGGCCCACCAGCGGGAAGCCGGCGCAACCGATGACATTACCGATCAGCGGCAGGACCGAGATAATGCCCAAGGCAATGTAGACAATGATTTCGGCGACAAAAAGCACAAGGCCGTATTTGGCGTGCCACTGAACTTCCTGATCTTCCTTTTCCAGGAAGAGAGGGATCAAGGCAAGCACGCCCAAATAGGCCAATACCAGCATAACGACGCGGTTATCGCTTGCACCGCCGCCCGAGCCGGAAGAGCCGCCGGAAGGCGGCGGAGGAGGCGGGGCGGAAGAGCCGGAAGGGTTTTGTTGGGTTGGACCCGGTGGTGGAGGCGGCGGGGAACCGCCGCCGGTCGGCGGAGGCGGGGCGTCGCTGCCTGACGCGCTGCCGTCGACCGGAGGTACTTTATCGTCGGTCATGACATTCTCCTATAACATTATTGAATATATAATTTTAGGCAGGGAAATCTCCCGCTATCATCTTAAACCCCTTCGGCAGAGGTTTCAACGGCTGATTTGGCCGGCTGCGCCGGTTCCGCATCTTCTTCCGCCTCGGCTTGTCTTTTCAAGGGGAAGACTCTACGGTAGGTTGCCGTCCGCCAGAGCCATTCGAGAGGCCCCATGCGGAAGGCGCGCAGCCAGGCGACCGAAAGACCGCAGAGGACCACGTAAACGGTTATGGATATGAGTAGTTGCATGGGGTGGGTCAGTTTACCGTAGAGGCCGGCCCCGTAGTAACAAGCCAGGGTGCTCATGACCACCGATTGACCGATGTAATTGGAAAGAGCGGTCCTGCCGACCGCTGAAAAGGTGATGGACAGGAGCGAGCTCTTGCGATCGGCCCATAAAAAAAAGAAACCGGAAATACCCACGGCCAGCAGTAAGGCCGAGAGTTCGTGGCCTACCTCGGCCAGATCCACGTAGTTGAAGGGAACCCCGAAAGCCCGGCCTGTTTGAAAGGTAGCCCACAGGGTCATCGGCAGACCCAGACCCAGGCCGAACCACATCCACCGGCGTTGTAGCGTCTTGTCCTCCGGCAGCCGGGGCCGAGCTTTGGCAATGCCTCCCGCAATGAGAAACAAGGCCAGGGTGCGCCAACCGAAATAAAGCGAGCTGTAATGTAGCATCATAACGAAATGATAGATGCGATTGAACACGGTGACGGCGAACGGACCCTGTTGGTAGGAGACCATGTCCACCACGGCTTTGTCGGCGCCGCTGCCGTTATAGAGGTACCGGTTTGCAACCGTTGTGGACAAGGGCAGGTCGTAGCTTGCCTCCCCCAGGGTGATTTGACGGCTGTCCATAGTGCGCAGGGACTCGGCCAGTTCCACTTTCCGGCCGAAATACTTTTGGAAGCGATCGCCGGTGTGGCGGTGATTCCAGGTCAGGGCGCCGACCAGCACCAGGGCGCAGACGGCCAGGTATCGGGTGATCCTCTGTTTGCGAACCAGAACCAACACCGGAATCACCGCAAGCATGGGCAGTATGCGGATACCGCCCGCGCCAATGTTCTGTTGCATCAGCAGGACAAGCACGTAGAGGCCCAGTCCCAGCTTGAGTGTGGTATCGCCGCTCCAATTTCGGCAAAGGAACAGGATCAGGCCGCCGCAGGCGTAGATGAACAGAATGTCGGCCGCGTAAAGAAGGGCCGCGTGAGCCAGACCGAATAAGGCCAAAAGCCCCAAACGGCGCAGATACATGCCCGTGTAACCCGGCTCCTTGCCGCTACGCATGAATTGCAGGGTAAAGCCGAAACCGAACAACAGCGAGAACAAAGCCACGAACTTGAATTCGAACAGCCCATGGATGAGCGACCAGACCCACCAGGCCCCGGTTTCGCCGCCCTCGATCAAGCTGACGGGCACATGGGCAAGCGAAAACGGTTGCATGAACTGGAAGTTATTGACCAGCAAAACCCCGAAAAGGGCAAAGCCGCGCAGCATATCCAATCCATCGATCCGATTGCGAACGGGTCCTTGCGGCATGGGGTTGCTCCCTCGAACTTGACCGTTATCATTGAGTGATTCAAGAATAGATCATAAGCATAGTTTAGCCTGTTCTTGACCGCTTGGGTCACTTTTCCCATTGGGATTGCTCAAGAAGACGCCCGGTTTTCCGATTCAATAGATACCCGGCCTTGTGGATGAGGTGGCAGTTGAAACCATCAGTTTCAGGAGAATCGGTGACTCAGGGTCAAGATTTTCTCAATTTCTTCAACATCGTTTCCCTACCCATGATCGTACAGGAGGGCGGCCTGGTATTACACGCCAACCACGCCTTCCTGCGAACCTTCGGCTACGACTTGGACGAAGTCAAACGCAAGGACTGGACCTTGTTTCTCAGCGAGGGCTCACGCGGTCTGGCCAACGAATTCAGTAACGAGGCTTTCGAGGAACCCATCGGCCTGACCGGGGTTTGCAAGGACGGCAGCCACATCTCCATGGAGTGGGAGAACAAGATCTTCATCAACCAGGGCCGCGAGGTGGTGCTGGTTTCCCTGCGCGACATCAGCCACCAGAAGAAGTCGGATGAGGGCCTGATCCAATCCAGTATCGAATTGAAGCGCTATGTCCAGGAACTCATCAAGGCCCGCGACCAGGCCCTGGAAGCCGTCCGCCTGAAATCCGAGTTCCTGGCCGTGATGAGCCACGAGATTCGAACACCCATGAACGGCGTCATGGGCATGATCAGCCTGCTCCTGGATACCGAACTGGAAGACCAGCAACGCGGCTACGCCGAAACCGTGCGCGAGTCCGGCGATGCGCTGCTGACCATCATTGACGACATCCTCGACTTCTCCAAAATCGAGGCCGGCAAGCTGGACATCGAACCCATTCCCATGGACCTGACCAAAACCCTCTACGATGTCATCGAACTGCTCAGCCCCAAGGCCGAGGAAAAGAACCTGGAACTGAACCTCAACATCGGCGAGGGCACGCCCTCGCGACTGATCGGCGATCGCGGCCGCATTCGCCAGATCATCCTGAATTATGCCAACAACGCCCTGAAATTCACCCACCGCGGCAAGGTGGAAATCAACGTGTTCGCCAAGGAATACAAGGAAGAAGACAAGGTGCTGGTTCGCGCCGAAGTTACCGATACCGGCATCGGCATTCCCGAGCAGAAGTTGGAGTATATCTTCGACAAATTCACCCAATCCGACGCTTCCACAACCCGTAAGTACGGCGGCACGGGCCTGGGTCTGGCCATTGCCAAACAACTCGCCGAGTTGATGGGCGGCGAGGTCGGCGTGAAATCCACCCTGCACAAGGGCTCTACCTTCTGGGTGGAGTTGCCGCTGCCGCTGGACACCGCGCCCAAGAAAGCCCAGATGGAAGTGGCCGACCTGACCGGCGTCCGCGTGCTGATCGTGGATCCCAATCGGGTGACCTACTACGTGATGAAAGAACACCTGCGCAACCTGAACGTTTCCTTCCAGGTCTGCCCGGAACTGCGCCACGCCCGCCAGAAAATCGCCGACGCCCGCGCCAAGGGCAACCCCGTTCAGGTGCTGATTACCGTCTACTATCGCCCCCTGCACCAGAGCAAAGACCTGCTGGCCGAGATGAACGAGATCTGCGGCGACGACCTGATGTCGGTGGTGCTGAACGCCAATCCCGATCGCGGCGACGGTAAACTGGCCGAGGCCGAAAACGCCAAGGTCTACCTGCCCGTCCCCTTCAAACCCCTTGATTTCATGGAAGCCCTGGGCGCCGCCTGGAACGCCTGGGAACTGGACGAACCGTTCGGCATGATTACCCGCCACAACCTGTCCATTCCCTCTCGCGTGCGCGGCGTGGTCAAATCCATCAGCCGTATCGATATGGGCCTGAATGTCATGCTGGTGGAAGACAACAAGACCAACCAGATGGTGGCCACCCGCATGTTACAGAAGCTCAATTGCAATGTGGACCTGGCCGTGAACGGCGCCGAGGCCCTGGAGAAACTGGCCGAGAAGAGTTTCGACATCGTCTTCATGGACTGCCAGATGCCCGTAATGGACGGTTACGAGGCCACCCGTCGCATCCGCGATGAGGAAAAGGCCAAATCCGACCGCCAGACCATCGTGGCCATGACCGCCAACGCCATGTCCGGCGACCGGGAGAAATGCCTGAACGCCGGCATGGACGACTACATCGCCAAACCCATCAAGCAGGAAGACATCATCAAGACCCTCCAGAAATACTCGCCCAACCAGGCCGTCGAGGAACAAGGTCACGTGCTGATGGTGGAAGACTCCCTGTCGGCGCGCATGGTTTTCAAGAGTATCCTCACCCAAGCCGGCTACAAGGTCTTCGAGGCCAAGGACGGCAAGGAAGCGCTGGACGTGCTGCGCAACGAAAAGGTGGGCCTGGTGATCACGGACATCTATATGCCGGGCGAGGGCGGCCTGGAGTTTATCAAGAAGATCAACAAGATCTTCCCGGGTACGCGTATCATCGCCACCTCGGGCAAGGCGGACGATACCTTGCAACAAGCCGCGGACCTGGGGGCCACCAGGGCCGTGCCCAAAAACGAGCTGAAGGCCAAACTGATCGCCACGGTTCAGGAACTGATGCCCAAAAACAAGACCGGTTAGAGTTTATCCTCGGCCGAAGGATCAACCGGTCATCACATCATCCAGGCGAATCTTCCAACAGCCGCGATAAAGCCCGTTTTCATCCTTCTTCAGCGGCCGGATATAGCCGAACTCCCCTCGCGCCTTGTCCCGGCGAACCTGGGCGCGGGTCAGGTTGGGGTCATCGGCAAAGTGCAGTTCCAGGAAATGCTTGCGACCCCGCGGCGGCTCGATGATGACATGGATATGGGCCGGCATGCCCACGTCGGGGAAAGGCCCGGGGCGTACGCTGCGAATACGAAAGCGGCCGTCCGCGTTGGTGCGCGTCACACCCTCGTGGTGATGCTCGTGCGTGTCGGGGACCGCCGAATGGGCGCTGTGGTAAACCTCGACCAGGGCGCCCGCGACCGGCGTC
This sequence comes from Acidobacteriota bacterium, assembly GCA_030066195.1. Lineage (GTDB taxonomy): Bacteria > Acidobacteriota > Holophagae > Acanthopleuribacterales > Acanthopleuribacteraceae > JASJCB01. The sequence goes on from JASJCB010000161.1 coordinate 24,708, forward strand.
TTGCCGTCTGCCTCGTAAACCACGACCTCGATGAGGATGGGGACGCCGGGCGTATCCGAATCGGCCAGGTTAAGTGTCCAGGACAAGGTTCCGGTCCCATCACCAACCAATCCAAACCCGACAACGGTGAACAGCACCGCTGCACCCTGCAACATACAGGCCTCCCTTAACGGCTTATGCTAATTTTTCTATACGTTGAAACCGGGAGCGGAGGTTTCAGGAAATAAAAGAAGCCGGCTGTCATCGTCCGGAAAGGAGGCGAATGCCGGTGTCTTCCGTGAAGAAGGGTGCCGATAATGCGCGTTTTACCCTGTTGTGAAACTCGGGGTGTTCTAGTGATTTTTGAAGATTCTTCGACAAATGACGGTTTTTTATGGTTGAATAGATATGTCCGCAACATCAGGTAGGGTTTCAAGACCATGTCCTATCGACACCGCCTGGAGGGTACTTTATCTATCCATCCCGCCCTCAGCGCCCAAGACAAGCAGCAGTTCGATGCCGAATATGACCGCTTCACCTGGGGTTTGGTGGATCTCTGTACCTTGTATCACCGCGACGATACCATGACCGCGGACCCCATCAAGGATATCGGCATCCTGATGACCGATTTCTTTTCCCCGCGCAACTATCGCTTGGACGGCGTCCTGCGCTGGATCGGCGAGGACGGCTCCACGGGCAGGGTGGAAGTGGAGGACAAAGAGATTCGTGTCTCCGCCGATAACGAACCCGAGCCCCAGGAATTGGGCATCAGCCTCATCGAAAGCCTGGTAAGCGACAATCCCGATCGCCAGGTTCTGGCCATCGACCTGATCAACCAGGACTATGAGGTTCTGGAAGACCGCGAACGGTTTCTACCGCACCTGGCCGCGCTGACCGAGGACAAAGATATGGATCTCCGTCTGGCCGCCATTCACACCCTGGCCAGATTCAAGGAATACGCGCCGAAAGTGGTGCCCATCCTGACCATGGCGCTCACCGACCCGGTACCCTGGATTCGCACCGCCGCCGCCGAGATCCTGGGCCGGTTCGGTAAATCGGCCCAAGACGCCCTGCCCGCCTTGAACGATCTCACCCACGACGACGAGCAACGCCCCAAGGCCCAAGCACACCAGGCCATTCACCGCATCCTCTCGGAACTACCCCGGATGCCGGGACGCCAATCCGGTTGACAAGCCTCTGCATCATGTCCCGCCGGCTCGCATTTATCGATTTGACCACGACCCGCTCTACTGGAAATAAAGCTTTTCACTCCGTCGACCACAAGCGTTTCTATTGAAAAGGGTCCTTCTCGATCGGTCGACCACAAGCAAACCTCGCAAGTGCCGACTATGGGGTTTTCCCGGGAGCGCCGGCGTCCCGCCGGCTGCAAGCGATGTGACGAAGGAACGAGCGCGAATAGTTATG
>JASJCB010000313.1 GCA_030066195.1 Acidobacteriota bacterium
CTAATGTCCAGCACTTTTTTCAAGTTGCTGCGATTCCCCCTCATTTATACCGCTTGATCCCTCTTTATCGAGCATTCTCTCCCTGTCTTTGACCAACTATCTGAACAAGCCCCTAGGGGATCAATCAATAGTCTTCAACCATGGCGGCATGCGGCAACGCGCGGCCGTCCAACTTTTCAATCTTTTGTGAGGAATACATGAAAAAGCCTTTCTTCTTTGCCTTATGTTCCTTTTTCCTAATGACTTTAAGCGGTTTTACTCAAGACCCAAGGTACACAAATAAAGACAATCCCTCTGCCAATGATCAATACATCAGCGTCACCTCCGAGCAACTGGAGGACCTGGGTTATGAAGCGAACGCTAAAGGGCTCACCGAATACCTCGCCGACATCGGCATTTACGACGGCCTCACGGCTACCCCTGTTTCCGCCATCATGACGGTGAGAGGCTACAGTTCGGAGTTTGACTGCGATACCCCGGAGGATCAACTGGGCCAGTATAAAAATGAAGCGCTCAGGAATGCAAGAGATCTTGCGAAAGAGCTTTGCAATCCCCTCTGCCTCGTCATACTCGCGGACTTTACGGGCAATCCCATATCAGGGCCAAGTGGTAAGTGCACCATTACAGCTATTATCAGTTTCAAATGTGTCCTTTGCGACGAGGATGCAGAAGAGGTACGTAACCAGTAGACCTTGGGTTTCAACCCTGCTTGAACATGCGGTCCATCGCCGGGCAGCGGTCAATCAGGACTTACGCCCGGTTTCTTAAACAGGGTCCGGCTGTGCTTTAGCGCAACCGGTCCTTCTATCTCTAATACGCGTCAAAGAGTTGTTGAGCCGGATTGGAACGGGCCGGCTCGTGTGGCCATGTCGAGGCGCCTAAGTCCAATAATCTCCGATTCCCTCGAGGGACCTGATCAGAGATGCGTACAAACACCGGCCGGGCACTGCTTCGTCTTAATTCCTCGCCGGCACCGGCCCATGTCCCTCCTCTTTTGTATTCCGCGCTCACCACCAAAGTAAAATCTGCCAAAGCATAAATCAGCTTATTCCGGGCCATGGCAGGACTTTTTCGATTTGAGCTTGCCCCAGATTGAGCACCTTTAATATGTAGAGTACAGAAAGTTCATCTTCAGCGTTATCTAGGGCAGCTAAAATCTTGTCAACATGGAATTGAGGTGGGAAGGCGCTACGAATGAAGTAATCGGCAATACAATCGTCTTCTTCCCCGCAGAGCAGAATGCCGAACGCTTCGTCAACAGCCCGACCGGCACGACCGACCTGTTGATAGTAATGCACCACCGATGCCGGCCGTTGGTCTACGCTTTTCCCTTCGGTACCTGTCTCTTTCATGGCGTTGGATATTTGTTTGTCCGGCGCGAATAAACCCCCACCTTGTCTATAAGCACACTCTATTCAGGTGCTTTGGTCACGGTCCCGACTTCAGGTCTTTCTAAGTGGAGTTTTTTCACGCTACTTTTAAGCAGAGTCGCGCAAACAAGCACATCCGTATGCGCTACTCAGTGGTCCCCTCTCCTTTTGGGTAACAGTACTCAAGCTATTTTGAGTATTGGCCTCTATTGTCCCAAACCCTTGCTGGAACTTATATTAGAGGTGCGATGGCAAGCAACTCGAAGCACTCGCAAGAGCGTTTCGGCGTTGTCAGAAAAGCATAGAATCACTCTCTCCAGCCGGTTGCCTCCAGGTAGTTCATTCCCGAATCACCAGGAAGTCGTAACCGGCTGTTTTTTTGTTTGGAGTGATCAGTCCATGCCGTGTTTTTCTTTCAACTCTTCCAGTTCCAGGTTGACCGCTTCCCACTCTTCCATCTTCTTCTTCAGTTCGCCTTCCAGACTTTGCTTGCGGTCGTTTTGCTTGCGGATCTCGGCCGGATCGGTTTTGTTGAAGTAGGTGGGGTCGAAGAACAGGTCGTTGATCTCCTCGATGCTGCCCTCCAGTTTGGCGATGGCTTCTTCCAACTCGCCGTTGCGCGCTTCCAGCGGCCTGGCTTCCGCGTTGTACGCCTTGCGTCGTTGAGCATCGTCCTTGCGATTCCGCTTATCGCGCTTTTCCTTCTTCTTGTCCCGCTTCTCCGCGGCCAGGTCTACCTGGTAGCTGAGATGGTCGATGCCTACCCGGGCCAGGTACTCCTCGTAATTGTCGGTGTGCAGGTCGATGCCCTCCGGGGTGACTTCCAGGATCTTGGTGGCCACCCTTTCCACCACGTAGCGGTTGTGGCTGACCAGGATGATGGTGCCGTCGAAGGCGTTCAGCGCGTCTACTAGCGACTCGATACTTTCCATGTCCAGGTGGTTGGTAGGTTCGTCAAGCACCAGGATGTTGCCCTTCATCAGGATCATGCGGGCCAGCACCAGGCGCGCCGCCTCGCCGCCCGACAGGGCCTTGATGGACTTGTGGACATCGTCGTCGCCGGTGAACAACATATTGCCCAGAATGCCGCGAATGGCGCCTATCGGTTCCTTGGGCGCGTGGTTATGCAGCCAGTTATGCACCGTTTCACTGCCCGTCATGTTTTCGTGATGGTCCTGGCTGAAATACTGGGGATGCGTCTCGTGACCCCATTCAACGCTGCCGTTGTCGGACGCCAGTTCGCCCATGGCAATCTTCAACAGGGTGGACTTGCCCACGCCGTTGGGACCCAGCACGGCCAATTTGTCGCCGCGAAAGACGGTGAAGGACACGTTTTTCAAGACCTGCTTTTCACCGTAGGATTTGGCCACGTCTTCCACACGCAGGACTTCCTTGCCGGGAGGGCGGCAGGGCACGAACTTGATATGCGGGTAGCGGCGCGAGCTGTAGACCGGTTCGCTGATTTCCTTTTCCATGCGCTCGATTTGCTTGCTTTTGCTCTGGGCCTGGCGCGCCTTGCTGGCCTTGGCCTTGAAGCGGGTGACGAAGGTCTTCAACTCGCCGATCTTCTTTTCGGCCTTTTCTGCCTCGATGCGGCGCAGTTCGTTGTCGGCCTCTTTACCCACCACGAAGGCGTCGTAATTGCCCGTGTATTCCTTGATGGTGCCGTAATCCACGTCCAGGGTGTGGGTGCAGACATGGTTCAGGAACTCGCGATCGTGACTGATCACCACCACCACGCCGCGATAGGCGCACAGGTAATCTTCCAGCCACTTGATGGAGTAGATGTCCAGGTGGTTGGTGGGCTCGTCCAGCAGCAGCACGTCGGGATCGCCGAACAGGCATTGGGCCAGCAGCACCCGCAGCTTGTAACCGCCTGACAGCGTGCTCATGGGTTGGTAGTGTTTTTCCACGGGAATGCCCAGGCCCTCCAGCATTTCACCGATGCGCGACTCGGCCATGTAACCGTCGTGATCGGCGATGATCTCTTCCAGCTCGCTGAAGCGTTCGGGCGGCGCGTCGGGATCGTCCAGCAGGTGTTCCTTTTCCTCGAAAGCCTCGGCCAGGGCCTTTTTGCCCTTCATGGCCACGTCCACCAAAGAGTACTTCTCAAAGGCGAAGTGGTCCTGGTTCAAGGTGCCTATTCTCAGCCTGGAAGGAATATTGACCTCGCCCGAATCGGGATACTCCTCACTGGTCAAAATGCGCAGCAGGGTAGACTTCCCCGCGCCGTTGGCGCCTACGATGCCGTAGCGTTTTTGTGGGTCCAGCCGAAGGTTGACCTCCTCGAACAAGACCTGTGCGCCGTAGCGTTTGCTTAAGTTGGTAACGGTAATCATTGCGGAAATCCCCCGGAAGTTGCCGGAGCCCGCACCTAAGCGCGCTCCGAAGCGGACCATATATCTTAATGAATGATTTGTGTTCGAACAAGGAAGAGGAGGCCTGTCTTAATGAAATGTATAAAAACCCTGTCCGGCCTGACGGTTTTGTGGTGCTTGCTTGCGGCGCCCGTTTTCGGGCAGAAACTGGATATGGACAAATTGAAGGGCCTGAACGCCCGGAGCATCGGACCCGCCGGCATGAGCGGCCGGGTGACGGCGATCGATGTGGTATTGAAGGATACCGACATCATCTACATCGGCACGGCGTCGGGCGGCGTTTGGCGCAGTAAGAGCGGCGGCATCCACTGGGAGCCCATCTTCGACGACCAGCCCGATCACTCCATCGGCGCGCTGGCCGTGGACCAGAACAATCCCGATGTGATCTGGGTGGGCGCCGGGGAGGGCAATCCCCGCAACAGCCAGTCCGCGGGCAACGGCGTGTACAAGAGTATCGACGGCGGTCGAACCTGGAAGCACCTGGGTCTGGAGAAGACCCGCAACATCCACCGCCTGCTGCTGCACCCGACAGATTCCAATGTAGCCTATGTAGGCGCGCAAGGCGCCGCCTGGGCCGATACCCCCGATCGCGGCGTCTACAAAACCACCGACGGCGGCAAGACCTGGCAACAGATCCTATACGTCAACGAGCGTACCGGCGTGGGCGAGATGGTCATGGACCCGGTCAACCCCAACAAGCTGATCGTGAATATGTGGGAGTTCCGCCGTTGGCCCTGGTTCTTCAAATCAGGCGGTCCCGGTTCCGGCCTGCACGTGACCTTTGACGGCGGCGAGACCTGGGAAAAGCGCACCGCCGAGGACGGCCTGCCCAAGGGCGAGTTGGGTCGCATGGGCCTGGCTATTTCCCGGTCGCATCCCAACGTGATCTACGCGCTGATCGAGGCCAAGAAGAACGCGCTCTACCGCTCAGACGACGGCGGCTTCAAGTGGCGCAAGATTTCGGACAAGAACATCGGCAACCGGCCCTTCTACTATGCCGAGATCTATGTGGACCCCAAAAACGAGAACCGCATCTACAACCTCTACTCGCGCCTTTCGGTTTCCGAGGACGGCGGCAGGACCTTCCGCGTGATGTTCGAATACAACCGCGTCCACCCGGACCACCACGCCTTCTGGATACACCCCGATGATCCCAACTACATCATCGAGGGCAACGACGGCGGTCTGGCCGTCTCCAGGGATCGCGGCAAGACCTGGCGGTTCGTGGAAAACCTGCCGCTGGCCCAGTTCTACCACATTCGGGTGGATAACGAGCAGCCCTACAATATCTACGGCGGCATGCAGGACAACGGCTCCTGGCGCGGTCCCGGCTATGTCTACCGATCGGGCGGCATCCGCAACACCTATTGGGAAGAGGTGGCCTTCGGCGACGGCTTCGACACCGCGCCCGATATGTCCGACCCTCGCTACGGTTATGCCATGAGCCAGGGCGGGAACTTGCGCCGTTATGATTTGAACACGGGGAACAGCAAGTTTATTCGGCCCGTACATCCCGAGGGCGAAACCCTGCGCTTCAACTGGAGCGCGGGTCTCGGCCAGGACCCTTTCGACGCCAAAACCATCTATTACGGCAGTCAATATGTGCACAAGAGCACCAACCGGGGCGATGATTGGGAGATCATTTCCCCCGACCTGACCACCAACAACCCCGATAAGCAAAAGCAGATCGACAGCGGCGGCTTGAGCTACGACGTCACCCAGGCCGAGAACCACACCACGATCCTGGTGATCGAGCCCAGTCCGGTGCAAAAGGATGTCCTATGGGTGGGCACCGACGACGGCAACGTACAGGTAACCCAAGACGGCGGCGCCAATTGGGAAAACGTCACGGCCAATATCAAGGGCCTCCCCGAGAACAGTTGGATCGGCTATATCAAGGCGTCCACCTACGAGGCGGGCGGCGCCTTCGTGGTCTCGGACAACCATCGCACCAACGACTGGATTCCCTATGTCTACCACACCGCCGATTTCGGCAAAACCTGGAAACGCCTGGTGCAGCCCGCGCAAATCCAGGCGCCCGCCCTGTCGCTGATCCAAGACCCGGTTGCGCCGGAACTGATCTTCCTGGGCACCGAACTGGGCCTGTACATCACCATCGACGGCGGCGCCCATTGGACCAAGTTCACCAACGGCATGCCCACGGCGTCTGTCGCGGATCTGGCTTTCCAGGAACGCGAGCACGACCTGATCATCGGCACCTTCGGTCGCTCGGCCTTCGTGCTGGACGATATCCGGCCCCTGCGGGTGCTGGCGCAAAAAGGCGCGGCGACCCTGGACGCCGAATTGGAGCTTTTCCCCATCCCCGACGCCGTTCAAGCCACCTATCGTCAGGCCTCCGGCACGCGCTTCGCGGGCGATGCGGAATTCCTGGGCGAGAACCGGAGCCGGGGCGCCATGATCTCCTTCGTCTCCAATCCCAAGCCCAAGCCCAAGAAGAAAGAAGGCGAGGGCGAAGAGGCCAGGCCCGAGGACAAAGAGAAACCCAAGAAGAAAACCAAAAAGAAGAAAAAGAGGAAGAAGGCCAAGGACAAGGACGCTGTCGCCGAAAAGCAGCCCCCCGAACCCAAGGGCAAACCCAAACCCCACAAGGTGACGCTGGAGATCCTGGAGGACGGCGAGGTCATCCGCACCACTGAAGTGGACGCTGTCCCCGGCATGAACCGGGTGCAAGTGATCATGGTTCGCAAAGGTGTGCGCCCGCCCAACCGGCCCAAACCCAAGAAAAAGGACGCCCCGGAACCGTTCGGCGCACCCCTGCTGCCCGGTGAATACACCGTTCGCCTGAGCACGGGCGAGGACGTTACCTCCGAGGCGCCGATCGTGATTCATATGGACCCGGGTCTCGATGTCGACATGGCCGACATGAAGACCCGTTGGGCCATGAACCAGCGCGTGGAAGTCGTGATGGCGGACGCCACGGATCACTTCGACAAACTGCGCGACGCGGAAGCGGCCATGAAACGGGTCAAGGAACGCCTGGGCGACCGCGAGGGCGAGGATGTAGATGCCTACAAGGAAAAAGCCAAGGATGTAGGCAAGAAGCTGAAAGAACTGATGAAGCACGTACGCGCCGAACCGGTTCAGGGCATTCGCCGCGACCCGGGAATGTTCTCCTCCAGTTTCTTCCGCTCCCGCGCCTACCTGGGTTGGTGGGGACCGACCAGTTCGGTTGAAGAAATGGTCACCAAACAACTGGAAGAGCGTTGGGAGCCCATCAAAAAGGACATTCAAGCATTCCTGGCCGATGACTGGCCCGGCTACAGAGAGGCCGCGGAAAGCCTGAACCTGAGCATGTTCGACGACTAAACCCAAACGGGGCGCCGCAAGGCGCCCCGACACATTTTTCGGTTCTCCGGGTTAATCTTTGAGAAACTGGCGGCGCAGCTTGCGCATGCCGCCCAGCCAGCGGTCGTAGTCGCCGGTTTTGCGCTGCATGTAGCTCAGAACCTCGGGGTGCGGCAGGATGAGGAAGCGTTCCTCGGCCAGGGCCTCGATGACACTGTCGGTGAGGATGTCGGCCTCCATCATGCCGTCGACACCCGCGACGCCCGGGCCGCCCAGGCTTTCCGTCATGCCGGTGCGCACGGCCTGCGGACACAAGGCCGACACCCGAATCCCCTGGTCGCCGTGGGCAATGGCGATGGACTCGGCAAAACCCACGGCCGCGTGTTTGGTCACTGAATAAGGCGCGGAGCCGATCTGGCTGAGCAGGCCCGCCGCCGACGCGGTGATCAGGATATAACCGGAACCCCGCGCCAACATGTCCGGCAGGATCGCGCGGGTTGCATAGACATGGGCCATCAGGTTGACTTCCCAGATTTTTTGCCATTGTTCGTTGGGCACCGAGGCCGCGTGGTCCTTGTCCAGGTAGAAGATACCCGCGTTGGAGCAGAACAGGTCGATGCGACCGTGGCACTCCCGCGTTTGCGCGACCATGTCGATGATCTGCTGCTCTTCGGTGACATCGACCTTCAAGCCGAGACCGCCGATTTCAGCGGCCACCCGGCGGGCGCCGTCGCCGTCTATATCGGCGGCCACCACGGCCTCGGCACCCTCCTTGTGGAACCGCCGGCACAGGGCCGCGCCGATACCGTTTGCCGCGCCCGTGACCACGACTACCTTTCCCTTTACTTGCATAGCGTCACGCCCCTATTTGTATTTCTTCAGTTCCAGGCGGCCTACCAGCCGACGGTGGACCTCATCAGGCCCGTCGGCAAAGCGCAGGGTCCGCTGAGCGGTCCACATGGCGGCCAGGGGGAAGTCTTGCGAGATTCCGGCGCCGCCGTGAATCTGAACGGCGCGGTCGATGACGCGAAGCGCCACGTTGGGGGCCGCCACCTTGATCTGCGAGATATACCCGCGCGCTTCCTTGTTGCCCACCGTGTCCATCATATAGGCCGCTTTCAGGGTCAGCAGGCGCGCCTGCTCGATTTCAATCCGGGAATCGGCGATGATGTCGATATTGCCGCCCAAGTCGGCCAGGGGTTTGCCGAACGCGGTGCGGCTGAGGGAACGCTTACACAACATGGCCAGGGCTTTTTCAGCCGCGCCGATGGAGCGCATGCAGTGGTGGATGCGGCCGGGACCCAGACGGCCCTGCGAGATCTCGAATCCCCGGCCCCTTCCCAGGATACAGTTCTCCTCGGGCACCCGCACATCGGTGAAGCGCAGGTGCATATGGCCGTGCGGGGCATCGTCGGCGCCGTAGACGAACATGGGCCGCACGATCTCGACGCCCGGCGCATCCATGGGCACCAGGATTTGCGAGTGGCGCCGGTACTTGGGGTTTTCCGGGTCGGAGAGCACCATCACGATCATGATCTTGCAACGGGGATCGCCCGCGCCGGAGATATAGAACTTCTCGCCGTTGATCACCCACTCGCCGTTTTCCAGCACCGCCTTGCAGGCGATGTTGTTGGCGTCGGAGGAAGCCACATCCGGTTCGGTCATGGCGAAGGCCGAGCGCATCTTGCCTTCCAGCATGGGTTTCAACCAGCGTTCCTTTTGCTCCTGGTTGCCGTAGCGCTCGATGACTTCCATGTTGCCGGTATCGGGCGCGGAACAGTTGAAGCATTCCGGGGCCAGGTGCGACCAACCCATCTGCTCGGCCAGGTGGGCGTATTCCACGTTGGTGAAACCGGGGCCGTTGCGGCTTTTGGGCAGGAAGAAGTTCCACAGGCCCAGCTCGCGCGCCTTGGTCTTCAGGCTTTCCATGATCTCGGTCTGGCGAGGAGTGAACTGCCAGCGGTCGCCCACGGCTACCTCTGCGAAATATTCTTCCTCCAGGGGCATGACTTCTTCACGCACAAAACGAGTGACCTCATCGAGGACGGGTTGTAATCGATCGCTGACACCGAGGAACATGGTTGGGCCTCCTAGGAAATATGAATGGTGATTCGTTTTTTACACCAGGGTTACCATAGCACCACCGGGCATGGTTGTCCACGGGAGTAGCTTACGGGTCTTCTTCCGTTTATTCGCCGCTTTCCCATGGTCGAAGCCGGTATGGCGTAATTAAATTACGAAAGAGTCCGGCTATGCCAAAAATAAATCGCTTTATCCGCGTTCGATAAAACTTGATCCTTGAAACTTGTCCCGGTATGGTCGATGATAAGCAGTTGGTCGGGCCGAACACGGAACCTCGCCACGGCCAATCCATATCCAGAGAGGCGGTAAAATGAAACTAGCCACGCTGAAATCAAGTAGCCGCGACGGTGAACTGATTGTTGTCAGTCGCGACCTGAAAACCTCGGTACGGGCCGCGCACATCGCACCCAACCTGCGCACCGCGGTCGAAGAATGGGACGCCGCCGCGCCCGGACTCCAGGAACTCTATGACGCCCTGAACGCGGGGAACGCCGAGGGCAGTTTCGCTTTCGACGAGGAGGCCGTTGCCTCGCCCCTACCCCGCAGCTTCAGCTGGCTGGACGGCTCTGCCTATATCCAACACGTGATACTGGTGCGCAAGGCGCGCAACGCCCCCCTGCCCGAGGGCCTGATGACCGATCCCCTGATGTATCAGGGCGGTAGCGACACCTTCCTGGCTCCGCGTGAGGACATTCCCCTAATCGATCAAAGCCACGGCGTCGACTTCGAGGGTGAAATCGCCGTGGTCCTGGGCGACACCCCCATGGGCGTTTCCGCCGAGGACGCCCACCAACACATCCGGCTGTTAATGCTGGTGAACGACGTTTCCCTGCGCGGCCTGATTCCGCCCGAGTTGAAGAAGGGTTTCGGGTTCCTGGTCTCCAAACCTTCCTCCGCCTTCTCGCCGGTTGCCGTGACACCTGACGAACTGGGCGATGACTGGCGCGACGGCCGCGTGTTCCGCAACCTGGACGTCACCTACAACGGTGAATTCTACGGGAACGCCGATGCGGGCGCCATGCACTTCTCCTTCGGTGAACTGATCGCGCATATCGCCCAAACCCGCGCCTTGTCCGCCGGCACCATTCTGGGCAGCGGCACGGTTTCCAATGAGGACACCGCTCGCGGCAGCAGTTGCCTGGCCGAAAAGCGCATGCTGGAAAAGATCGAAACGGGCGAGTTCATCACGCCCTTCATGAAGCCCGGCGACACCATCCGCATCGAGATGAAGGATGAAAACGGCGCTTCGATCTTCGGAACTATTGATCAAAAAGTGAAAAAGGTCGATCTATAATCCAAAGCGGGGCCGGTCTTACGCGCCGGTCCCCATTCCAGGAGTTGCCCATGACCAAGGCCTATCCCAAGATGACCCTCACCGGCGACCTGGGCAGCGGCAAAAGCGCCGTGTCCCGTCTTCTGGAGGCGGATACCGGTTACCCCATCTATTCCACCGGAAAAATCCAGCGTGAGATTGCCGCCAAACACGGCATGACCACCCTGGAGTTGAACAAATACGCCGAAACGCACCGCGAGATCGACGACGAAATCGACGATTTCTCCCGCAACCTGGGCAAGCGGGACGAGTCGGTCATCGTGGACTCGCGGCTGGCCTGGTTCTTCATTCCCAACAGCTTCAAGATCTACCTGAAAGTAGACCCGGACGAGGCGGTCAACCGGATCATGGGGGATAACCGTCAAAG
>JASJCB010000030.1 GCA_030066195.1 Acidobacteriota bacterium
CTTCATGGTATTCGTTCCCGCGATGCTCTATGTCCATCCCGTGTGGACTCAGGTTGGTGATAAACCAACCTGAGCGTTGAAACTGCGACCCGAGGCGATATGCAAACCCGCCCCAAAACGCCACACATTCGCCGTTATCAGGGTTTTGATAGACCATCGTAGGTTCTCGTTGTTTTAGCCGGTCAGGCCAGTTACGCGGCTGATCCTGGTATAGTTGGAATTTATACCAATCGGCAAGCTCACTCCGATAGATAGCGGCGACGAAAGAGGCTTTTATTTCCGAGTCGTCATCCCACATGATCACGTCTATCTCGTCGAGCGCTGTTTGGACACGAGAAGGGTCTATCTTGGCGTCCAGAATGAGGGCCCGAACGTGAGCATTCCCACATGCGTGTTCGTGTTGGTGCTCCTGCTTATTTTGGTCTGTGCAGATGATGAAGCTCAAAAAAGCAATGGCCATAAGGATTTTTTGCCACATTAGATTTTCTCCTTTTGGATTAATCGCTTTGATAGAGACGAATCATGAGGTACAGCCCAAGTCTAAATCCAATTGACGTACCTTTCAAGGGACACAAAAAGGGACAAATTATTTAATTTCAGTACAAAACAGGGCGTGCATTTCGTGATTTTCAGGTGTGATGAAAAAATGGTGCTTATTCAAAAGAATATGGTGTACCTCAGCAATTAATCCCGATTCGTAAAAAACATCAAGGTATTGCAATTATGAGACTCCTAGTGTAAAATTAAGGTAAAGGAGTTACTTTCGTGAAGCCACCAAGATATATACAGGTCATTCGTCTACTAGCGCCTGGTAAGACGATTAGCTTTAGGGAAGCTGCAAATCTTGGTAGCCGACATTTTGACTGGTACAAAAATTGTGATAAACCTGTTAAAGAAATGGAAAAGATGTTGCGATCATCCCTGAAACGCTACCCAGACTTAGTGACAGAGATCGAGGAAAAGCAGTTTATTGATACAAGTAAGGCGCTGATTTTTGCTCAAAATAAATATCCAATTAGCTATTATGATGAGAGTGATGCTGTTAATAAGCCTAAAGAAAATCTACCTACAACATACGTTATTCCTATTTTCACTATGATCACTATAACATTGTTTACGTTATTTCAATTATTAGTAGTTGACTCTAACGCAGGGCCGACGGTATCAAAAATCCTACAATATGAACGAGATGGTAATTTGTCTGCGCTCCTAGCGATGCAGGAAGACGCAAACCCTATTCTATTGTACACGGAAGCCGAGTTAAAAAATTACCAGGATTCATTACGCGATGAATGGGGTTTTGAAATCATAGTACCAAACGTAGAATGGAAGGAATCACCATACAGTGACCTTATTGCAAGATCAATTTCAAAAACCTTAGCTACGCCGCCAGTGCACCTTGACCATACAAATCTAATTGCAGTTTTGCCCAATCTTGATACGCCAGTTTGGATTTTTTATGACGGTACATCGACTAATGCCGTGCACATTGGCACCAATGTATTCGTGAGTTCCCGCAATAGAGGTTATGTTTCCGAAGTGCGATACACTGAGTTAAAGTATGTGCGTCCTGATGGATCTATTGCAACCTATAAGCGACCTCATGCAAGGGTGATATTTAGCGAGCAAAACACTTTTGGTTCATTGTTTTTAGGCAGGGGTAACCTTAAACCACTTTACGAGTATTTTGTAGGCGAATACAATGGTAGGGGTGGTGCAATACTAGGATGGCATCCAAGTTTCCATAGCGTTGAAGAGGTCTCTACATTTTTGAAAAATGTAGCATCCAAAGATATAGCTTTATCAATATGCTACAATAACATGTCAGTGTCAAAGTCTTTCCAGCCAGATGAATTATTGATTACCCTAACAGATTGGCTTCCTTTTGAAACAAAAATTTCCGCTATAGATAATCCAGTAATCCGGTATCGGGGACAGAATTTTGACAAGGTGCTGGAGTACTTGAATGCAAATTATTACTGGGTTGATGGACAACTGTTCTTGGAGGTACCATGAGAAAAGCAGTTCTGATTATTCTATTCATTAGCACTACCCCTCTAGTTTCTGATGTTAAGAGTATGGACTTTGTCGAGTTGAGCCCAACTGAATGCGAAGTGCCTATCGGCGGATGCGTTATCGATAACCCTCCATAGGAGAACTAGGTATATGATTCTGTATTTTCTTCTCTACATGAATGATTTGTATTTCGAACCACATACCGGTCGATTCGGTCCGAATAATCGACAGTGGTATTTCCAGCATGCTACTTATGAGAGCGAAAACCTTGCAATTGTAGATGGTAAATTTAGCGTTGTATATTATCGATCCTCTTCTGCGCCCGTTAACTTGACCATTGCTGAGCTAATAGCAGCAATCTATGTCCTTCAAAACACTCTTTTTGTTTCCACGGGAAAAAAAATTATTTGTTATTCGCTACCCGACTTAGATCATAAGAAAACAATAAATGAAAGTGTTGTGTCGTTTTTTTCTGCAAAAAATCGTCTGCTAGCAGCGCGTAACTTGTTGAGCCTTGAAGGATATCCATATCTTTTTGTTGACCTTATTTCTGGCTTTAAATTCTTCAAAAAACCTTCTCACCTTATCACCCAACCACTCTACAGATTCTCCTTTGATGATTTCAACGGTTCGGAACTCTTTATGTTCGAAAACGACTGCCGGGTCTTTCTTTCATCTAGGCGGGTACGTAGAGAGGAAGGCACATTGCATACTAATATTCCCGGAATCACCCCATTTTTCAAGCTGTGTGAACAGCCAAAAGTATTAGAAAAAGAGTTGTTTGCGATTGATGAATATAACTGGAAAATGTATGAAGACAGACACAGTAACTCTAGGAATTTATATTTTGGAGCACTACAAAATGGATATGTCTGGATTAAGGAAACTCCAACCTTTTCCGATGGTTATTTAGTCGGAACCTATCTTGATATATCAATTCTGAACAAGAGTTTACATCAAACCAAAAGCCTCACCAGATATGGACAATTCTTGAATGTAAATGATACGAAAGTCTTAATCTTGCATGACGAACTTTTTAGGGATGGAGATTACTTAAAAACTCCTGTTACTTCAACAGATCAGCTGATGAAAATGTGGAACCCTTACTTTAGTAACAGAGAATTTAGGCCAGTCATTGAAAGACTCTCACTCGAATAGCGGGATTGAAAAAACACAGTCGAGGGGTCGAGGGGGGAAGTCTCCCCCTGGCTCCAAAGCAAGCTTTTCCGCCACCCCCTCTGCGGGGACACCCCGCAACGCCCCGGACACCGGAGCCGGGACACCGGAGCCGGGACACCATTCCATTTAGGAGGTGGTCGGTAGGACAGGCTCATAGTGAAGGGTTGGCACCGAGGCAGAGGAAGAGCAGGCGGAGCTATTCTTTCTGTTTGTGCTCCAGCCGCACGGGCTGTGAGAAACTGCGTTTCTCTTTTTGATCTTTAATCGGCGCGACCCTCGCGGCGAGGCAAGACGCTTTGTAAAATAAAAGACTTCAAATGTAAAAAATCCTTTACAACAACTATGTAGCCTATAGGGCGACTTTTTGGATGCCCATCGATTTAAGTAAAATATATGCAATAGCATAGCCAAATAAGGTTATGTAATGTAAGCTTTGAGTATCCGGTAATTCAAGGGAGGCCGCAAACGACGGCTTCTGTCGGACAACTGTATAGCTTTGCACCCGGCCCGGTCGATCCAACGCCAGGTGACGAGCTGACGCTCTCCTTGGACCCCGCACCGCCGGGAATGAACATCTCTGCCGGCCTCGTGACCTGGACACCCGAGTCTACCGGAACTTTTCCCGCCGGGCTGCATGTGGTTGACACAAGCGGCCATGTCACCAGCCTGCATTGGGAGATCGAGGTGAGCCAACCAGGCAACCACAGACCTCGTTTAGTAGAAGCTATGCCCGCGTGGGATGTCAATGGTCAGGGAGCGGCCGTGGTACACAAAGTGGCCGTAGAGGGCCACTTCAAGGTCGGACGCTTTACCCAGGGCTTTGAAGATCTTTCCGTACGTTTGCGCGGCATTTCAGCCACCGTCAATCGCCTCTATGACAGTTTCGATCGGTGTCCTGGTGATTTTGGCATTGGCTGGAAACTGTGGGATGTGGAGGTACAGGTCAGTACCGTATTGGGAGCCAGTTGGGAGCGTCTGGAAGAGCAAACCACCGTGGACGGCTACCCGGTCCCGCGTTACTGCATCGAGGGCTTACGCGCCCATGATGTGCTCATTACCTTCCCAGGTGGAGAAACTGAGCGATTTGAGATGGTGCCCGAGATCGAGAACGGCGACGGTGCGTGCATCAACATCACGCCTCCTGATCGGATTTTGCCGCATTTTGTTGCGGCTGCCGGTACGACCGCCGGCCTTTCAGCTCTGGATACTAATGATCTGTTTTTTCGGCAAATCGATGACGGAAGCGGTCCTTCATGGCAGATCGTTACCAATGATTTTTCGCCGTGGGAGCCGACCCGCTTTGAACTGGTCAAAGACGGCCTCGTCTATCAGATTCACATCGAGGCCGGATTGGAACACATCACGGACCTGGAAGGCAACCGCCTGGAATTTCGCCAAGAGGGGCTATTCCATAGCAGCGGCGCGGCCCTGACCTTTGAGCGGGACCTGGAGGGCCGCATCACGGCCGTTACCGACCCCGAAGGCCACGCAACGCTCTATCAATACAACGCGACCGGTCAGTTGGAGGCCGTAACGGATCGAAACGGCCACACCACGCGTTACCTGTATGACACTCTCAATCGCCTGATCGACATCGAGGACCCGCAAGGGGATATCCCTTTGCGGCTGTTCTACGACGGAGACGGAAGGCTGATTGCCCAGGAAGATGCCTACGGCAACCGCACCGTCTTCGATCATGGGATCGAGGGACGGGAGATGCGGGTCACCGATCGACGCGGCCATCTGTGGGTATATGTCTATGACGATCGTGGTAATGTGTTGTCAGCGACCAACCCACTTGGGCAGATCACCCGTTATACCTATGACGCGCAGGACCGTGAGCTTTCCAAAACCACCAACTATGGTACAACGTCCGAAGCGACGATTTCCTATACCTACGATCAGTGGGACAACATCACCCGCTTTACCGATGAGCGCGGGCATGCAAATCATTTTACCTATGATGCAAACGGCAACCCCCTGACCCGGACCGATCCGTTCGGATATGTTCGAAGCTTTACCTATGATGCCTTTGGCAGAGTGCTGATCTTGACCGATGAGCGCGGTTTTGTAACGCGGTTTTCCTACCCAGGTGTAACGATCGTTCAGACCGATCCGCTTGGCAACACCGGAACCCAAGAGCTTGATATCTTCGGAAACACCGCAGCGGAGATAGATGGGCGCGGCAATCGCAGCGAGTTCGTGTATGACGGGATGAGTCGCCTCATCCGTGAAACCTCCCGGCAGACGGCCGAAGACGGAACCGTACGCTCCGTGGTGCGTCAGTGGAGCTATGACGGTGAAGGCAATGAACGCTCTTCAACTGATCCTCTGGGGCACGTCACCCGCAAGGAGTATGATTCCTATGGTCGGATAAGTGCTGAGATTGACGCACGCGGTAACCGAACCGAACATCTCTACGACACAGCAGGCAACAAGGTGCGGACCATCTTCCCAGACGGTACGCAGGAGTTTTGGACCTATGACGTTGCCGGAGAAATCAAGACCCATACCGACCCCTTAGGTCGCATTACCACGTACAGCTATGATGCCTTGAACCGCCGGGTACAGACCACCTATCCCGATGGTACGACGACCGCGACTACCTACAATGCGCAGGGTCTAGTCGAGGTGACCACCAATGGGCGCGGCCACCGCCGGACCAAGACCTATGACCTGGCCGGAAACCGCATCGCCTTGGAAGATGAAGAAGGCTTTGTCACGACCTACGGCTATGACGCCGCCGGTCAGCTCACCCACATTACCAATGCACTTGGCCATACCACACGCTTTGAATATAACGAAACGGGTCAGCGTACTGTGACGATCTTTGCTGACGGCACGCGGGTCATCACCTCGTGGGACGCGCTTGGTCGTCCGGACTTTACCGAAGATCAACTCGCCTATCGCACGTGGTTTACCTACCTGCCGGAAGATGAACTGGAGAGCGTGACCGATCCTGCCGGTGCGCAAACCCGCTACGGCTATGATGAGCAGGGTTATCAGACGGTCCTAACAGACGCGCTTGGAAGACAAACCCGCTTCGGCCTGGATGAAGTCGGGCGTATGACCTCGCGTACCCTGCCCCTTGGTCAAAGGGAGTCCATGGGGTATGACGCGGCAGGCAACATGGTGCTAACCACCGACTTCAATGCGCAAAACCGCACCTACCAGTATGATGCCCGCAACCGTCAGACAGCTCGTATCCGGCATGATAACGCCGAAATCTCCACTACCTACACGGCCACTGGTAAGCGGGAGACTGTCACCGATCAACGTGGTACCACCCGGTACAGCTATGATCTGATGGACCGGCTCATGAGCATCGAGTACCCGGGGGGTGATTGGATTGCCTACGGCTACGACGAGGTTGGCAACCGGATCGAGATGCAAACGCCCTATGGCACCACGCGTTACAGCTACACACCGCGCCATCAGATCGAGACGGTAACCGATCCAAGCGGGGGTATCACCCGCTACGCCTATGACGAAGTGGGTAATGTGGTTTGGACGGCTTACCCCAGCGGTGTGCAGACGACGACTGATTATGATGCCCTGAACCGGGTGGTGAGTATCACCACCCACGGCCCCACTGGGGACTTGCTTGAAAGCTGGAACTATGAGCTTGATGAGACGGGTAGGCGCACCGCCGTAGTGAGTGATACCGGAAGGCGTGTGGATTACACCTATGACAGCACCTACCGGCTCATCCAGGAGCGAGTCACAGATCCTATCTTCGGGGATCGCCTGTTTACCCACGACTATGACGCAAACGGCAACCGCACCAGCCGGGGAATCGACGGCGTCACTACCCTCTACGATTATGATGCCAATGACCGCCTCATCGCGGCCGGTAATACGTCCTTCACGTATGACCATAACGGTAACACCCTCTCACAGTCGAAGGACGGCCAGGTTACCACCTATCAATATGACCCGGAAAACCGACTGATTGAGGCAACCACGCCGAACGACGTCCTTTCTTTTGTCTATGACGCAGACGGCATCCGCGTGTCCAGAACCGATAACCAGGGAACTACGGATTATTTGATCGATCCCAACCGCGACTACGCGGAAGTCATCGCGGAGATGAGAGGTCAATCCGCGGTGCAGATAACCTTTGGCACCGATCTCATCGCGCGAGGCCAAACCACTTACCTCACCGACGCCCATGGAAACACCACAGCACTTACAGATGCAGCAGGTACGGCTACCCATCAATACCGCTACGAGGCGTATGGCGACGTACTCGCCGGAGCACCGGTAACCCCCTACCTCTTTACGGGCGAGCAGTACGACGAGGGTCTTGGCTTGACCTATCTGCGTGCCCGTTACTACAATCCAGAAGTTGGCCGCTTCCACACGATGGACAGTTGGCCGGGTGATACCACCAACCCAATTACCCTCAATAAGTACCTCTACGCCAACGCTGACCCCGTTAACGGCTTTGATCCTTCGGGATTGATGACACTTACGGAGCTGATGGCAGTGGTTAAGGACCATTTGAATGGGAAAGCCCAGGGTACGGCCCATTATCGAATAATGGTCCAGAAAGCCAGGTGTTTTGTTATTGAAGAGGCTGTGGGGGAAGCAATTGAGCATGGCGTGTACTTATTTGTCGAAAGTGCCAGTAATCTCCCGTATACTGGATATACGACTCGCGATTTTGATACACGAATAAGTGAACATAAACATGCGAGAATTGAGCGTTATGCTCAAAGAAGAGTCGCTCAAATTGAAATGAGCATAAAAAATTTCATTCCCGATGAATTTGTTAGAAGCAAAAAGGATCTCCTGCAATTGATAGAGCAAGCTGTATTTGATGAAACTCTCAAGGATACAAAAGGCCCTTGGCAAGACAACGTCAGTAATAGGAGGTATCCATTAGGACAGAAGAGTCGAAGAGGTTTACGACTTCGAGATATACTTAAGGATATATTAACGGGGGATTGTAAATGAGTAAGAAAATCTTGGAGAGAAGGGATGAGTTTTTTCTATCAGCTCTCGATTCCGATGAGGCTTGCATCAAGGAATGGTCTAATGATGCAGCGTTGTTCTTAGATCAGGGAAAATACTCTAAAGCTGTATTTTGGGATCGGCACTGGGGTAACTTCTCTTTCTTTGCAGAGTGTGGCCAGTCACTACGCCACCTCGATTTATACAACAACGACAAGATGATCTCGGGCATTGCACACTTGAAATATCTTGAACACCTGATTGTTCGCTTTAAAAATAAAGATAGTTTTGATTATACTTCCTTGCCAAATCTCAAGACCCTTGAGTTCATTTGGTGTGCGAAATCTGGCTTGAGTGCGCTTAGTCATCCCACACTGAAAAATATGTCCATCGACTACTTGCCCGACAAAGATTTTCAACCAATGAACACATCGTTGGAAAGTCTATTTCTGGTAACATCGAAGATGAAGCATTTCTCCTTTCTCCAAAATTTTTCCGAACTGAAAGGTATTCGAGTTCAAGGCTCTAAGCATATCGAATCATTAGAGGGCCTTCCTGCTTCCTTGGAAAGACTTTGGATAGATGATAAAACCAATCTAGTCAACTTTGAGTATTTAAAGAAGCTGCGTCAACTAAAAAGCCTTACGCTTAGAGCTTCAGTGACCTTATCAAAGATACCTAAAGAACTTTACGATTTACCCTTAGAGAAACTGGTGTGGCTGTGTGAACCAGTTTCAGTAGAATGGAACAACTTATTACAGATGAAAACACTGAATCATATAGCCATCAAGACTACCCCAACGGAAGCTTTGTCAGAATCTGACATAAAGAAATTATGTCAGGAAAATAATCGAGAAATTGAAAACCTTACTCAACACAAAGGTCGAAAAAAGTGCACTACTATTTTGACCCTCAACTCACTATAAGTTTTTATGCCATCTTGAAAAAGTAGGCATGTATGCAACATAGTATTTACTAGATGGGTTTTGCCATACGCCATATTCTTTTTTGGGGTTTCTGCTTTTTTTAATCAACTGGTGAATACTTCGTTCATTAATTCCTAGGATCTGACAGACATGGACCAATTTGAATAGCCCACCCTGACTTAGTAAGGTTTCGGCATCCCACGAATCATCGATGACACGTATGAAGTTATCCTGATAGAATCGGGAGAAGACCCACATTCTTACATACCAAATGCCCCAGATTTTTTTCACACCCATAGTTTGGTAAGGGTCTTTTCCAATACTGCGGGTGTACTTAGCCCATCGCTTGACAGTAACAGAGTTAATTTGCAAAAGACTCTCGATGTCACGCAAGTAAAATAGACCCTTTGTTTTGAGGAGATCTGTTTTACTCCAACCCTTTTCAATCTTCCTTATGGATAATTCGTCTTTGGTAAAGATATCTTTTTGCATATGGCACCATTCTTTTTTCCTGGTACATTAAACAGGGTGAAAACAGAAATCTACACGCGGATTGCAGACCCAATGCAACCTGTGAAATAAGTGCAAAGATCCGAAGGTAATATCAGTGAACGAAAAAATAGGCCGACGAAATCTTCACAGATTCACAAATAGCTGCATTTTTCATCTCAGAAAAAACCGATCAACCTATTTATTTACAGGCGCTTGTCACGAGGTGTGCATACTGGTGGCAATCAAAAGCTAGACACTGGTAACCTGACATTGGTAAAATAATTAAGGCTTGATATATAAATTATACGTTTAAGCTCGCTTAAGACCTTATTTCAGCGCACATACTTTTCTCTTGTACGATATTTCACGGGAGAAGCCCCTCATGGTTCGAATACCTATAAAAAAATTCACACTTCCGAAAAAAGATATAATGATCTTATCCGGTGGCAGAACTCAAAGCAAAGTAAGAGCACTATTCGTTTTTCTTTTGCCGGAAGGTGAAACGCTTTACACAGCCTCCGAAGTAGTGAAACATTCTTTTCCATGGCAGGATCATAAAGAAGAGTACGAGAAACACTACAGACGATTATCTCAATTGGCAACGAGAAACCATATAGAAGCAGACGATCCTGCAACGAACGCCCGGTCAAGAAATCGTTGGCTTGAGGCCATATCGGACAATGTTCTCAAATGGGGATTTGAGCTTTTGGATGAATTGTCTTCACAAATGGAGTCAAATCCTCATGCTACGGTAACGATTGATTTAGAAACCTTACAGCTTCATGTCGGAAGTAATTCTCCATCTTTTGTTACCGATAAAGCAGTAACGAAAAGAACTCCAAAAATATTTCTCACTAAAACGGTTCCCATAGGAATGGTAGCACTCATTCTTTTCGGTTTATTGATTCCAACAAAGAATGAACCATCCTACATCTCTCATACTCAGAAAGAGTACTCTCTGGAAGACTATTTGCGCAATACGAACGCACCACCCCCGATACAACCTACTCCACCACCACCTGGATCATGGTTAGATCATTGGCAACCGGGTATATTTTCAATAGAACAAATAGTTAAGAATAATCCTCCACTGATTATTTCATCACTTAACTATCCTTGTCATCGGCAGGCGTTGGACCTGGATTGTGGACTGGTGGGGGACTGGTAGGTTCTTCATTAGGATCATTCGGGTCAGGTTGGCTCATGCTCATCTCCTTTCAGGACAAGGTATTTCCTTAATCCATCGTAATAACTCGATTATATCATGCCCGGAATTGGTAAGATTGGCCCAGTCCAAAATGGCTTTTTCTCTGGAAGATGCATCACTCTCATAGCCAGCACAGGCGGATAGTTTATAGAGGGTGATTCCATTGTAGGCCATTAACCGTGTGCGGCTCGCATCTTCATTAAAATTTCTCCAGATGGTAGAGGCTATGTCACCTGCTTCCTTTATTTCCCCGTTAAGCAGTTTGGTAAGTCCAATTTTTGCATGAATGTTATCCGCAGCCATAACATTCCCACCCTCTCGGTATGCCTTCTCGCTTTGTTTAAAAGCGCTTATTGAGCTGAAGTAATCTAATTTAGAGAACTCTATTTCCCCAATGACCTCGAAGTATCTGCCATAGCTGTATGGGGTGAATCCTTTTTTTTCCATTTTTCTGTTATGTTCGTAGGCACTTTCAATAAACATGATGGCATCATCGTAGCTTTTCTCATGAATGGCTATAGTTGCCATCATACCGAGACAAAGAAACTGCCCCCATCTTTATTAAGCTTTGCATATAAGTCACGACTTCGTTCCAGATTCTTTTTTGATTCTTGGATCTTTCTTTCTGCGTAATACAAATGACCAAGCATATAGTATGTGCGGGCTCTAGTAATTTTAGAAATATCTTTGTCTAATAAGTAATACGCATCTCTAAAAGCGCCGGCACTATCACCAGTATGCCATTTTGCCCATGCTAATCCAAATAAGTATTTATATTCCTTCGTTTTTATTCCTAAATTGCGATACCACTTTTTCGCTTGTTCACCTCTGCCAGAATCCAGAAGGTCTCTGCCAAAATTATATGGAGTGATGCCTTTTTCTTCGAGAATCTCTAATGCTTCAGTTATTTCAAGACTGAGAATGTTTTCGATTTCTTTTTCTTTCCAACGATTTTGACAGAAGCATGGCAAAGAGACAAAAACCAAAGAAATGAAAGTTAGCTTGTACAACTTTTTCTCCTCAAGCGAAAAACTCGTTAATTCTACCATGAGAATGTAAAGGGTTGCACAAAAGGTGCATGATTTTTAATAGGGTTGCACGGGGGTTGCCTGAAACATGCATACCGTCTCCTTATCGGTTGCAAAAAAAGTCTGTTCGTTTGCATTCAGGCAGTGGACAACCATTTTTGGGGTTGTTACGTTGTAGTTGTCCAACCGATACCGGACACCCCTTCCCCCTTGGATCTATGGAAGGGAAAAGGGCCTGGCCCCCAGGCCCTCACTTTTACCGTTGTGTATCGCAGGAGGTTCGGTCACCCACATCTCATACAGGCTGATTCTCTGAGGGGAGACGCGGAAATGAGGGTTCTCAAATCATCATGCCACCGTTTGAGATCCCTCCTTTCCACCCGAAATACTCCGCACCCTACCAAATATTCATCCATAGATACCTATCCACCTGTGAAGCGTTGGGAGTGCCCGGTCATATCCGGCCGGGCACTCTTAGCTAAGAGGAGGAGCCGCAGAACGTTTGTTTCTTCCGTGGAACATTTTCCGGTCGGGCAACCGGCCGGAACTTTTCGATTACCAACCCAATCATCGATCCGCACATTTCATTAGGATCATAGCGCTGGAGCCAGGGGGCAAATGACCATCCTTCAGGGATGATCGAAGCTGTATCTAGGAGTTTTGTGCGGCGACTCCTGGGTGCAGTAACTCAAGAGTTCAAAGGGGAGAAGCCTCCATCATAGATGGGAGTTTGAAGGCAATCGTGGGGTGCGTCCGCGCACCCCCATTTTTTCAGAGATAAATTCGATCGTTTTCCTGTCCTCCAAGAAGGAAAAGGCCGGGAAGGGGGGCGGAGACCCTTCCCGGTTCTCTTCACTCTGCACCACTCTTGAAGGGTTACACGTTTCCCGATTGTGGCACGGACGTTTTATATATCGATGCTTTCTTGGCCATTCTCCTACATGAGATGGGGCGTTTTCACGCCCCACTTTTTCACCATTTTCCAGAAGGCTGACGCATGACAACACTTCCCCCGGAATTGCAATCGATTCATCCATTGGTAACCTATTCGATCAAAGACCTCGTCGATAGACTGGCCCCGTTTGCTTTCCGGCGTCGAAGAGCGCTTCGAGCCAAGCTTGTGGTGCTGAGTCAATCGCTTGGTGGGAACAGTATGGTGTATCAGTGGTGTGGCTACGAGTGGCTTGCTGCCGCGCAACCGGACTTCGCATTGGATATGTCAAAGTATCCGCATCTACAACTTACTACCCATATGCTTGGCCAGTGTCTCAATAAACACTCTCCCGTCGTAGCCCGCAAATGTCTGATGCTTGATTGCGTAGAGATTCCGTCATCAAAAGTATCTCAATTCATCATCGGGGTGTCATTGTGGAGGCCAATCATTGCTACGTGAATGTCTCGCTTACCTCCATCCGCTTGAACTGGTAGACGCCCGCGATATTGCGAAGCGATTCAATCCTGCTCGTCATCAAGTTGCGCAACGCAATGAGGTCATGCGGCAGCTTGTTCAATATGAACGGGGTATGCCGCCCCTCGGAGATTACAACGGGAAGGTCTGGGCCTATCGCTACCTGGCCGAAGTAGCAAGGGAATATCCTTCCCGACCAGGTTTTCCCTACCCGCTGTCTACTCGGCACATGGTGACGATCTTCCCGGATCTTGCGGGAAAGCTTTTGTCCTTGCCGCCGGTGGTCATAGAGCCGCAGGATCTTCATTCGTTTCTCGCTGCACTCCACCACTGGAGTCCTGAGATCAAAATGAAAAAGAGAAAGCTTCATCGCGTGTACTTCCCGCAGCCTTGGGAGCAAAGAGTGGTTGGGGTGCTGCGATGAGAGTCCCCGACCGGAGTTCTCCCTTCATCGATATTCTCTTTATTCCCTCCTTCCACAAGACAATCCCGAGAGAGATAAGCATTCTCTACCACCATCTTTCTCGTCAAAACATGTGTCGGCCGACGGCACTCGTGGTAACGGGCATAGCTAAGCAATGCATCAAAGATTACCTTATTACGTCGGCCAACCTTCAACAATTACGATCCTATCTTGGTCTTCCACCGTCCCGTCTGATGCTACTCCCGTCTACGCATAAGAATGTCAATTATTTTCGCGACCTGTATGAGACGTGTAAGCTTACTCCCTATGTCCATCCTCAGATCATGACTATGGGGAATATCTCCCTTATTGGTCTTGACCCTGAAGATGATCTAGATACGGCCATCAACCAGGTTAGGGAAAGCGGCCGGTCTCACATCCTCGGAATCGTTCGCCACAAGCCACTCGATACAACCCAAAGTGAGCAGCACAGCAAGCACGTGTCCTTTCAACTCCAAGGAACTCGCAATGCCCGTGCAGAGCGGTACGGAGTTCTTGATCTCGGTGCGGCGAAAAACCGTCTTTTGTACCTTCGCTTCACTCCTGAGTTATTAACCTGTGAAACCGGTCCCTTTCGGGACGGGAGATGGAGGAAAGGTCGACCTTCGGATTTTTCTGTAAGAGGGCTCCATGCCAAATCAAACCGATTGGGTCAATGAAGTTCAAGCCTTTTACCAAGACCTGAACTTGCTTAATAGAGGGGCAATGAATGCTCGGGAATTCGCGCAACTGATTGCTAAGCAGCGATGGCCGGCACCAACGCCCGAACAATTACAAACCGCGATTGAAGTCGCTCAATACCTGATCAAGACCTATCCCAAGGATTTACCATCCACGAAACTTGCGTGGTTGGGTATGGAGTGGGACCTGGCCATGATGAGTAATCAAGCTGAATTTTTGAACAAGGATACGTGGCCTCCAAAGAAAGAGGGATAGAGATATGCAGGGAGAAACAACTATACACCCAACACCTATTTATTTCACCTGTCTGCCTCATGGGAACGAGGGGATATTTCATCAGGGAACCAGTGCCAAATTTGATGACCCCTCGTTCTTCTGTTTTTTCCCAATAGTTGCGAGGGAATGGAGCAGCCGGTAATGGGATTGGCTGGACGTCCTATGAAGTACGCTCATATTATTCAGGCACTTGATGAAAATACGTTGTATTCACCGGCCACCATCGCTCGCTTTGCCGAGGCAAATGGTCTCTTACCTATCGTCGAGCATGCGCTCCAACGAGTCAAAGTTTCCATGGGTCGCTTGAGAGCCTATCATTCTTTCCCGCAGGGCGGCGATGGAATGATCCGTTTGTCTGGCCAAAGTCCCAAGCCTGGCTGGTATGGCCGGCGCTGGAAACTGCTTATTCTGGAGAACGGAGAGGAAAGGAACCAACAGAATGATCGACCCACTTACCTTCATTGACCTCTTTCGAAAAGAGCAATCAAATGATTGGTCGAGTTTTTTCAAGATTTTTGAAGAACGAGAAGAAGCGTTACCGCCAAACCCCAGACTGTATCGAGATGAGATCATACGCTTGCTGAGCCTGTATTTCCAGGAGAGTCATGTTGAACGTCAATCGTCCTACCTCTGGCAAAATCCGTTACCGGGTATCAACTTCCTCATGTACGTAGTGATTCCTCGCATGACCCAGGGAAAATATTTCAAACGGGCTATCAAAACCCGGCATTTGTGGCTGGCGTTCTTTTTCTATGGGAAATACCTGGCCGGTAATTTCGTCCAACAACCTTTTTGTCAACGGAAAACCAATGTGGAAGCCTGCCTGTCAAGACTCCTGGGTCAGAGACCTTGTCGTATCTGTGGAGAGCGGTCCGAGGGGTCAGGGTGGTGCCGCTGGTGTCATGAGGTTGCCCTCATCAGTAGCATCATTCCTGATGGGGTTGCTCGGTTGTATCATGCTCTTGCCGAAGATACACATGTAAGTGGTTACTTCCGCTCGCGCCGAAACTGTCTTTTGGGGTTGGACGGGCCGTTTGAAGGCATGAACTTGTTGGGACAACCGTACCGGAGCGCATGTGGTGAGCCGATATTCTACCTCTTACCGGATTATGGGGAATATACGTCCAAGCCGATGTGTAGTATTTGCGGTACCGGTTCTGACCGTTGTCATCGTTGTGGTCTGTTGATTGAGGAATTAAGCAAGATGCCTGATCGATTTCTCGCTACCCTGTCCTACCTCGCCTATACCCTCCATCATCAGCCTATACGATCTCTCATTCATACGATTTTGCGGCAAGGTGGTGCAAAACCCCCGAAAGCAGACAAAGCCTGGTCATCAATCTTTAGTCCGGTAGAAATGGAAGAGATGGACATACCGTCGTCAGACGAGGAGGATGGGTGATATGATACACTACACACCCTGTATTCTTTTTTGCTGTATGCGCACGACTGTCCTTGGTGTGATCCTTTTTACGGTAATACATATTACCATAAAGAGAAAATAAGGTAACAAGCTCCTTGAATTTCTTTCTGTAACTAGACCTTGCCTTAACAAGCTCCGGCTACTCTAAACGTGTGTTGAATCAAGATATATAGTTCGTTAATCTGACTAAATAATCCTTCTACAGGTCTGCGGTAAGCACGCTAATTTCTCGCAATACTTTCATTTACTCGTTTCACGCCCCTTACCTGCCGCAGGCTGCCCAGACCCTGTATGTCAATATTTTCCTGAGCCTTTGGGGGGTAATATTTCAGAATAGGCCATGGATGGGAATATTGAACCATCCTGCTGTCCGGATCCTTAAGAAGTGAAAGCTTGACGATGGGATCCAGTGTTTCCGTTATTTTAAATATTTCCGTCGGCGTCAACGCCACTCCGGTCCGGAAGAGATATATATCCTGGAAAAATCCATAGTCATCATAAAAGGCCGGGCTCACAATCCCCTTACGTTGGGCCTCGTCCCAGAGGCGTGAACCCGGTATTTGACAGTACCACTGCAGCAGCACTTGAACGCCGTATCTTGCATACAGGCCGCAGGCAAAGTTAACCGTTTGAAGCACCTCGTCTTTTGTTTCCCAGGGAAGACCGATCACAAAGGAAAAGCATGCCTTGCCGGAAATCCCAGTCTCACTGAGCACCCGTGCGGCTTCTGTGATTTTTGCAGTGGTAGTCCCTTTGCCGACCCGGCGCAGGCCTTCATCATAGCCGCATTCGGCGCCGATGAGAAACTCATGGGCATATTCGGAAATCGCATCCGTGAAGTCGATATTGAGGATGTCATTGGCCCTTGCATTAAAAATAAGTTTGGGCTTCAACCTTCTGCGGCCTAGTTCACGGCAGATTTCCACGGCCCTGGCGCAATCTACCGAAAACTCATCATCAGTGATATGAAGATAACCATATGAAGTCCGGGAGAGATGGTTCATGGCGAGTTCTACACGATCAACGAAGGCCTGAACCGGCAGTTTTCTCCAGGAACTCCGATAGGAGGTGCTGCAGAAGCTACAATTAAACGGGCATCCTCGTGATGATTCAAGACCAAGCCCGGCATATCCCTCCGGGATTTGACTATAGTCGGGGAAGGAAAATTCAGCAAGACGCTCCCCTGCCAATAGAGGCGCCAATGAATTCCTCACGATTTTGCCCTCTTTCGTCTTTAGAGTAAGGTTCGGCACATTGTCAAAAGGAATGTCGCCGCAAAGCGCCTCGCACAGCATCGGTAAGGCAACCTCACCTTCGCCCCTGATAACGAAATCAATCTCAAAATGTTCAAGTAAATAGTGATCAAACATCGTGGCATGGATTCCGCCAAGGACAATCGGCGCCTTCGGACTCAATTTCCTTATCTGTCTTATGCAATCCCGCGCCGCCGGCCATGCCAGCGTCGTTGTACCGATGCCCAAAAGATCGGCTTCGGCCAGAGCCCCCGCGAAGCGATCCAGGTCAGGCGAACCCTGCGCGATAAGATCCGCCAACACCACATCGTGACCTTTTTCCCGAAGAATCGCCGCAAGCATATAAAGCCCATAAGGCGGATTCGTTCTCCGGGAATCCATGGCTATAGGTTCCAGGCGATCTGCTACATAATCGAGTAACGGAGGCGCTATCAGGACGACGTTTAGTCGTTTGGAATTGGTATTCATTGAGTCCCCCTGGAGGATTCCTCCACTTCGTCATCTAGTATCGGCGATTCCCTCTGAACGTACTCTTAGTTTTTCGATCTCCGCTCTCAGATTTTTGTTCTCCGCCTCAAGATCGACTATGCGTAGTTTTTCATTCAATTTCGCCTTTTCGACTTTGTATAATTTTTCCTCATGAATGAACTCATCGACCGGTGGTGACTGGGAACCCACGTGGATTAAAGCTTCAACAGCGGGCCTGGTGCCTACATAGACGGCCGGCCATGTACCGGCACGGACACCAACGCCCACAGACAGCACATCTTGCCCGGGAATCGGGAAGGTTTGAACCGCGCGAATTCCTCTTACAAATAACGTGGCTTGGCGGGCGTCGGCGAACTCAAATCCCATGCTTTCCACAGTTGCGACAGGATTCGTCTCAAATTGAGCCCGAAGCGACTCGGACTTTGTCAACGCGTCGACTACCCGAATGAACGCTGCAGTATTATTCTCGAATACACTTCGTATCTCATCTCTATCCATGATTTACCCCCTTGTTGTTCAAACAGTTGGGTTACGCAATCCTCCTTTCTTAATCATGTATAGCGCATATTCCACGCCAATTCCTCCAAGCACCTGATTTAAAACAATAAACGCAAGGAATAGAGGTAAATAAACGACGACCCTTGATAACAAAAATCAACGATTGAGGATATTTCCGCAAAAACTGTGCAAAAACACTCACCTCAGCCTGTGATATCAGGCTCTCGGAGGAAGGACCTCGGAGTTCTGCACGCCGCGCCCCCGCCAAGGAGAAAGCTGGGACGCCGGCATGGCTCATGGGCGGCGACCTGGGGATTGTTACAAGCGCAGGTAGAGCAGGATCCGTCGAATGACCTCGATGCCTACCAATAATACGATCGGCGACAGGTCGAAATTTTCGATGACCAACTTGTTGCGGGTCCAGCGTCTGATGCGGGAAAGAACCGGGTCGACCAGTTCCTGTAGGAAGACGTACCAGCCGGCATGGCGGTCTCGGACCAGGAAACCGGCGATGCAGTAGACGATGACGATCCAAACATAGACCAGCAGGGCGGCATCGACAAGGCTGATGATATAATTGGCCAGGAATGCCATTATTCACGTGCTCCAAATAGGGCGGAACCGATTCGGACGTAGTTGGAACCCGCCCGAACCGCTTCCTCGAAGTCCCCGGTCATACCGAGGCTCAGCTTGCCTTCCCAGTCGGGGAAAGTGGTTTTGAGTTCATCCCGCATGGCGACCATACCTTGAAAATAAGCGGTCAGCTTCTCGCCTTTGAAATGAAGCGGCGGGATCGCCATCAACCCGATGCATTTGAGGTACTTCATGGAAAACGCGGCTTCCAGTACGGGCCTTACCGCCTCCGGGTGGAGACCGTACTTGTCGGCATCCAGGGCATAGTTGACCTGGAGGAAGATCTTGGGACAGACGCGTTCCTCTCCGGCAATACTGTCGACGCGCTGTAAGAGGCTGAGGCTGTCGATGCTGTGGATGTAGGGAAAGTGTTTGACGGCTTTGCGGACCTTGTTCTTTTGCAGGTGACCGATCATGTGCCAGGTGATGTCTTCGGGCGAAGCCTTGACCTTGGGAATGCCTTCCTGGATCTGGTTTTCTCCAAAGTGCCGGAGCCCCAACTCATAAGCATGAAGAACCACGGAAAGCGGATGCCGCTTGGTGACGGCAACCAGGGTCAGCCCGCTCTTGGCGCGCATACATTCATTGAGCACGCGATCGATACGGCCTTGAACATCTTCTAATCTTTCTTTGAGCTTGGGGTCCCTTGGCATGGAGATTATTCCTGGTCACCGAAGAGCAGAATGCGTTTACAGCTTTCACAAGAGATAAGTCGTTTGAACTTGCGCAGTTCGTCGACTACATTTTGGCGAACACGGACGTTGCAGGCGGTGCAAACGGAATTGATGCAAATAGCGAGGCCCACGCCGTTGCGGCGCATGGCGATGCGTTCGAACTGTTTCATGATCCGGGGCGGGATGTTTTGGGCAACGGCGTCACGAATGCGTTTCTTTTCACCCAATTCAATCTGATGTTCCTTCTGGCTTTCCTTCAGCCTGGTCATGGCTTCGTCATACCGGGAGCGAGACTCTGCCTCCAATTGGCTGCACTCCTCCAAATTGGTTTCGATTTCCTTCAATTCGGTTTGCCGGGCGGTGACGCTCTCCTGCAGCGTGTGTATCAGTTTTTTGGCTCCGTCGATTTCTTTCAGTGCCGCGTGGTACTCGCGCGTGTTGGTGACCTGGTGGAGGTCTTCCTCAAACTTCTTGGCCTTGATATTGGCCTCCCCAAGTGCGGTTTGTTTCTCTTTCAGCTGTGTCTGTTGCTCTCCTTGACGCGTGGTCAACTGGGTAATGCGATCCTTAATGGAATTCCATTCCTTACCCAGGTTTTCAACGTCGGGAGGAACCATAGACAGCAAGCGGTCCAATTCCGCAATGCGTATCAGGACATCCTGGTATTCCTTGAGGGATTGTAGAACGCTTCTCATTCCGCCTCCGTACTACGGCAAAAAAAAAGGTGCCCCGTTTGATGCAGACACCTTCTTTCATTCGTTAATGAATGGTTAACCGAATTGTATAAAGTTAGCCGTTTCATCACCATAGCCGTGTTAATCAAAATGACGTGGTGGGCCCACCAGGACTCGAACCTGGGACCACCCGGTTATGAGCCGGGGGCTCTAACCAACTGAGCTATAGGCCCTTGATCTGGGGAAATCCAATGGAAATCCCCGCGAAAGGCCATTATAGCTATACCTTATGGTAAACTTCAAGTCACCATAAGAGCAAGGGAGGTTTTTGACAGGGTGACGAAAAGCCGGTTCGAATTGGATGAGGCCTTTCCCCATGCCGAGGCCATCACCGGAATCGACGAGGTCGGTCGAGGATGTCTCGCGGGACCCGTGGTTGTTGCCGCGGTGACCTGGTCGCCGGCTTCCCTGACCGATACGGAATGTCTCGCCGGGCTTAACGATTCGAAACAGTTAACCGCGGATGTGCGCGAATGGTTGTATCCTCGCATCCTGGTTTCGGCGATTCGGGTTCGCCTGGCCGTTATTGCGCCGCCGGTCATCGACAGGCTCAACATCTTGCGGGCAACGCTCCATGGTTTCGAGTTGACAGCGCCGCCCTACCGTGAAGAAATCCCTTTGATTATCGACGGAAATCAACGACCCGCAAGCCTGAAATGGGCGCAAACGGCTGTCAAAGGCGACGCAAGGTCCAGCGCGGTGGCGGCCGCGGCGGTGGTGGCCAAGGTGTTCCGCGACGCCTTGATGACCGGATTGGGAGGCGCCTTTCCAGGTTACGGCTTTGCCCTTCACAAGGGTTATGCAACCCGGACCCACCGCGAGGGCTTGGAGAAATTGGGCCCCATGCATCAGCATCGCAAGAGTTTCCGGCCTGTCAAGGACATGGTCCCCGAGCAAGCCGGGGATGACGCCCGATTACCCGAAATGGTGGCAACCGCAGCAGCGGCGGAAATCCCCCGGTTGTGGGCCGAGTTCAACGCCCGTTACCACCGTTTTTCTCATCGGGGCGCACGGCTGGCCGTGGATGCCTTCCAACGGCGGGGGGCGGGTATTCTGCCCAAGCCTGACGAACAACCCTTCCTAAACCGGGTCGAAGGGGTTAATTAACGCTTTTCACCGGCTCGTCCGGCGTCTCCTCCGTTTCCGGTTTGATGCGAACAACCAGGGGAAAGCGCACGGTAAAGCGCGAGCCCAAATCTACGCCGTCGCTTTCTACGCTCAGGTTACCGCCCATTTCGGCCATGAAGTTGGCGCAGGTATGTAGTCCGAAACCGTGACCTTGTTCCTTGGTAGTGAAGCCGTGGTTGAAGATCTTCTCCAGGTGATCCCTGTGAATGCCGCAGCCGTTATCGACGATCTGAATCTCCACCTGCTGGTTGGGGAGTTCCCTCAGCGTGATTTCAAGGCGCTGGTCCTTGTTGTGTCGGTCGTTGTCGTACATGGCTTCTTTGCCGTTTTTGATCAAATTGGTCAGGACGTGAATCAGCTTGACCTTGGGCACCGAACCGCGCGGATTGATCCGGTAGTCCTTGATGACCTTGACGCCCTGCTTCTGGAGCGAGGCCAATTGCAGCTTAAGGGAATCCTCGATAATGTTCTGAATGAGGATATCGTCCGTGTAGAGCGTTGCCTTGGCATAGTTCTGCTGTGTGCTGATGACATCGCGCATCATGCTCACTTTTTCCACCAGATCGGTGATCTCCTCGGTCAGGATGTGATGTTCCTCGTGCATGGCCTCGCCCAAACTGAGATAGTAGCCCGGGATCAGCCTGCCCTTGGGATGCACCGTGAAGAAATCACCCAGGTTGTCGACATTTTGGGCCACGATCTCGTTGGCCTTGATAAAGCCCTTCAGCTTGGAGCTTTTGAGCGTACCGGCGATTTCCTCCGTGGAGATATTGACGCTGTTGAGAATATTGCCGATATTGTGCAGGACCCCGGTAGCGATCTCGGCCATACCGGCGCTGTGGGCGGTTTCCACCAGTTGCTGCTGGGTGACCTTCAGAATGGACTCGGTCTTCTTGCGTTCGGTGATATCGCGAAGCACCATGTGCATCACGTTTTCGCCGTTGAGGGTGAACGAGGTAATGACAATTTCAGTTGGGAAGACCTCACCGTCGATGCGCTTGTTGGCCCACTCGAAATATTGACTGCCCTCGCTTCGAGCCAGATCGAAGTAATGCTCCAGGCCGTGATATGTCTCTATTTCTTCAGGTAATTCCTCGGGAACGATATCGCCGGGCAACATGGCAAGGAAGACTTCTTTGGATTCCAGGCCCAGCATGTCCAACATGGCCTTGTTGCAGTCAAGGAAGCGCTCCTCGGTGCTGACCAGAATGGCGTCCGCGGATTGGTCGAAGAGGGTGCGGAACTTTTGCTCGCTTTCCCTCAACTGTTTGGTTCGCTCTTCCACCTTGTCTTCCAAGTGCCGGTTCAGGTCTTCCAGTTTCTCGTAGGCCATGCTGAGTTCGCGGTTTTTGGCGCGCAATTTTTCGTCGCTGGTCTTCACATCATCGGCCATCTGGGCGAAGGAAGAGGCCAGGGTCTGCAATTCATCGCCGCTTTGAATGCGATTGACGGAACCGGCGATGTCGTAGTTGCCGCCCGCGATGGTGTCGGCCGCGCTGGTCAGGGTTTCCAAGGGATGGGTAATATTCGCCGCCTGGCGAAGCGTCACCACGATACCGAAGATCAGGCCGATCAAACAGAGTAAGGTCATGATACCGAGGGTGCGAGCCAGGTTGGCGCGGAAAATGTTGTTCTGTTCGGCGATGAACGGCTCCATGGCCGCCGTGGACAGGCCGTAGACGACAGCGCCCAGCAGGATCTTTTCGCTGTCGGCCCGGTCGCCGGCAAAGGCGCCGCTCCGGTCATCGATGTCGTCTTCGTAGACCTCGGGTCGGGAGTAAACAGGCGTGGCAAATTCGTAAACGTCGGGTCTGTCCGGGTGGCGTCGCATGCTGTAATCGGTCAGGCTGAGCGCCCACTCCGAGGTGGATGTTTTGACCTGCTCCAGGCTCCGGCGATCGATATCCCTTTTGACCGGCGTTCGGTCAGGCCCCGTTTCCGCCTCCACCCAGGCCCAGAGACTGAAATCCGCTTCAAAGAAACCTCCGTAGACGATTTCCTCAACGGTTTGCGCGTTATTCAGCAGGATGTCCCCGATTTTACCGAAGCGATTGTACTCGATATCGTCAGGAAACATGAGTCCCTTATCGCGCACCAGAACCTCGCCCTGGGTTACCAGGACCGCCTGAGCGCGCTGGCGGTAGCGTTTTATCTGATCCCGGTAATGGTAATAGTTCAAGAGCACCAGAAACACCACGAAGGTTGCAAAAACCACCGACAGGGTGGTGGTGTTGCGGATAATCAGTTTTCGCTTAAGACTGCGCTCCCTCAACGCCTTAACTCCCCGATCGGCCCGTCGTTTTCCATAGAGTCAATCTCACCCAACAGGTGCTCCCTGAGTCCCAGATGCCGTTTGGCGAAACCTAAATGCAGGCGTTTATGAATTGCATGGGGTTCTTTGATGATCACTCGGGTCACCGTCCACTCGTTTTCCATGATCTTGTACGCCATCTCGGAAATCTGGAGCCCGATACCTTTCTGATCGGGAAAAATCGCAAAATTCCCAAACCTTTCGTGAAAAAAATTTGGATGACCAACGATCACCGGCTTCGGTTCGGTCCCGGGCAGAAGGGACCAACCGTCACTTGATTGTAACTCGGAAAGCAGCGTGATGACCTCGAAATCCTCGCTCAACCTGTCCTCGAGCACCTCAAGGACCCGCTCGTAGTTTTGCCCGGCAAAAATCAGTATGCGATCGGATTGCGCTTCGGGCATGCCGCCGAGAAGCGGGAGGTAGAACAGTAAACCACACACCTGTCCCGTAAGGCAGGGAGGTCATGGGACCTCCCACTGCTCCACGCCGAGTATGACATTCATATTTGCATCCATTTTCTTGAATGCTTCCATCAAAACCCCGCGCTTAGTGCCGGAAATATCTTCACGGACAGCCAGAACGGCAAGGCCCATTTTTGCCCCGCCGACGATGGGGTTGGTTCTCAGGGGAAGGCGCGAACGTTTCTTGTAATAGGTCTCCACCATGGGTTCCGGGACCAGAATGACATCGGCCTCACGCACCTGGAGCAGGGAGAGCAGGTCCTCCAATCGGCTGACCGGCTTGATGTTGGGTATTTCAGCGCCCAGCATTCGGGCAAGCATGATGCGCATGTTCTTCCGGCCCAAGATATCCACGACGCCTATGCGCAACTCGCTGATTTTGGTGAGATCGACGGTTTGATCACGGGAAACCAGAACCAGTTCCTCGTAGCGTTTGCCGCCGACGGTGCCGTAGAGCGCGGGTTGAAACATGTCGTAATGGTCGCGGGAAGTGACGGGTTCCAAGGCCAGGATGGCGTCGGGTATCTTGTTTTTGACGGCTTTGTCCAATTCCCGGTGGTGGCCGTAGACGGTTATCGACAGGTTGGGGCAGGCCGTTTCCATGCGCTTTTGGATGATATAGGGCCGGATATTGGATGGTAGGTAGATGTACAGACTGGGAGCGGGCCCCTGTGCGGTCATGGAACCGGCGAACAACGCGCAGATCACGAGGATCTTGATCCATGATTTCATCGGCGCCGCCTAAACGCCGAGAGGAGTGAACAACCGTGGTTGGAGAGGACCCCGACACTGTTTCCCGAGCGGTTTTCCCGGATTGGCTCGATGGAAAGCCATAAATTTTGCACGGAATAGAACATGCCTGCCGGCCCCTTGGTTATTCGATAATATCATCCATCTCCAGCAACACTTCCTCATTTAGTTTAATTTTGGCGGGCTCCGCTTTCAACTTATTTACTATTTTTAGAACACTGGAGGGCGGACGCAAGTTAGAGCCCCTTAATTGCCAATTGCTTTCCCGGGTCTCCAGGACAATATCCGCCGCCTGTTCACCCATACTGTAGTGATCGGGAAAGACCCCGAAATGGCCTAATTCGATGAGGTTGCGAACACTGACCAGGATCGGTTTCCGGCACCTTTGCAGTACGGGGACCCAAGCGCGTCTGACGTTTTTATCGGTTAGCACGGTACTGTCGTTCAGTATCCACAAGGCGTCTATCTTTTCTTTGCGAAGCAGTTGCTGCAACGCCTTTTTGATGGTCCGGGGCTCCAGATCCTCCTTTTCCAGACGGCTGCCCACCAGGACGATATCTTCCGCGAGACAGTCTTTCTTCTGGTCGAGAAAGAAGGATTCCAGCTTGGAACTGTAGACCGCCCCGACTCGCCTGATGGGAGCCTGGACCAGGGCGCGCAGGTGCAGAAGACTTGTTATGCCGGGCACCTCGTAGGCTATACCCATCGTGTTCTTCAGATTGGGAAGGTAGCTGTCCACGTACAGGGTCATCAAAACGATTGCGGGTGGGAAGGAATGGTCATCCGATTGTTTTCTCTGATAATTGCGATAAAGGGCCACCGTGGTGTTTTCCATCAGGACGACCATGCTGGGTTGAATTCGGTCGATCTGGTCGCCGATATCATCCGGCGAGGTGTTGCCGTCAACGATATACTTCCGGAGGTTCAAGCTTCCTTCCAGAGCCGCGGTAATGCCGTTGTACGCATCATCGAAATACTTGGAAGAGGGACGGAAGACGAGCAATGTGTCGGCTTCCCGCGGACCCGCCCACAGCCCCGTTGCGCAGGTCGCAAGGGCAAAGATAACCATCGAATTTCTGATTTCGACTGAAATCATGGGGGTGAACTCCTCATATATCGGCACATGGCTATCCGTGGATACATCAATGGATTGAAAGAATTACCATCTTCAATCTTATCTGTACATACGCATACACTCATTAGTACAATTTCTCACACCCACTGCCGGTTATCCCGGACACAATAGATGCGATAGGCTCAAAATCCTGTTGCGGCTTTAATTTCGCCCGAGGATTCAGAGGAGGTCCTACCCTATATTATCGCTAATTTCAAATCACGGCACAGTTCAATTACTTCCGTTTCTCTTCGGGTGTCGAAATACAAAAATGCCCGGCCGCGCTCTTCGCGGGAAACGGTGACGCTGAACAAGCCGTCCAAGGTAGGGGCCAGGGAATGCAGCAGGTTGATGCGGTCCGTGTCCGCAGCCACGATAATCAGGCCTTCCGAACCCAAAATCACCGGCCCTTGCGTCGATATTTGCGCACCGCCCGATTGTGCTCGGTCAAGGTACGGCTGAAATGGTGGAGCCCGTCATCCCTGGCCACGAAATACAGATAGGGCGTATCGCCGGGCCGTAGGGCCGCCTCCAACGATCCCAAACCCGGGTTGGCGATGGGTCCGGGCGGCAACCCCTTTTTGACGTAGGTATTGTAAGGGTGATTACGGCGGATTTCACTGCGGTAGATCTTGCCGCGATAGACTCCGTCCAGCTTCAGGCTGTAGATAATCGTGGGATCGCACTGCAACAACATGCCGCGTTTCAAGCGATTGTGGAACACCCCGGAAATGACGGGCCGCTCTTCGGGGGATGCCGATTCCTCTTCTACCAGGGAGGCCATCGCTACCCACTCGCGTAGCGACATACCCGCTTCCTCTCGTTCCGATTCCATGTCGGAGGCGTGTTCCAGGAACTGGTTGACCATGGCCTGAATGATCTCGGCCGGCGTGGCGCTTTCCGGAAAAGAGTAGGTTTCGGGAAACAGATACCCCTCCAGGTCCTCGGCCTTGGGATCCAGGTTCGATATCGGCGTGGGGTCGTTGACCAGGCGCAGAAAGGTCGCTTCATCGCCCCAGCGTTGCGCGCCCAACAGTTCGGCCGTTTGCCATTTGTCCAAACCCTCGGGCACCGTGACCCTGTGTAATTGAACCTTGCCCTGATCGAATAGTTCCAGCAGGGACCAGGTAGACGCTTTCTCCGGAAGTTGGTAGGTGCCGCGCTTAACCACCAGTTCCCGCTGCCGGACCGCCAGCGACAAGCGCACGAATATCGGTTCGGGAGCCAGGTTCATGTCGGCCAGGTCTTCGAGGACATCGTTCAGGCCGGTGCCCGGATCGATGCTGAACTGTCGCGCCGTCTCGTCGATACTCCGCTCGCGGTAAACCTCACGGTCCACGTAATACAGGTACCCGCCGATCACGACCACATGCGATACAACCAGGAACAGGAAGAGACGCTTCAGGTTTTCCTCCACACGTTTCTTTCCCTTTGACAAGCCAAGCCCTCCGTTACAGGTCAGCCATATCTTAACCGCAAACCCGCTTCGGCGTCGGTAGTTTTGTAATGATCAGGCAATTTCCGTTTGGGGCGGTTGGCCGGCGTTCATGAAAGCGCTCAGCCCGCTTTCAAAGGCGGCCTCGGTGGGAATCTGCTGGAAGTCTTTCATTTTCAAAAAGGAAAGATCGCCAGGCACTTGTTCCTGCAATTTGTTCCATGTTTCCTCGAAGGACATAATGCGCCCGAAACTGTCCTTGATCTGAATACTATCCGGTGAAAAGATACAGCCGAAGACCCGGCGCTGAAATTTGATCACGATACAGCCGCGCAAGCCACGGTTCTCAGTGGACATGTGACAACCGAACAGGCCCAGCACCGCCGTCCAGGGCACCCGCTGCATCTTCTTGCCGGGGATGCGCAACTCCAGGTGGGAAATGCCCACGTCGAACAATTCCACATTGACCACTTTTTCGATGCGAATTCTGTGGACCAGCCTGGTTTCTGCCTTGCTTGCCTTGCGTTTGCCGAAACAGGTTTTGATCAAACCCAGGGTTTCCGATTTGGGGTGGTTCCCGGCAATCCAAGCATAGATTTCCTTGAGGGCGGCGTAGTCGGGTTGTTGTTGGCGCACCAGGATCTCCGCCAGGCGCTCGTGGGAAGTAATGATATCTTCTTTCTCCACCTGGTTACTTTCACGCAGGTAGGGCAACAGCTTCAGTGCGTCTTTCACCAACTCCTGGCGAAGACTGATATTGACCAGGTTCAACAGCGAGCGGCCCGGTACCGGAATACGCCGCAGCACCATCTCGTCCACAACGGTCAGAATCCGGTAGAAGTCATTGGTGGCCACGGCTTTTTTCAACAGGGCGGCGTAGCAACGCTCGACGACTTCCGTCTCGT
Organism: Acidobacteriota bacterium; assembly: GCA_030066195.1. Taxonomy (GTDB): domain Bacteria; phylum Acidobacteriota; class Holophagae; order Acanthopleuribacterales; family Acanthopleuribacteraceae; genus JASJCB01. The sequence continues at coordinate 28,444 of JASJCB010000030.1, forward strand.
CCTGGTGCCAGGCCAGGTTGATCATTTTGCCCAACTGGTCCATATCGGGATTGTGGTCCAGTAAATTGCTCAGCACATGGGTGGCCTCTTCATAACGCTCATCCCTGTAAAGCACCTCGGCCGCGGAGATCTGCTGGTTGACCAGTGATTCGGGATCGTCATCGACCACTTTCTCCTTGGGTGCAAAGAAGATGAATACCAGTGAAAAGATACCGGCTTCCATCAACACGGCGGTCAGGCTCTCGGGTCGGAACAAGGCCGCATAGGGACCGAACCAGGCATAAGCCAGAGCAATAGCGGTAAACCCCAGGCACAGGTAAAGGGTGGGAACTGCCGGTGTGAACTTGAATGAGGCGCCGAACCACGCCCGAACGGTGACGATCACGGAGGCGCCCGGAGAACTCAGCCAACCCACCCAGAGGAAGACGGTGACGGTCCACATCCAGGCAAAGACAGGAGCGGGCCACCAGGGCGCGGGCACCCGATCCTCCAGGAACACCCACAGGAAGCCGCTCAGTATAAAAAGTGCAAGCGCCAACTGTCTGTCATAGCGGTGCTCCAGGACGAAACCCATGAGCCACAGTGCGAGACAACCCGGAATTAAAATCAACAGGCTGCTCGGTGAAATGATGACGGAAAGCTTGCCTAAATTTCCCCGTGCCGACAATCGTTCCATGGGCAGCGATTGGGTGGTCATGGTTCGGTAGGCCTTGCGTACCTCCTCAGAAAAGATTCCGCGGTTTTCGGCGAGCCCCGCGATATCGGGGTCCTGGCGGACACTGACCAGGAAGTCGTTGTCCAAGGTACCCGACTGGTACTGCCGATCGACCGCTTCCCAAAAAGCGCGTTCCGTGCGTTCCAGGTCCGCCTGGTAATCGGCTGTCAGAGGAACGACGATCAGGGCATAGCCCAAAATAGACGCCGCGACCAGAATAAGGGAGGCCCAGGCAATGCCGCGCCTGTTTGTCTTCGTTTCTTCTGAGGGATAAAAAATCATGAAGGCCACCAAGTCGATGCGAATAGCGATACCACTACTACACTTCTAAACTTAGACGCCTAAAAGAGATGATGCCAATGATATGCAACACAAAATTCAAAAGCCGGCTCGGTAACGCGTGTTGAACCGGCGCTGCAGTTTCTCCTGCTCCGAGTCGCGTTTTCCCGGTAGCGGCGCAACCGTCTCGCCGGTCAGGGTATACAGGTCCATATCCTTGCACCAGCCGGCCAGATCCAACACGTAACGACGCGTAAAACCCGGCGCGGGCGGCGGCAGGTCTGCTTTGAAATCCAACTGCACTTCTTCACCGGGGCCGAAGACGGCCAGGACATGATCTCCCTTCGATACCAGGGGCAATACGTTGCCGAAGCGGGTGTAAGCGCCCTCCATGTGACGCGTGTCCCAGAAGGTATCGCGCTTGCTGTAGTCGTATTGGGGCAGCATTTGCGGGCCGTTGGTCCGTTTGGCAAAACCGGGTCGCGTCAGTTCCGCCGCAACCAGCGGCAATTCCCTGCGGACGGCATCCGGGCACGGCTCGGTTTCGATCACCGAGATGCGGTCCCAGTAGACTTGCAGGTTGGTGGTGATGCGCAGGGCGACGGTTCCCTCGGGCAGCGGCGGCAGGGGAACGGTCATGCGGCGCGGCATGCCGGCGGGATAACCCATGGCGGGCATGATCACATGTAAGCGGCCCTGAGGGTCGCGAGCTTCCAGTTTGGGGGCTCGGTAGGCGGCGCCGGCCTGCCAGGCGGCGAACATGGTCTGCGAATAGGGGTACTCCACCCATCCGTCGATCATCAGGGCGACTTGTCCCCGAATTTGATCCAGCGGCTTCTCGAAGACCAGCTCGGTCACCAGGTCCTCGGCCAGCAGGCCCAGGAAGCGCGTGTCCAGGGGACCGATTTCCTGCGCCCGGTGATCGGCCTCGGCAAGCCGCTCCAAGATACTGTTGCCGTGTGCGTCGGTTGCCGCGACAGGCAGGTGTTCATTGCGGTAGAACAAGGGCTTGCCGGAGGGAGGCGGACCTTCCAGGTGCATGCGCTCATCCAGGGCTATCTGCCGACCCTCGGGGATATCCCAGGCGATCAAAGCGGCCCGGTCCAGGTAACAGACCTCCTCCATGGGTTCGCCGATCTTGATCTTGAAGCGGCCGTCCTTGGGAGCCAGGGCGTCTTGCGGCATGAGGAAACGCTCGAAAGGTCGCGGAGCGGCGTAGGTGCCGCGCCCGGTGGCGAAGCCGATGCCGCCCACGCCCAGCACATCGCTGATGAAGCGGAAGCGTTTCCCGTCCCAGGCAAACATCACCGGGCAACTGGCCAATTGCCGCTGTGCCTCGGTGATGCCGTGTTGCTTGCCCGCTTCCAGGGCCTGCTCGGTTTGGAAGACGCCGTCGGACCAGGTCATGGCCACGAAATCGACGCGAGGTCGCCCGGCCAGACCCAGGCTGAGCGGTTGCAGGCTCTGACCCGGATCGTTGAAAGCCGGGAAACCGCTCGCCATGGTCCAGCTGGAACCCACGCGAACCGCAACCTCGGTGCCGATGCCCGATGCATTGGAGCGCATGCCGCCGGTTTGATCCTGCTTGCCGGAGAAGCCCAGCACGATGAAGGGATAGCGGCCCTTACCCGGCGCGTGGAAGCGAAGCGCCCCCGCTCGATCCACCTCCAGCAAGCCGGGTCCGGCGCCGATATCAGCGGTCGTCAAAGGGGCCAGGGCAGCCGGTTCTTTGCCGTCCGCTTCGAAAAGCTTTTTACCCTCGGACGTGATCACCGTCCAGCCCTTGGGATGATTGAAGACGATTTCCCAACGGCCGTCACCGTCGGCATCGATAACGCCCAGCCTGGGCGAGGCGGCGGGTTTTGTTCCGGTAGCAAGGTCGGTAGCGGCCCATTGGTTCTCGCTGTTGCGTTTCCAGACACGCAGGACGCCCGCGGGAGTCTGGGTCAGGATATCCAGCTCACCGTTGCTGTCCAGGTCGGCGGTGATGCAGGCAACCGCTGCTTCCTTGCGAAAGGCGTCGAAGCCCTCGCCGGCGCGGTACTCCCACAGCCGGTCGTTGATAAAGACCTCGTGGGGCGTGTTTTCCTTCAGCACGATCAGGTCTACATCGCGGTCGCCGTCAAGGTCGCCGAGCGCCGCGTTGCGGGCGGGTTTCCCGTCGCCGGCCAAACCGAATTCGGCGGCCAGGGGTCGCCAACTGCCGTCGCGATTGTTGTTGAAGAGTTCGGTGGGCCCGTCGCGATGAACCACCAACAGGTCCAAATCGCCGTCATGATCGGCATCTACCATGGCGCCGTCCACCGAATCGCCTTGTCCGCCCACGCCGGCCTGAGCCGTGATGTCCTGCCAACCCTCTGCCGTTTGCCGCCACAGGGCGTTGGGACCTTTGCGCAGCAGGTAGGCATCGGTCAAGCCGTCGTTGTCCGTATCGCCCCACAAAATACCGTTGACGCCGGTTACCGAAGCCAGGGGATGTTTCGGGTCGTTGCGATAGGCGCCCTTGTCGTTGATCAGGACAGCGTTCTTGCCGTCGAGGAGGCCGGGAATGAAGACATCGGGATCACCGTCGTGGTCGAAGTCGCACACGGAGATGGAAGCATGCTCCGGCGCCTTGCCGGAGAGCCATGCGATCGGTGCGTTGAACAAGGGACCCTCGGGTCGTTCGATCAACGGTGTTTCCAGGTCCAGGGTTTCCACCATGGCCTTGGGCCCCATGCGTGTGTACTTGAATTCAAACGCGTAGCCGCGAGGGTTGTTCTTCAGTCGCTGGAACTGTTTCACCATGTTCCGAGCCTCCTGGCGTTTCCCCTGCTGCTGCAAGGCGCGGAAGGCCCCATAGTAGGCGCTCTGGAAATAGGGGTCCAGTCGAATGGAGCGCCGGTACAGTTCCAAGGCGCGGGCGCCTTCCGAACGCCTGGCCAGGATCTGGGCGACCTGGTAATGGGCGAAGGCGTCACGCGGGTCCCGCTCGATGACCTTTTCGAAGTGGGGCATCGCCTCGTCCTCGCGTCCGGCGTAGATCAGCAGCAAACCCCGGCAATAATTGGCGCGGGCATCCTCGGGATCCTCGGCCAAAACGCGATCTAACAGAGCCATGGCGCGTGCTTCGTCACCATCGCCCTGCCGATTGAGCGTGGCAATGGCCAGGTTGGTCAGAAATACGGGCTGTTTGGGATGACGATCCACCAATTTCCCGAAAACCTCGGCCGCGGCTTCATACTCGAAACTTCCCATCAAGCCCACGCCGCGATTATTGTCGGCCAGATCTTGGGGACCGGGTTCCGAACCGAGCATCACAAACAGTAAAATCCACATCATGAATCGTTCCTCTCTTCCCTGGCTTTTTGAATGCGTTGGTTGTTGGCGTCGATGGAAATGGGGTGCGCGTCGGCGCGGGGCATGGCGGGTTGTGCGGCGTAGGGATGGACTTCGGCGCGGTAATGGGTGCGCATATCGTGACCGCGACGACGCTGCCGCTCGGCGCGCAGGGTTTCCAGGTTGATCGGCGCTACCACTACCTTCTCGCCGGGACCGGGATCGGCGGCTGCCAGCACGCGGCCGTCATAATCCACCACCATGCTGCCGCCGGGCCAACTGAAGGGCGGGTAGCCCTTGAATTCGGCGCCCTGGTTGGCAGCGACCACATAAACCGTGTTTTCGGCGGCGCGCGCCCGGTTGAACAGGGTCCACCAATCCATGGGCGGGGTGGCGCCCCAGGGGTCCATATAGGCGGAAACCCGGTTGATGATTTCGGCCCCGTTGAAGGCAATCTGGCGGATGGTCTCGGGAAACAGCCAGTCGTAACAGATGGCGACGCCGATCTTACCGATTTCGGTATCCACCACGGGGAAGGGATCGTGGGGATAGTCGGCGAAGTCGTGGGGCGAAGCGTGGACCTCCCAGGGTATCCAGGGGTTGACCTTGCGGTATTTGGCCAGGATGCCGCTGGGGCCGATGAGCAGGGTGCTGTTGAAAACCACGTCGGGGAAATCGGGGTCCGCTTCCAGGAAAGTCCCGGTTTGAATAAAGCAGCCGTACTTGCGCGCCAGGAGTTCGTATCTTTGAGTGTACTCGTTGGGAACGGGTACGGCCAACTTCTGCCGCAGGGCGGAAACGGTTTCGTAAATTGGCGGCGTGTGGGCAAACTCCGGGAAAACCAACAGACGCACGTCGAAAAAAGGTTCGTAACCGACAATCGTCTGCTCGATCATCTCGCTCATTCGCTTGACCCGATCGGGAATTTCGTCACGGGTCTGAGGACTGGGGAAACAGGTCTGGCAGGCTGCGGCATAGAAAAGCATGGACACCTCGGGTGTGAATGGGTCGGGTAAGATGCAACATACTAGGAAGGCCGCAAGGCTGCAAGTTAAAAAGTACGAACCTCTCGGAGATTGAAAGAATCGACCCGGAAAACCGAAATGCGACTTTGCTCATGCTCCCACCATTCTTCGAAACAACCACGCTTCAAGGCAACTTCTCAATAAGTTCGGGCAGGGGAATGGAGAAGTGCCGGCCATTGAATCAGCCGGGCGGCCGGGGTGGCGGCAACTTTTCCGCCGGCTTTTGAGGCACGGCCCGGGCACCGGGTAATTCGCGAGAGGATTATAATAGGCGGCCGGGGCGACGGCAACTTTTCTGCCGGTTTTTGAGGCGCGGCCCGGGCACCGGGTACTTCGCGAGAGAATTTTGGTAGGCGGCCGGGGCGACGGCAACTTTTCCGCCGGTTTTTGAGGCGCGGCCCGGGCACCGGGTACTTCGCGAGAGAATTTTGGTAGGCGGCCGGGGCGGCGGCAACTTTTCCGCCGATTTTTGAGGCGCGGCCCGGACACCGGGTACTTCGCGAGAGAATTTTGGTAGGCGGCCGGGGCGACGGCAACTTTTCCGCCGGTTTTTGCGGCGCGGCCCGGGCACCGGGTACTTATTGACAGGCCCCGATTCGGCACTTTTCCATTATCCTGCCGGAACTTATTGAGAAGTTGCGCTTCAAGCTGTAATTGATCGCCAAAACCGAAAACCGGATTGTTTTCGGTCGCGGCAACAAAAAATCACCCCGGTCGATCCGGTCAAAAATACAACTAACTCTCCTTTCGATCGGGGTTGCGGAGGGGCTCTCCCGCGCCGAATCTCACCCCCGGCACTTGCCACTTGCAACTTGTCCCTTGCAATGTTGTAATGCAGAACCAATGCCGCACAAATAACAGAGCGCATTGAAAGGGAGAGACACGATCATGATCGGAACAGGCAATATTGAGCAGGAACTCCATATTCCGGAGGTGTTGCCGGTTGTCACCAACCGTGAGGCTACCGTTTTTCCCTTTGTCATCTTTCCGCTGACCATCGTTACCGACACCAATCTCAACGCCGTCGACGCATCCTTGAATACCAACCGTATGATCGTCCTGGTGGGCCAGAAGGATGTCACCAAGGAAGAGCCCGGCGAGGACGAGCTTTACAAGGTCGGCACGGTTGCCGTGATCATGCGCCAACTCAAGTTACCCGACGGCCGCGTGCGCGTACTGGTGCAAGGCATCACCCGCTGTCGCTTGGAATACTTCACCAACCGCGACCCCTATTTAGAATGTAAAGTACGCTCCCTGGCTTCCCTGGACAAACGGCGCGGCAAAGAGGACAAGCTGAAGCACGAGGCCGTGATGCGCAATGTCAAGAGCATGCTGGAGCGCAGCGCCTCTCTCGGCCGACCGATTGCCTCCGAGGTCCTGGTGATTTCCGGCGGCATGGAAGACGCCGGTCGGCTGGCTGATCTGGTGGCCAGCAATGTGGACTTGAAAGGCGACGAGGGTCAGCAGATTCTCGATGAACTGAACATCCAAAAGCGCCTGGCCCTGGTCAATGAAATCCTTAATCGCGAGGTGGCTCTGCTGGAGATCCAGCAACAGATCAGCAACCAGGCTCGCGGCGAGATGGACCGCACGCAACGCGATTACTACCTGCGCCAACAGCTCAAGGTCATTCAGATGGAGTTGGGCGAGGGCAACGAGATCCAGGAAGAGATCGAGACTTATCGGAAGAAGCTGGAAAAGTTGACCGAAATGTCCGATGAAGCGCGCCAGGAAGTGGAAAAGCAGTTGCGGCGCCTGGAGAATATGCACCCGGACACGGCTGAAACCGGTCTCATCCGCACCTATCTCGATTGGATGATCGAGCTACCCTGGGGCAAGCGCACCGAGGACGACCTGAGCCTGAAACACGCCCGCCGCGCCCTGGACAAGAACCACTACGGCCTGGAGGAAATCAAGGAGCGCATCCTGGAATTCCTCAGCGTGCGCAAGCTGAACCCGCAAATGAAAACGCCGATCCTGTGTTTCGTGGGGCCGCCGGGCGTGGGTAAAACCTCGTTGGGTCGGGCCATCGCGGCGGCCATGGGTCGCAAATTCGTACGCATCAGCGTTGGCGGCCTGCGCGACGAGGCCGAGATTCGAGGACACCGCAAGACCTACGTGGGCGCCCTGCCGGGCCGCATCATCCAGGGCGTCAACCAGGCCGGGACGATGAACCCGGTGTTCATGATGGACGAGGTCGATAAAATCGGCCAGGACTTTCGTGGAGATCCCAGCGCGGCCCTGCTGGAAGTGTTGGACCCCGAACAAAACAACAGTTTCCGCGACCATTACCTGGCCGTGTCCTTCGACCTGTCCTCGGTGTTGTTTATCCTCACGGCCAATACGCTGGACACCTTGCAGCCCGCCTTCCGCGACCGCTTGGAGATCATCGAGATCGGCAGCTATACCCTGCCCGAGAAGCTGGAGATCGCAAGGCGCCACCTGGTGCCCAAACAGGTCAAGGAACACGGGTTGACCAGAAAGACCATTTCCATGAGCAAGGCGCTGCTGGCTCATCTGATCAACGGTTACACCCGTGAGGCCGGACTGCGCCGCATGGAGCGGCTGATCGCCAGGGTTTGCCGAAAAGTGGCCAGGAAGGTGGCGGAGGGGGAGGAATCCCTGCACAAAATCTCGAAGACCAACCTGGAAGACTACCTGGGTCCGGTCAAGATCTTCCCGGACCATCGCCTGAAACGCGACCAGGTGGGCGTGGTAGCCGGCCTGGCCTGGACCTCGGTGGGCGGCGAGATCTTGTTTGTGGAGGTTTCCACCATGCCGGGCAAGGGCAACCTGGTGCTGACGGGCCAGTTAGGCGATGTGATGAAGGAAAGCGCAACGCTGGCCTTATCGCTCATACGCTCCAAGGCGGAAAAATACGAGATCGACCCGGAGATCTTCAGTAAGAAGGACGTGCACATCCACTTCCCGGAAGGCGCCACGCCCAAGGACGGCCCCAGCGCGGGGATCACGGTAGCCACCGCGCTGCTCAGTTGCCTTTCCAGCCGAAGAGTGCGCGCCGAGGTGGCCATGACCGGCGAACTGACTCTACGTGGGGACGTGCTGCCCATCGGCGGCCTGAAAGAAAAGGTGCTGGCGGCGGCCCGGGCCGATATCAAAACCGTAATCATCCCCAAGCTCAATGAGAGCGATCTCCACGATGTACCCGACGACATTCGCGGCAAACTGGAGTTCGTTGCGGTAGACAACGTGGAGACCGTCTTCGACCGTGCGCTGTTGTAGCGATTTATCGATCAATTAAAAAAGGTTTCGAGTTATTCCTCGTCGCCCTTGACGGTGATGACGACTCGTTTGGTGTGGCGCAGTACGTATTCGGCGACGCTGCCCATGAGGACGCGGCGGAAACCCTTGTAGCCGTGGGTGCCCATGATGATCATGTCGGCGTTGCATTTCTCGGCGTACTCCACGATGGCGTGGCCGGGATTGCCTTCCACGAAGTGACCGTCGATTTCGCCCAATTCCAGGCGGACATCGTCCAGGGATTCCCGTGCGTGTTCCTTGACCTTGTGCACGTGATCGGCCGACCAGGTCGCGGCGCCCGGCATCATGCCGTAGGGCAGGGGCATGTCGAAAGCCTCCTGGTCGAAGACGTGCAGCACCACCAGTTCGGCGCCAAGCTTGTCCTTTAAGTTACGCGCCAGGCCCATGGCTTTTTTAGAGGTTGCCGAAAAATCGGTCGCAAATAGGATGCGTTCTATGTTCATGGAAATCCTCCTGTTCTCAGCGGCTGTTGCCTTTATTAACTCTGATGTAAACGGCGTCGCGGGTCAATGGAAAAGTGCGGCGTTGCCGGAGTCCTACTCGCCGAAAACCTTCTTGCCGTTGACCCTGGTTTCCAGGACGCGCAAGTCCTTCAGTTCTGCCGGTGGGACCTTACGGGGGTCGCGGTCCAGGATCACGTAATCGGCGAACTTGCCCGGAGCCAGGCTGCCGATCTGGTCTTCCTGGAAGGCGGCGCGGGCGCTGTCGATAGTCATGGCGGCCAGGGTTTCCATCACCGTCAGAGCCTCCGACGCGTACCAGCCGCCGGGCGGATTGCCTTTCAGGTCGGCCCGAGTCACCGCGAAGTACAGCGTGATCGCCGGCTCCCAGGGCTCGCCGGGAAGGTCGGAGTTGATGATCAGGGGTGCGCCGGCGGCGAGGATCTTCCGCCAGGCGTAGGCGTGTTGAATGCGCTCGGGTCCCAACCGGTCCTCCGCCCATTTGCTGTCGCCCACGGCATGGCTGGACTGCATGCTGGAAATAACGCCCAGTTCGGCGGCGCGCGCGTAATAGTCGGGCAGCACCACCTGGGCGTGTTCGATGCGCCAGCGGTGATCCAGGTCGGGATAGGGTTTGAGCGAAGCCTCGTAGAGGTTCATAACGCGGTTGTTGCCCTCGTCGCCGATCGCGTGGACGGCCATCTGAAATCCCCTGGCAGCGGCGCGTTCGGCCAGGCCGGTTACCGCTTCCGGCGAGATGCGTTCGGTAGGTTCGGCCTCATTCGGCTTGTCGGTATAGGGCTCGGCCAACAGCGCCGTGCGCGAGCCCAGGGAACCGTCGTAGAAGACCTTGATCGAGCGGACGCTGAAAAAGGCGTTGGGATCGATCAGCGGGCCGCTCGCAAACCATTGGTCCATCAACGCCTCATCGTTGCCGTTCAGCATGCCGTAGACGCGCACGGGCAGCTTGCCGGCATCGGCCAGGTCGCGGAAGGCTTGCAAGCGCTCGGAGTCCATGCCTGCCTCGTGGACTGAAGTGACGCCGGCGGCGGCCATGGTTTGCAGACCGGCAACAATCGCATCGCGGGTGGTCTCGGGCGTGTCGGCGGGGATGTGCTTGTTGACCAGACCTTGGGCCAGGGTCAGCATCACCCCGGTGGGCGTGCCGTCCTCGCGGCGTAAAATGGTGCCGACCTTGGGATCGGGCGTAGCGGTGTCGATTCCTGCCGCTTCCAGTGCCTTGCCGTTGTAGAAGCCGGCGAAACCGTGCAGGGATTCCAGGTGAATCGGGTTATCGGGAAAAGCTGTATCCAATTCGGCGCGGTCGGGATATCCCTTGGAGCCCCAAACGCCCTCGTCCCAACCCTGGGCGCGCAACCATTCGCCGGGTTTGGGGTTGGGATAGAAGGCCCGCAAGCGTTCTACCATCTGCGCCACACTTTCGACACCGGTCAAATCGGCCTTCAGGCGATCCCGGCCCAACTCGTGAACATGAACGTGGGAATCGATAAACCCGGGAAGCAGAACGGCTCCGGCCAGGTCTTGGGTTTCGGCATCGGGATACTTTTCGGTCAGATAGGCCGCGGTGCCCAGGCCCAGAACCTTGCCGTCCTGAACGGCCATGGCCTCGACAACCGGTTGCGCCTCGGTCATGGTGAGAATGGTTCCGCCCTTGATCAGCAGAATATCCGAGGTGGGCGTTGACTGGCGGCCGCAGCCGACAAGCAGCAGTATCATTAGTAAGACGGTGGTTAAGCGATGCATGCGATCCTCCAAAAATAGATACTCCTAATCCTCGCACAAGACAGGCCGCCGATCCATCCCCAGGGCGAGGTATAACGCGGCTTTCCAAAACTCGCCCGACTATTTCAGCAATTTTTAAGGTAAACGATTGACCCTGTCGGCTGTCCCTGGTAAAACCTTTGCCTTAACCGATGACGCTTTCAAAGAGCGGGGGACAGGTATGAATATCGATCGTCAGACCGTGGAACACTATGCGAAGCTGGCCAATCTCGCGTTCAGCAAAGAAGAAACCGAACGCATGACCCATGATTTCGGCAATATCCTCAATTATGTCGCCAAGATCTCGGAACTGGATCTCAGCGATGTGGAAGCGACCACCCACGTCTTCGAAAATCGGCCCCTGGTTCGGCCTGACGAGACAGCCGAAGGCATCGGGGCCAAAGCGGCCCTGGCCAATGCGCCCGATACCGAGGCGGGCCATTTCCTGGTTCCCAAAATGATCAAGGTTCGATAAGGAGCGGCGGTGATGACCGGAACAACCGTAAAAGACATGCTCACCGCCCTGGCCGGTGGAGAAACCAGTGAAGCGCTGGTCCAAGCGCACCTGAAGCAGATCCGCGAACGCGACGAAGCCGTCGGCGCCTTTTTGACCGTGGATGAAGACGGCGCCCTGCAACAAGCCCGTGACATCGACCGCAAGCGGGCAGCGGGCGAGCCGCTCGGTTCCCTGGCCGGAATCCCCGTGGCCGTCAAAGACAATATCAATGTGACCGGCTTGAAAACCACCTGTGGCTCCAAGATCCTGGCCGATTTCGTTTCGCCCTATGACGCCACCGTGATTCAGCGCCTGCGCGAGGCTGATGCGGTGATCGTGGGCAAGACCAATATGGACGAGTTCGCCATGGGGTCCAGCACCGAATACTCGGCCCTGAAGAAAACCGTCAACCCGGTCAACCCGGATTATGTGCCCGGCGGTTCCAGCGGTGGTTCCACGGCGGCGGTTCGCGCGGACATGGTGCCCCTGGCTTTGGGTTCCAGCACCGGCGGCTCCATCCGTCAGCCGGCTTCCTTCTGCGGCGTGGTGGGCATGAAACCTACCTACGGTCGCGTTTCCCGCTACGGCCTGACGGCCTACGGCAGCAGCCTGGACCAGATCGGCCCGATTGCTCGCGATGTCGACGGCGCCGCCCGCCTGCTGCAAGCCGTTGCCGGTCACGATGACCGCGACACCACCTCCGCCTATGACGAGGCGCCCGACCTGATAACCGACCTGGAAAAAGACCCCGGGCCGATCAAGGTAGGCGTGATCGACGAGTTCATGGGCGACGGTCTGGATGACGAGGTACGCGCCGCTTTCCAAACCGCTCTGGACCGATTGACGGCAGCCGGCGCGGAGGTGGTTCACTGCTCTTTTCCCCACACCGAATACGCCATTCCCGCCTATTACCTGGTGGCTACGGCCGAGGCCAGCGCCAACCTGGCCAGATTCGACGGCGTCCGCTACAGCCACCGCTCCACCGAGGCCCGCAACCTCAAAGAGATGTACACCCACTCCCGCAGCGAGGGTTTCGGGCCCGAGGTCAAGCGTCGTATCCTGCTGGGTACCTACTGCCTGTCCAGCGGCTACTACGAAGGTTTCTACCTGAACGCCCAGAAGGTGCGCACCAAGATCATCAACGATTTCCAAACCGCGTTTGCCGAGGTCGATGTGCTGCTATCGCCCACCTGTCCCACCACGGCGTTCAAATTCGGTGAGAAGACCGACGATCCGGTATCCATGTACCTGAGCGATATCTACACGGTCATGGCCAATCTGGCCGGCGTGCCTGCCCTGTCGCTACCGGTAGGCGCGGACAGCAAGGGCCTGCCCATCGGCGCGCAACTGATCACCCCGCGTTTTACCGAGGCAAGGCTTTTCCAATTGGCTTGTCATACGGAGAAACTGGTAGGTGAGTAGTTTTCCGCAAGGATCGGATGAGAGTTGATTACCCCCTGATCAAGTATAGACAAGTCATAAGGAGTAACTCGCTACGCAATTTGATCATTTTGCAAAAATAACTTAACAGATGTTAACTAAATCGAATGTGTGACGATACGTTAGGAGTCGCAAATTTAAGAGTCCGATATAGTCCATAGCACGCTAAAACAGCCGTAAAAAAATGGGAGGATGCTATGTACTTGACCCCAATGAGGGCAGGACTTGTTTTCTTGTTGCTGTCGATGATGCCGACTATTGCCTTGTCGACGAACGATTATGACGATCTAACTTTGGACCAATTGCTGAGCTTGGACCTTTCCTCGATGAGTATCCTGGATATTCACCACACTCATCCCAAGGGCGAATGGATGTTGTCCTTCCGCTATATGCAAATGGAAATGAACGGGCTGCGCAACGGCACCACGGACCTCAGTGAGCAAGATGTGTTGGGCAATTACATGATTACTCCGCGCAACATGACGATGGATATGTACATGATAGGCTTGATGTACGGAGTCCGCGAAGACCTGACGGTGATGGTCATGAGCTCGTACAAAACCATGTCGATGGATCACCTGACCCGCATGGGCGGTACCTTTACCACCGAATCCGAGGGCATGGGCGATACCAAGTTGACTGCGTTATTTTCGATCTACAAAAAGAAGGTTCATCGATTCGTTTTGGACGCGGGCGTCAGCCTGCCGACAGGATCGATCGATGTACGCGACGCCACGCCCATGGGACCGGATACCAAGTTGCCATATCCCATGCGCCTGGGCAGCGGAACCTATGACGGCATTGCCGGAGTCACCTACCTCGGCCTCAAAAAGGATTGGTCCTGGGGCGCCAAACTGGGCGGCGTGCTGCGCTTCAGCGATAACAGCGACGACTATCATCTGGGTGACCAGATCGGTCTGGTCGGCTGGGTATCGCGGCGTTGGAACAAATGGATCACCACCACAATCAGGACGGATGGAAACCACAGCGGCGATATTGAAGGAGCCGATCCCGCCCTGAATCCACGAATGGTACCGACCGCCGATCCCGACTTGCGTGCTTCCGATATCGTCAGCGTAGGCCTGGGTTTAAATCTCCATATTCCCAAGGGCAGCCTCCAAAACCACCGCTTCTCGTTGGAATACCGCGAGCCCGTGTACCAGGATTTGGACGGGCCGCAACTAAAACACGATCAACAATTGAGCCTTAGCTGGTCCTACCTCTGGGATTGATCAACTCCGCCAACTATTCGGGAAAAAGCCGCTGAAAAGGTAAGTCGTGCTGACACAAAATCTTCCAAGCTAAATAGTTCAAGTTCTCTAACCGTAGCTGCCGCCCGAAAGAAAGTGATACAATGTGCACACCGATGAATCATGATCTTGGGGGCGGAGATGACAGCCGGTGAACGTGGACCGCATGAATCGCAAGCGGAGAATCGGCGGGGCTTTGGACGCATCGCCGATTCCTTGACCCGACGCGGCTTTCTTCACGGAGCCGGTATAGCAACATTCAGCGCGTTCTTGGGCGGCTCCTCGGCTTACGGACAACACATGTCCGCCGGTATGATTCCCGTTGCATCGGCCTTAAACGATCGAGGGTTTCGCATTCCCGGCAAAGATCCCGGTTTGACCGTCTTGAACGACCGGCCCGTGAATGCCGAAACCCCCGCTCATCTGCTGGACGATGCCGTAACGCCCGCCTCGCGTTTGTTCGTGCGCAACAACGGCCTGCCGCCCGCGACGATCGATCCCGCCGTATGGACCCTCTCGGTTCGCGGTGAATCGGCCCGCTCGCACAAGACCTATACGATTGCCGACCTGAAAACGAAGTTCGAAACCGTGACGCTGCAAATTGTACTGGAATGCGGCGGCAACGGTCGGGCCGAGTTCTACCCGCCCGCACGCGGCAACCAGTGGACCGTGGGCGCCGTGGGCTGTCCCGCCTGGACGGGCGTGCGCCTGCGCGACGTTTTGGCGGACGTAGGCATCGCCGACAATGCGGTCTATGTGGCTTACCACGGCGCCGACACCCACCTCAGCGGTCAACCCGGCAAACGGCCCATTTCCCGCGGCGTACCCCTGGCCAAGGCCCTTGAAGCCGAGTCCCTGATTGCCTGGGCGATCAACGGCGCGGATATGCCGGTCATGAACGGGCATCCCCTTCGCCTGGTAATCGGCGGTTGGCCGGGTTCCTGTTCCGGCAAATGGCTCAACGAATTACTGATCCGCGATCGCGTTCACGACGGCGCCAAGATGACCGGCACATCCTACCGCGTCCCTTGCGAACCCGTGGCCCCGGGAGCCCGTGTATCGGATGAAGATATGTGCATCATCCACGCAATGCCGGTGAAGTCATTGGTCACCAGTGTCAAAACCGGTCACGAACACAAAGCGGGCACTCCGCTGATTGCGGCGGGTCATGCCTGGGCGGGTGACCGCAAGGTATCGGCAATGCACGTGAGCGTCGATTACGGCCAGACCTGGCTGAAGGCCGATCTGGCCGCGCCGCGCAACCATCAGGCCTGGCAACGCTGGCAGGCCCCAATCGATTTTCCCGCAATGGGTTATTACGAAATCTGGGCGCGCGCCACCGACGATGCGGGTCGCATGCAACCCATGGTTCTTCCGGGCTGGAACCCCAAGGGTTACCTGAACAACGCCTGCCACCGCGTGGCCGTGCGGGTAAGCTGAGGCGTGCCCATGATCTATTCAACCGTCCTGGTCCTGGTGTTGGCCTTGACCTCTCCCGTGCAGGAAAAAGCCGATAAAAAAGTGGACGAAACCGGTTTCATCGTGGACAAGGGCCTGATCATGGTCAAAGCCAACTGCACCTCGTGCCACGGTCCCAAGTTGATCCAACAAAACCGGGCCGATGCGGAGGGCTGGAAAGCCATTATCCGCACCATGCAGAAAGAGCACGGCCTGTGGCAGATGGCCCCTGAGATAGAAAAGCAGGTCATCGATTACCTGGCCCGGAACTACAAGCCGGAGAAGCGCGGTCGCCGAAAACCCCTGGACGTACCGAAGGCGTGGTTGAACTGATGTGAGGCCGGGACATGCGCCCCGGCCTTGTTGGAACGGAATTTAACGCAGGCCGGCGGGCAGGTTAGCGGGATCTTCGGAGAGCCAGGGGCTCATGTCCATCTTCTTTTCCCGGGGCCAGACTTCATCCATGCTGTCGCCGTTGTAGACGCGGCCGTTTTTCACCACGTAGCGAACCGTGTTGGTGTTGCGGATATCGTCCAGCGGGTTCTTGTCCAGCACCACCAGGTCGGCCAGTTTGCCTGCTTCGATGGAGCCCAGTTGTTTGTCCAGGCCCAGAGCAATCGCGCCGTGGATGGTGGCCACCTTCAGCGCGTCGTGGTTGCCCAGGCCGCCCGAATGCATGGCCCACAGTTCCCAATGGTAACTCAAGCCCTGCAATTGACCGTGGCTGCCCACGCCCGCGATACCGCCCGCGGCGACCAGGTCACGCACAAATTCCGCGTGGCGCTGGAAGATGTGCTCTTCCTTCATAAACCAACCGGCGCTGGTGCCGCCGCCGCGCCGTCGCGTCTTGCGCTCCAACTCGGCCACGGGTGTGAAACGCCTCAGCTTGGGATCGTTGTAGACGTTTTCGGTGGCGTAGAAATAGTCCTCGGCCCAGGGTCCGCCGTAGCTCACCAGCAGGGTGGGCGTGTAGACGGTTTTGGCGGCTGCCGTCAGCTTGACCACGTCCTCGTAGATGGGATAAACCGGGAAACTGTGCTCCGTGCCCGGGTAACCGTCGATCAGGGTGGTCAGGTTCATCTCGAAATCCAGGCCGCCCTCGGAGGTGGGCATGAGGCCCTGTTCTTTAGCCGCGATGATGATCCACTGCCGCTGTTGACGGTTGCCGGTCATGTACATCTTGATGGTTTTGGTGTCGTAGTATTTGCTGTATTGTTCCAGGAACCGGCGGGCGTGGTCCTGATCGGCGATATGGTCCCACAAGAAAACGCCGCGACCCGTGGAGTAGATGCGCGGGCCGACCGCGCGACCGCTTTCCACCAGGTCGGCGTAGGTCAGCACATCGGTTCGACTGGTTTGTGGATCGCGGGTGGTGGTGACCCCGTAAGCCAGGTTGGCGATGTACTGCCAGTCGCCGTTTTTGTGCAGGAACCAGGTGGGCCACATATGAGCGTGGGTATCCACGTAACCCGGCACCACGGTTTTGCCGGACAGTTTGATCACCCTGGCCCCCTTGGGAGCTTTGACGCGCCTGGCCACCTCTACGATGCGGTTGTTTTTGACCAGGATGTCGCCCTTCTTCAGGATCTCGTCGCCCTTCATGGTGATGATCCGGGCACCCTTCAGCAGCAGGTCGCCTTGGGGGATGTCGCGGGGCACTTCGATGATGGCGCGGTGTTCATGGGGTTTGTAGGCAGGTTCCTTCTTCTTGTCTTTTTCCTTGTCCTCCGACTCGCTCTTCTCGCCTTCTTCTTTTTTCTTTTCCGCCTCGGCCTTCTCTTCGGCGGCGCGCTCTTTTTCAGCCTTTTCGGCGGCGGGGATGTCGTAGGTGAAGTGTGCATTGCCCAGCCAGAAGTGAACCTTTTCCGCGTCGCCGCTCCATTGCGCGAACTCGCCGCCCAGGGTTGTCAACTGCCGGGCCGGGAAGGTCGCCTCTGCGGGATTGGCCAGGGAGATGGTAGGCGCCTCGCCGCCCAGACGAGGAACCGTGAAACTGAACAAGACGTTGGAAACCGCCGCCAGAGCCCGGTCCCCCTTGGGCGCCATTTTGATCAGATTGGCGGTTTGGGGATCGCCGTTGCGGGTATTGCTCTTCCAGACGGCCTTGACATGCGTTTTTTCATCGGTGCCGTCCCAGCGAATGGAAACCAGGGTGCCGTTTCTGGTGAGATAGATGCGGTCGTCGCCCTCGATGAAATGGGGTACGATGCGGCCCTCGGCCGGCGCAATTCGGGTAACCTCGCCGCCGTCTACGGGAACGGCCACCAGGTCGTCGGCCGCGTTGACGGCGAAGGGATTGGTCAGGGAGCGAAAACGTTGGGCGGTGCCGCGCAGGGCGCAAATGCGGTCGCTGTTATAGGACCAGGCCGGCCACAGGTAGAAGGCCGGTGTTTTCGTCAATTGCACCACGTTCAGCCCGTTAAGCGCCACCTTGTAGATATGCCCGCCGTCGTCGGACCAGACCGAAAGCGCGATCCACTTGCTGTCGGGCGACCAACTGGGGAAGGCTATGGTCGCGTCCATCTCGACGAACGGTTTGGGTGTTCCGTCGGGAAGGTCCATCAGATAGAGTTGACCAAGCGCGATGAACGCCAGCTTGGTGCCGTCGGGAGAGGGCGCGGCGTCGCGAATCTGGGTGACGGTCATGGTGGGGTCGTCGCTGATGTCATAATCGAAATAGACCTCGGGGCCCATCTTAAGCGCGACTTCCGCCTTGAAGGGCACCGGGATTTCCGGGCTGCCGTCAATGGGAATGCGACGAATCTTACCGCCGTAGGAGGCCACCAATTCCTTGCTATCGGGCGTGAAAGCCATGCCGGGCAGGGTCCCCCGTGTAGCCCGGGATTCCTGGTCGTCGCGTTGCACCGGATAGGCCAGCCAGCGTTCCTCGCCGCTTTCCAGGTTGCGGATGCGCAGGGCGGTGTCGGCCTCGTGACGGGTACCGTAGACCAGCCACTTGCCGTCAGGCGACAGCGTGGGCGAAATGGTGCTGCCGTAGCGGCTGCCGCGGTCGTAGACCTTGCCGGTTTCCCGGTCGTGTACGGCCAGTTGATATTGGGGGAAGATCGCATTGTAGTGCCAGCCCCGCTGACGACGCGCAAACCAGATGTAGCGGCCGTCCGGGCTGACCGTCGGGCCTACGGCGCGGGCGTCGTCGGGCTTTTTGTGAAGCGTCATCCCGCCCCCGCCGTCCTTGTGCATGATGAACAACTTGGTGACGCCCAACCCCTGCGAGGCGCGCGCGGCCAGAATGTAATCGCCGTCCGGCGTCCAGTCCGGGTCCTGGAACAAAAAGTTCTTGCCCTTGGTCAATTGCTTCAGTTCGCCGTCGTCTACCCCATAGGTCCACACGTTCTGGCCGCCGCTTTTATCGGTAATGAAGAGGATGTGTTTGCCGTCCGGGCTGTAGCGCGGCTGGGCATCCCAACCGGGGCCCTCGGTGATGCGGGTCGCGTCGCCGCCGGTGATGGGAATGGTGTAGAGATCGCCCAGCAGGTCGAAGACGATGGTTTTCCCGTCGGGGCTCACGTCGAGAGAAATCCAGGTGCCTTCCTCGGTGGTGAAACTGAGGTCGCGGGTCAGTTCCAGCGGCAGGTCGGGGCCTTTTTCGCCGCCCTTGTCGGGCGTCATGGCTTTGACCGGACCGGCGGGCGGCTCCAGATGTCGGTCCGCGGGCATGGTCTGCACGGCCGTCAACAGGGCCAGAAATAAAATCGTCATGGTGGTCTCCTTGGGGCGATAATTCCTGCACCTCAGGCGCATGCGGGGGCAGGACGGGTATATGGGCGGCACGGAACGCTAGGGGGGATGTAGCTGATGTCGCGTTTGAATTGTAAAAAGTTGCATCACGCTATACCGGCTTACATCTTGCACGATAGAATACAACAGTGGCGTTCCGTTACCATTGTACGTGGGTTCGCGGGCAGGTTTTCGTAGAATTGTCCTCCAAGGCTATCATCAGGTGACCACTAGAGGTGTCTTTTGTCCATTTTGTTGTTGATGTGGTTGGGTTTCCAAGAAGCTCAGGTTCAGGAAGAGGTAAGGGTCCGTTTTGTCTTGCTGGACGTGGCGGCTTATGACAAAGAAGGCATGCCGGTGATGGACCTGACCGCCGACGACTTCGTGGTGGAGGACGATCGCAAGAAGGTAGACGTCACCTATTTCAGTACCGAGGACCGGCGGCGGCCTTTCGATTACGAAACCATGATCATCCCCGCGAAAGACGGGGCCATCCCGGAAAACCCGCTCTCGGTGACCCTGCCCAAGTTGGTGCTGGTGCTGGATTTCCAACCCCTGCGCGACGAGGAGGCCCTCGCCGCCTTCGACCAGTTGGAAAGTTTTCTCAAACAGCTGGGTCCCAAATACCGTTACCTGATCCGGGTCTACGCCCTGGACAAACGCTTTATCGGTGATCGCTGGGAAGACCGGCCGCAGAAGATTCTCGAGCGTTTGGAAGAATACAAGGATTGGTTCTTCAGGGTGCGCGAGGAGGGTCACAACTGGGTTTCCGACCGCATGAGCAACGTGCCCGAGCGCGACAGCGGCTGGGTCACGCGCGAGGCGCCCGAAACCTACGCCGGCCCGTTGGAGAACCTGGGCCAGTTGGTGGACGCGGTGCGGCGCTGCATCAGCCGTCGCGATCCCAGGATTACGCGCTACATTACCAATCCCTGCCAGTGCGCCGGTTTGGTGAGCTACTACATCCAGAAGCAGAAAGAGCGCTCGGCGTTGATCGTGAAAGACCTGGAACTGCTGGCCGGCCAGATGGGCGACGATTCCGAATTGAAGAGCATGTTCATTCTGACGCCCGGCTTCCTGGTCAAGGATGTTTACGGGCTGCCCGAGTTGAGAATGTACTTCCTACAGGCAGGTTGCCGCAATCTGGGCGCCGAGGCCCGCAATCCCACACGTAACTTTCGGGGGCCCTCGCCGATTATCGAACCCGAGAAATTCTACCTGCTCGGCTCTGACTTCAATAGGGTTTACAGCATGTGCGCGCGCAACCGCATCACCTACCACACCTTCGATATCGGCGACAGTCAACCCCTGGAGCGTCGCATGGGCCGCGAGATCGGCGGCGGCGTACGCGGCAGTTTCGGCCGAATTCAGAAGACCTATAACCAGGAACAGGTTCGGGCCATGATCGACATGGCGGAAGAGACCGGCGGTTCGTTTGTACCCTTCGATCAGTTGGGCACCATGGACCAGGCCATGACCCGCATTTTGGAGGATTACCGCTTCGTCTATGTACTTGGCTACAACGCCCCCCAGGGCAAGCCCGACAAGTACCGCAAGGTCAAGGTCAAGGTCAAGCGCAAGGGATTGACCTTGCGCTATCGGCGCGGCTACACCTACCGCTGGTAACGGTCAGGGTTTCTTGAAACCGGCGGGAGTATCGAAGAGATCGTTCAACGCGGGGTCTTTCAGGAAACGGTTCCAATCCGCATCGGCCGGGTTGGACAGGATGATGCGTCCCTGGCCGCCCACCTCGTAAAGCTCGCCGGTAAAGGGGTTGCGCAGGTCGTGTTCTGCCACCAGGGCGCGTGTTGCCGCTTGGGTTCTCTCCTTACCCGCCGTCTTGAGCAGTAATTGCAGGCGCACGCTGTCGACGGATGCAATGGCGATCCCCAGCCTTATGCCGAAGAAGGACAAGCGATGCTCCGACATTTCCAGTAACCATCTGCCGCCCGGATTGTCCAGGTAGTCCGTTGGTGAGTTCATGCCGGCCGCCAATAAGTTCTCCGGCCAGCTGTTGATGGGTTCGTACGCCGACTTGCGGATTTGCAGAAAATATTCCCGGTTACGGGCAAGGGTCTTCCTTTTATTGGTTGCCAGCAGGATGGCTTTATCCCTCAGAGAATAGGTTTTTCCCTCGTTGATTTGTTCTTCCAGGAACAGGCGATTGAGATACAGGGTTTTGACAAAAGCCTCGCGCAGTGTTCGTTGGTCCGGTAACAGGTTCAGGTGTTGCTCGGTAACCGCCTCGGCCGGAATATCCAGGACAACTCTCATCACGGTCGGGTAGATGGATGTGCCCAGGAAGAATTGAGCCATTGTCGGATTTTGCAGCCTCAACCCGGCAACATCGGCGGCGGCTTGAAGCCACAAGACGCCTTCATCCACATTGCCTCGGCCCAATTCCGAGCGAGCTTTCAGGCAGAACAGGACGACCATTTTACTCAAGCCCCTCGGGGGGCGATATTGTTCAAACGCCTTGTAAGTGATCCGGTCCAAGGTGCGACTGTGGTTGCCGATTTCGGGTGTCCACTCAATCGGCACAGGGGTGGTTTGCCGCCAGGCATTGAAGCGCTCGAAGATCTCGGCGTTGTCGGCCAGGATTTTTTCGATTTCGCTTTGCTTATAGTTCAGCCGGTCATCCTGACCGGTCTTTATGCCGGTAATCGTGCCCATGTCAATCAGGGTTTCCACCACGTTATCGTAGGGCAGTTTCGCCGTGACCAGCTTCATGGAAGCCAGGGTTTCCACCTTGGGTCCGCCGCTGTTGAAAAACAGGAAGATCGTTACAAGGGCAATGAGTACGGTAATAAAAATCAAAAGGAGCTTCAGTCGTTTCATGGCGCTAAAGATATCATTAAAACAGTTCTACCCAAGACGGTAATTTTCGTTCGTAGTTGCCGGCGCCCACGTAAAAGGTTTTATGTTCGAACGTGGGCAGCATGCCCACGGTCTGGTTCTTCAGGGCGCAGGCGCGGCTGATATAGCTCGGATAAGCGGCCGGGATTCGGTCGGCATCAGGCAAGGTGTCAACGGTCGGGTTTTCGGGCAGTTCCTCCGGCGCATCGAGAGATAGGGCCTTGATCAGGGCATAGGCTTGAAACGGGCTGTAGCCCTCGCTCACCATCACCTGAAGCGCCGTTCGATCGGCTTCCTTTTCCCTGGTCACGCTGAAGGGCCGGCCCGCGAAACAGCGGAGCATTTCGCCCAAGTCTCCGCTCAGCGAGGCGTGTTGTCGCAACATCCGGTCAAAGGCAAGTGCGTGGCGTCCGTCCACGTGGCGAATTTCACGAGCCAGGACGAAGATCAACTGGGCTTCGTTCTCTATGTAGGTGTCCAGCAAACCGCGGAAGACGTAGATATGACCGCCGGGCAGGGCAAAGGCCTTATGTGCGGCATCGTCTACGTAATGAAAGGTGTAGGTGAGACCGGGCCGCTCGGTGTATTTGAGCAGGTGGTTACCCAGTTGGGTCAGGTAGGTCGTCCATTCCGGGTCATTGTCCAGATTGCCGCCGAACATGGTCTCGGCCGCGGCCGCGTATTCTTTGGCCAGGGCAGTTTCCTCCTCGGAGGGAATGACCATTGCCTCGCGCATGGCCGGTTCGAAACCACCCGGCATGGCCCGGGCCTTTTCCGCAAACGAGGCGGGGCAAACCTCCGCTTCCCAGTTGAAATCGTCGGCGCTTTCCACCTCCGCCGGCTGAAAGGCTTCGGTTGCAATCAGCGACGCCGGCGTATCCTCGATACTGAGTCCGCGGCTGAAGTGGAAATAGGAAAACAGGCCGCCGATCAGTAGGACCAGGATCAGGGGAATCCATTGCCGGACTGAAAAGCCTTTTTCTTCGACCGGTTTGGTGGGAAGAAGTCGGTGGAGCCGTGTCGACCCGCTCACTCGGGCTTCGCTGCTCAGCCGGGCTTGCTGCCGCATCTGATCGTTTTGCGTCGAGAGGAGTGAGGGGTTGTGGATGTAAACAATGGTGATGTTGTCATCGCTGCCGCTTTTCAAGGCCAGTTCGATCAAGGCATCCGCGGCTCTTCGCTTGTCGGCGGTCATGGCCAGGGTTTGTTGGATGTCGATGTCCTCGGCAAAACCGCAAAGACCGTCGGAGCAGAGCAATAAACCCTCTCCGGGCCCCGGTACAATGGGACGGGTATACAGTTCGGGCTCACAGGATTCGTTAACGCCCACCGCGCGTGTCAACAGGCCGCGACGGGGATGCTCGCGGGCCTCTTTCGGGGTCAGGCGTCCCTCGTCCATCCACACCTGAACCGCGCTATGGTCCCGAGTCAAACGGATCAAACCCTCCCGACTGAAGAAATAAGCACGGCTGTCCCCCATGTGTACGATCAGGAAACCGTCGATAGTTCTAAGCGCGGCTACCAGGGTGCTGCCCATGCGGCGGTAGGCTTTCCGAGCCATAACGAAGACATCGCGGTTGACGCCGCGGGCCGCGTAAGCCAGGGCGTCGCCGGGCGAGAGTTGTGCGTAGTACGCCTTTTCCAGGTGATCGGGGAAACGGCTGACGGTAAGGTCTGCCGCTTCATAACCGCCGCTGGCGCCGCCCATGCCGTCGGCCAAAATGAACAACTCGCCGTACCTGGTTTCGCAACGGCCGAAGACGTCCTGGTTCTCTCGGCGAACATTTTTTACCGATTTCGGCGACACGATGAGGTCGGTCATCTGAGCTCCAAGTTCGGAACGCGGAGCGGCGCGTGGTTAGCGGGACATGTGCGACCGGAGGTCCGCAAAAGCCTTATCGGCCGGCCGGTCCATGTTCTTCAGCGGGTAGGGTCACTAAATATAACGCGATCCGTAAATTTTTCAGATCAGCCGGATCTCGTTACCGGAGGCCGAAAAGGAAACCCCGAATGCTCAATAGCGAAGGGCGTTGCGGATGCCGTCCAACATACGGTTCAACTGGTCCAAACCGTCACGAATGTAACCGGGAACATCGTCGTCATTTTCACAACGCTGCCTCAGCGGGT
Source organism: Acidobacteriota bacterium (assembly GCA_030066195.1). GTDB lineage: Bacteria > Acidobacteriota > Holophagae > Acanthopleuribacterales > Acanthopleuribacteraceae > JASJCB01. The sequence continues at coordinate 52,650 of JASJCB010000030.1, forward strand.
CCAAAACCGAGGTAATCTCGTCGAGCAAACCCTCCTGGCTGTCGCAAAAATCGCTGAGACGTTCCTGTTCCTTGGCATAACGCTGCATGGCCTCGGTCGATGCCTGCTTTTCCTCGTGTTTTTTGTAGCAGCTCAGCGCCATCTGCTGCACCGTCACCATATCGAAGGGCTTGCGCAAGAATTGCAGCTTGCCCGATGCGCCGACTTCTTTGATGATTTCGCCCCAGGTGTAATCGGAATGAGCCGTACAGATGACCAACTCCGGATCGGGGTGTTTCTGCCAGATCTTGGACGCCGCCTTGATGCCGTCCATACCCGGCGGCATGCGTACATCCATAAAAATCAAGGCATAGGGGTCGCCGCCCTCCGATGCCCTGTCTACCATTTCGATGGCGTCCTCGCCCTGGAAGGCATGGTCGATGCGGTATTCCACCTGGGGTTCGTTCAACTCCAGGTCCGGGTCATCCTCGCCGAACAGTGCCATTTCCACATTGCGCAACTTATCCTGATTCTTCCCCAACAAGACCTTGTTGAAATCGTTGTGGATACTCTCGTTATCATCGACAATCAGAATCCTGATCATAAGGTGATGCTCCGCGACACGGCGCCACCTCCGTCCACGGACGCGGGCCAATTCCATTTCCTTATTATTTTATCCACTCTAAAAGAAAATACTTTAATGGAAAAACGGCCCGATGAGAAGAGCTTGCGGTTTTGTCCACTACTTGGCTTGGTAAGATACGTGAATCCAGGTAAAGGCAGAATCGGGATTCAGCACAGGTTCCGCTTGCCTTCCAAAAGGCAAACGGGTATTATAGGCGCTTGCGGCTCGCGAGAGCCGACTCATTTTTGTTGTGCAAGGATTAGAGTCGTGGCGAAACCCAAGAAAGGAAACCGAATCAACATTATCGTGGAGTGCACCGAAGCACGCAAGATCGGCGCGACGCCCTCGCGCTACTCCACCAACAAGAACCGGCGCAATACGCCGGGCCGCATGGAAATCAAAAAATATAATCCCTACTTGAAAAAGCACACCGTGCACAAAGAAATCAAGTAAGCCGACCGGCAAGCGGCCTTTGACGAGATGCCTTGTCAAGCCCTTGCCCGTTGTTGCTTTTCCCGGCCGAACAGTTTGCGCTTGTGGTATTCTTGATAGAGCCAGTGGAGCGCTTCGATTCAAAGATTTGTCTCCGAGTGGTCACTTGGAGGGTCCTGCCGATTTTTTTAGGGAGGTAGTACCATGACCACGACGACCTTAACTGAAGAAATAGTCACCGGTTGGCTGCGTGAGGTAAAAGACCCGGAGATCCCGGTCGCCGATGTGGTCGGGATGGGCATTATCCGCGGGGTTCGCTTGGACGCGGACCGGGTTACGGTTTCCATCACGCCCACCTACTCGGGTTGTCCCGCCATGGAAGTGATCGAGGCCGAGATCATCACCGCTCTGAAGGAACGCGGTTGCGAGCGGGTTGCGGTGGACATGGTCTATTCGCCCGCCTGGACCACCGATTGGATGGAAGAATCCACCCGGGCGGCCCTCAAAGCCTACGGCATCGCCCCGCCGCAAAAAGTGTGCGGCAGCAGTCCTTTCAAGTCACCGTCAGAAGTGGTCACCTGTCCCCGCTGTGACGGCGGTCGGGTAGAGTTGAAAAGCCGCTTCGGCTCCACCGCCTGTAAAGCGCTCTATTACTGCAATGCCTGCCACGAGCCGTTCGAACAGTTCAAGTGTATCTGAGCCGGAATCAGCCCGCCTTGGTGAACAGGTCCTTGGACAAAACCGGCTTCAACTTGCGGGCGAAGAACTCGCCGCAGTCCATTTCGTACCAACTGCGGTCCAGATCGTCGTCCTCGGCCGAGGCGGGCGGCGGCACCTGACGCGCCGCTTGGGCTTCTTCCACGCGTTGGGTTTCTTTTTTCTTTTCCTCGAAATAGGGGTGTAACTGAGCCAGGTCGCCGGCTTTATAGGAAAAGGCGCTGCCGGGCGGCTTGATCGGGGTCATGGGGGTAACCAATCCGGTACGGACCAGGGTGACCACGCCGGCCAGGTTGTAGAGAAAACCCTTGCAACCGCCGGTCTGAACCTGCCAGCGACGAGAGTTGGGATCGAAAAGCATGTGGCGAGCATCCACACGAGAATCCGGGCCCTTGATCTTGCGGCAGTTGCGGCCGGTTTCCAGATCGATCTGAAAGCGGTGATGACACCGGTTG
>JASJCB010000311.1 GCA_030066195.1 Acidobacteriota bacterium
TCCTGCACCGCGACCTGAAGCCCGCCAATGTGATGGTCACCCAAGAGGGCTTCGTCAAACTCATGGATTTCGGTATCGCGGGCCAGGCAGCGGATGACGACGGTGATGCCCTGACCGGCGCCTCCTCGCCCATGACGCCGGAATACGCCTCACCGGAACAATATCGCGGCGGCGAGGCCACCCCGGCATCCGATGTCTTCGCACTGGGCCTGATCTTGTTCCAACTACTCTCCGGGAAACGCCCCCGTGAGGCCCATGGTCAGTTTGTCGCCATTCTATATAACCAGGCCGGTGAACGCGGTGATGCTCTGATGAAAGAAACTGCCGCGCTGGCAGCCGACCTGCTCCAAACCGTTCCTACCGAGCGACCCGACTGCGATGCTGTCATTACCGGCATCACCCAACTGCTCGCCGCCGGTGTTGCCTCGGGCATGCCTGCCGCTCCGGTGATTCAGTTCGATGCAGTCCTGTGGCATCATTCCGACGATGCAGCGGTTATCGAAGCCCTGGCCCGACGTCTCCAGGATGAAGCAGGCCTCAAATTATGGTTGGATGCCTGGCATCGCACACACGCAACCGATCAGAGCCGGGCGCTGACGGAAGCCTTGGAACAGGCCGCGTGCCTGGTCGTCTGTACCGGAAACAAGCAGCACGTCCCCTGGCTCGATGAGCCCCAACGCAAGGCCCTGGCCCGGGTCATCGGTGAGACACGGGTGGTCCCCGTCCTCCTCGGCGGCGCACCGCGACCGGAACGGGAAAGCGATCTGCCGGCCTTCCTCAGACGCCGCACCTGGACCCAACTCAGCGATGCCGCCTATCACGCGGAACTCAAAGTCCTGGCCCGAACTATTCGCGGCAACACGGTGGAACAGACCGAGGGCGCGATCGCCGAAACCTGCCCCTTTAAAGGCTTGGAAGCCTTTACGGAAGCGGACCACCGTTTCTTTTGTGGTCGCGAGGCTATAACCCAACGGCTGATGAGGCATCTCGGTACGCGCCGGTTCCTGGCCGTGCTGGGTCCCTCGGGCAGCGGCAAGTCCTCGGTGGTGCAAGCCGGACTTATCCCCCGGCTGCGTCAACGCGGCAACGGCATTGCGTTGTTCACCCCGGCAACCCGGCCCTTGGTGGAACTGGCCTTTGCCTTTCGCGGACTCTACCCGGAGACGCATCAACCCGCCGCCGAACATTTGAAACAGCGTCTCCTGGATGACGAGGAAGCGACTTATTATATCACCCGAGAAATCCGCGAGGCCGTTGATTGCCGCCAACTGGTCCTCGTCATCGATCAGTTTGAAGAGATCTTCACCCTGGCTCAAGATCAGAACGAAGCGGCTTGCTTCCTAAGCGTTCTATTAAGCACCGTCGAAAACCCCGAGACGGCCCTCTCCGTGATCCTGACCATGCGTTCCGATTTCCTGGGTAAATGCGTCGCCTGGCCCGACCTCAACAGTTATATCGATGAGCACTTGATCCATGTGACGCCGATGAGTAGGGAAGAATTGTATCAGGCCGTCACCCAACCCGCCCACCTGGCAGGCCTCCAATTCGAATCCGGCCTGGTCGAAAAGATCCTCGACGATCTTCAGGGCGAAAGCGGCGAACTCCCCCTATTGGAACACGCCCTCCTGGAACTCTACCAACGACGCGTTGGCAAGCTACTCACGGCAGCCGCCTACACCGACATCGGTGGCATCGAAGGCGCCCTGGCCAAACGCGCCGAGGCCGAATACCTGGCCGTCAGCGAGCAGGAACAACACATCATCCGCAAGATGTTCACCCTGGCCCTCATCTATCCCGGCGAGGGTGCGGAAGACACGCGCCGTCGCGCCGAACGCCGCGAACTGTTAAGCATTGCGGACAACGAGACCGAGGGCGAAGCCATTCTGCAACGCCTGGTCAACGCCCGCCTGCTCACCGCCTTCCGCGATGAGGCACGCGGCATGGATCAAATCGATGTCGCCCACGAGGCCTTGATTCGCAAATGGGACCGCATCAAACACTGGATGGCCGAGGACCGCGAAACCGCCCGTCAACTCAATCGCCTACGCGGTCTGGCCAGGACCTGGCATGAAGAGGACCGAGATGAGGATCGCCTTTTGCGCGGTGGTCCATTGCTCCAAGCCAGGGAACTGATCGAGCAGGAATCGGTCCACCTGAGCCTTCTGGAAAAAGTCTTCGTTAACTCGGGCCTCACCGCTCAACGCAAGACGGCCCGCCGGAAAACGATTCGTCGTCGCACTGTTCTGGGCCTAAGCCTCACGGCATTGATCACCACCGCATGGCTGGCACTGAGTTGGCGCGGAAGTTTACAAGAGGCCCGCAGGCAAGCACAAGCCGCCTCAGACGTCGCCGAATTCTTGACAGATATCTTCCAGGTTGCGGAAAAAGACCGCGGTGCGGGCCGTAAAACCACTGCTCAAGAAATCATCAACCGCGGCACCGAACGATTGCAAAAACAATTACTGGACCAACCCAAAACCAGGAGCCGGTTATTGGCAAGCATCGGCCGGATTTATTATCATACGGGTCAGCATGAGAAAGCCTTGATGCACCAGGAGGAAGCGCTCAGCCTGGTTATGGATTCCGTGGAACAGCGAGTGATCTTGCTTGCCCAAACCGCAGAAACAAAAATCAGGTTAGGCAGTTTCCAGCAAGGCAAGGAGCACGCAAAGAAGGCTTTGAACCTTTCCCTAACCAACAAACTTGGCGACCATACTGCCACCGCATTGGCGCTTTTTATGCTCGCAAAGGCACACTGGCAAATGGGCGAATACTCGATGGCAGAAGGCTACTCGCGGAAGGCTCTGGCCATGCGCCGTCAACTCTTGGGACAGGAACACGCCGATGTCGCGGGAAGCATGGACGACCTCGCGACCATCCTTCATGGCAAAGGAGACTTCGTCGCTGCCGAACCCCTTTATCGCGAGGCACTGGCTATGAATCGTAAGCTGCTGGGCAAGGAACATCCCGAGGTGGCAATTAATTTGAACAATCTGGCCTTCCTCCTCAAAGACAGAGGTGACCTCTCCGGTGCCGAACTCCTTTATCGCGAGGCGCTGGTCATGAGGCGGAAACTGCTGGGAAATGAACATCCCTTTCTGGCATACAGCCTGTACAATCTGGCCGACCTTCTAGCGGAGATGCGACGCTTTGAGGAGGCTGCCGGCTATCAGGAAGAAGCCCTGGCCCTCTATGCCAAAAAGCCGAATCCCTGGCGAGAGGCCGTTGCCCGCTCGGTCTACGGTCGCATTCAAGCTGGTCTGGGCATAACGGAGAACGTGCTGGCCGACATGGAAGATGCCTATCACTTTTTGGTCAAAGAAAAAGGCCCGTATTCTTTTTACGCCCGAGACGCCCTCACCCGCTTGGCCGAGGTTTGCGACTGGATGAAGCAACCCGAACAAGCTGACCGTTGGCGTCAGAAGCTGGCAGAAGCCGAGGCCGCCCTGTCCCGCTGACCACCCATCATCCGCGTTTCCCCGGCGTGCATCCTTGTCCTCACCCCGTCGGATATCAAAGGCGTCCTTCGGTCGATCAATCGGGTGTCGACCGCCTTCATTACCAATAGTCCGGCCTTCTATCTGGTCAATAAACCGACCAAGGCGGGCGATCAAAACAAGGAAGAGCCGACCGGCCCCTGATTTCTGCGAGAATCCGGCGTCGGCTCAACCGTCTTGCCATGATCTGACAAGAATCAATGGTCGGCTCGGCCACCCCATATTTTTAGGAATAAATATGTAGGCGGCCCGGGCACCCCCTGCTTCTTCTGCGAGAAATCAGCGGCGGCCCGGGCACCATGTCGTGATCCAATGAGAATCAATGGCTGGCCCGGGCACCCGGTATTTTTTCTTCGAGAAAATGAAGGTGGCCCGGGCACCCGGCACTTTTTCGGCGCAGATAGGCCGGTGGCTCGGGCACCCCCTGTTTTATCTGCGAGAATCCGACGGTGGCCCGGGCACCTTGTCGTGAACCGACGAGAATTAAGGGGCGGCCCGGGCACCCCCTGTTTTTTCTGCGAGAATTAGACGGTGGCCCGGCCGCCTTGGTGTGAACCGACGAGAATATGAGGGTGGCCCGGGCACCCCCTGTTTTATCTGCGAGAATTGGGCGGCGGCCCGGCCGCCTTGCCTTGATTCAACGAGAATCCACGGGTGGCCCGGGCGCCCTCTATTTTTTCTGCGAGAATAGAGCGGCGGCCCGGCCGACCTGCTTTTATTTCCAAAAAAATGCGCCGGGTCTTGATCTACTCTCGGTAAAAGGGAATCACACACCACCGGCCTCTATGAAAACGGGGGTTGTCGGCCAGGCGAATTGCCAGCCGATGGGGACCCGGTTTCTGATCCCGGATATCGATCCATGCCAGGTAGCCGATATCGTCGGTTTTGGGTTTTTGGTGGAAGAACCATTCGATGTTATCGACGGGCTTGTTGTCGATGGTAAGCGTGATGTAGCGATTCACGCAAGAGAGCAGTGTCTCGGATCGCTTTTTCAGCATCCGGCCTACATCCTCGTCAAGACCGCAGAACCCTGTCATGGGTTCTTCCAAACGAGCATTGTGAGGTACGAATAACCGAATGGTATGGTCCTTGATCACGTCTGCCTGAATGGAAGCCCGAGCCACGCGGAGACCCGCCGGCCGCAGATTGTCATATTCATTAGTCTGCACTTCCCGGTCGCCGGAGAATCGGTTCAGTTCCGCTATGTGATTCTTGAGCGAGAAATAGGCCGCGAAACCCAGGAGGATCAAAAAAGCGGCCAGGCGGCGTCGATCCATATTTGCAATGAGGGTGAGGTAGATCCGCTCATAGAAAAAAGCCAACGTGAAGATGCGCATGAAATGATGGACGGGGTAGTAGAACGCGGAAACTTTAGGGATGCGGCGCAGCAGGCCGCCGGTGAAGAAATCCAAAAAATACAACGCGGCGGCAAGCTTCAGGGCGCTGTAACCAATCTGCCGGACCAGGGTGGGGGCATCGATATAATTGAGAAGCATGTAGAAGAACCAGTTATAGCACAAGTAGAAGAAGGAGATGCCCAAGACGATAAAAAAGAACATCAAGGAGAACGAGAAGATCATGCTGCACGTGCGCTCCATGCGAATGATGGCAGGCACGATCCAGAGCTCTTCTACCTTCCCGGCGAAGCGAGGTTGAAACTTCAGACCGGCGCTGGTAATGCCCTTAGGGAAGACGTAGCTCAACCCCACCAGGCCCACCCAAATACCGCGCATCACAAGGTGAAACAGAAAACCCCAGATCAAGAACTGAACGGCGGTCAACCCGGCAGCCTCAAAATACCAGAGGTCATTGAAGCCGCTGGTCTCCTGGGTAAGATAAAGGCGTGCATTGAATAACAGGACGGGCGCTCTGAGCAGGGAGAACAGGACCAGGCCGGACAGGATGATCTCGGCCTCCCAACTATTCTCCTGAATCCGCACCAGCCAGGGGGGCGGGCCTGGCGAATCGGTTTTCACTTCGCGGGATTTGTTTTCCGGCACCGGCGTCTCCATACAATGGTTTCGTAGACCTTATTCTACAATGTCTTCCATTGTTAAAGAGTATCATTCCGGGATACTCGCGGAGAAGGACCTGAACGAAACCAACTGACTATAGGGCATCGCACCCGATCGAAATCAAAACCACCTCCCGAGCAAATCGTTACCTTAATTACTTGGAAAAGGCAGTTCGGCTTTATACAGAACAGCGTCCATATTTGACAAGAATGACCCAAAGACGATCGTGCCCTTATCGGTAATGTCAAAAGAGCGCCATCTGAAGGGTCGGCCCCTCAGTCTGCCGTTCCTTACGGTAAAGGCGGCTCGATTCAGCAGGGCGCCGGTATTCCGGTCCATTTGGTGCAGTATACCTTGTGCCAGTACATAAAGTTTTCCCTTCCGGGCTTTGAAGTCGGAAATGATCGGGAAGATATTCCGACGTTGGTTCGGCCTGCCCGGCCCTTCCGGTTTTTTATTGACCATTTTGTCAAAGGCCTCGTCGATTGACGGAGTGGACAGGGAAAATGAATCGATCATCTTGAATTTGCGGTCGAATTTATAGATTACCGGATAGTAGGTGAAGGCACAAAACCAATATGGGTCTTCATAAGCCCAGAAGGTGTCATTCATGGCATTGTTTTTTTCCAATAGATCTCGTTCGGAATCCGGCGTGAATAAAAGCTCGCCCACTGGTCTTCTGGGTTCGTCGGGTCGATAGGCAAAAGCCAGGGCGCCGTGGTTCGGGTTGCCGGGATATACAACCGTGTCTTTGGAGGCCGCAAAATTGTTGGCAAAGTTGGGCGAACGCCAAATCATTTTTGGTGAGAGGCCGCGAATGCTTTCAACATACCTGCCGTCAACAAAGTGAAACATGACGCCGTGATCCGCCATGTTGACTACCCAGAGATGGTTTTTATAGACGGCCATCGCGGCAATCCCGCCCCTGAATTCACCAGGCCCCTCACCGGGTGTGCCGATGGGCTCCAGAATCCGACCCTTGGTATCGATCACGCCGATGACCTTGTCCACAATACTACCCAGATAAATTTTTGACCCGGAAACAATCACTTGATTTACCATCGTCAAGGGCAGAATGGAACCGTTCTCCTCATTTTCTTGAAGCGGGAACGGAACGGCCTCATATACCTCACCGGCGAGCGATGCCGTTACGGTCAGCAATAAGAAAACAGGTCCGATCATGAAGTGCATATTCGCTATCCTCTGTCGAAACGGATGGGAGTTCAGATCGGGTCCTCGCCGGGGCAAGATTCAGGAAATGTGCTGATCAGGCAGGTACCGGATTCGCAATTATACTCGTTCCACATTACAGGATCGCCGTTTGCCTCATAAACACCACAAAATGCATAGAACGGTGTTTCTACACATGTAACGCTTTGATCGCTGAAGGAGATAGCCGTGCAGGCGAATCCACAGGCTTTGGCCCTGCAAGACTCGCCTGAATGAACAAAGGCGAAAACCGTTGCGAGCAATAAAAGAACCAGCGCAAACCAGATCTTCATGATACACCTCGATTGGAAAGTTTAAAGGCTTGATCAAGTATAAAAGCTTTGCTGCTTAAATGCAAGCTTGCAATAAAATGAGCTGAATGGGGCACTATCGCATGTGTCCTCGGTTAGTAATTGCCTTTCAAGGATTGATTGCCGCATCAGGGTCAACAAGATGCTGATGCTTGCAGGAGGCTTGTTAGGGTATAATGATACCGCAATGCGGCAATCGGGAGCCTTGTTATGGATCATTTCTACTATAACCGGGATTATCAGGAAACCATTGTTCTGAGTGACGGGACTTCCGCCGTGTTGCGTTGTGTTCGGCCTGAGGATAAAGATCTGCTACAGGAGGGTTTACAGCATCTTTCACCGGATGGTCGTTATCGGCGTTTCTTCTCCCCCAAGCCTGTTCTCAGCGAGCGTGAGCTGAAGTTTCTTACCGAGGTTGACGGGGTGAATCACGTGGCTATTGGCGCGTTGCGGCAAGGTCAGGAGGACCAGTTCGGCCTGGCGATTGCCCGCTTTATTCGTCTCAAGGACAAGCCCGATACCGCTGAACCCGCCATTGCCGTGGTGGATGAAGCCCAGGGCAAGGGCCTCGGCACCGCGCTTTTCCTGCGGTTGATGGCAGCGGCCAGGGAGAGGGATATCCGGCGGTTTCGAGCGGAAATCCTCGCCGGGAACGAGCCTATTAAACATCTTCTGCGCGATCTCAGTTCGGAAGTAAGCATTGAACCCAGGGGCCGTGAGGAAATCATCAATGTTCCCATTCCCGACTTTACTCCCGTGAACCTCGAAGATCATCCCGCGGCCGTCAGCGGGCCCTTCCGGCAAATCATGGAGGCGCTCAATTCCGGCGGGTTGCTTATTCGCAATACCTGGCGCGTGCTTCGCGACTTGCTGTCCAATTAGGTGTGAACTTCTGTTTTTCATTGTGGATATGAGTCATTCGCTAATCGTCCCGAAACATTTACTTACTAAAGGAATCCAGCCGATAACCTGATAAAATAAGTGCGTTGATATCCAGGGAGGATAGATTGCGCCGGGTTCAATGGTTGCGGGTCAAGGAATTGGCAACCGCAGCGGAGGAAATCCCCAGGGGCCGATGGAAAACCTGGTTGGAAGAAGAATGCGGAGATGACGACATCGTGCGGCAGGAGGTACTGGCCTTACTGACCGCTGACGAGACCGCTACGTCCTTCGGCACCATTTCCTCAAAATTGGACATGACGCCCGCCGCCGGGGTGGTGCCGGGGCGGCAATTGGGCTCCTGGCGACTGGTTTGCGAGTTGGGCAGCGGCGGCATGGGCGCGGTCTGGTTGGCCGAGCGAGCCGACTCCGAATTTCATATGTTGGCTGCCGTAAAGCTGGTCAAAGCCCTGGACTCCACGGAGTTGGTTACACGCTTTCGCAGGGAGCGCCAAATCCTGGCTGATCTGAAGCATCCCAACATCTGCATGTTACACGACGGCGGCACCACCGACGAGGGCTTGCCCTACCTGGTCATGGAATACGTCGACGGGCAGACCATCGATCGCTGGTGCGACCAGAGGCAGTTATCGCCGGAGGAAGTACTGACCCTTTTTCGCGATGCCTGCCAGGCCGTGGGGTATGCCCATCGAAAGTGTGTGCTGCACCGCGATATAAAACCCCAGAACATCATGGTCACCGCGGAAGGCATTCTCAAGTTGATGGATTTCGGCATCGCCGGGCAGAAGGAAGATGACGATTCTCAGATGACCTTGGGTTTTTCACCCATGACTCCGGAATTTGCGCCGCCGGAACGGTTACAGGGCGGGCGCTCCACGCATTCTGCCGATATTTATGCCTTGGGACTGGTTTTATTCAGATTGTTGACCGGCATGCGCCCCCGCCTGGCCGAGGGCAAACCGGTGGAAGTTCTGCGCCGTTTCGCCGCCGAAACCGAGCATGCTGACCTTTTGAACAAAGTGGCCGACCTGTTGGCTGAGACCCTGGCTGAAGATCCAGGAGACCGGCCCGACAGCGCGGATGTGCTTGTTTCCGAAATCGACCGCATCCTCCTGGAACAGATGGAGGATGTCACCGACCCCGGTGGTGAAAAAACCCATACCTACGACGCGGTGCTCTGGTACCACCCCAAAACCCGCGCCTCGGTGGAAGACCTGGCGCGTCGCCTTGAAGACGAAACCGGTTTGAAGTTATGGCTCGATGTCTGGCACCTGATCCCCGGTGAAGACCAGGCCGAGGCTTTGGCCGGTGCCTGCCGTCAAAGCGCCTGTCTTTTGGTCACTCTTGACAACCAGGAACACGCCCCCTGGTCCGATTACGAGCAACGCCGCGAACTGGTGGCCCTTTGGACCCAGGAAAAGCGTCGCGTCGTGCCCCTCCTGCTGCATGGCGCCGCGCGACCGTCCCAAGAGAGCAAGCTACCTCCTTTTATGAGGCGTCGGACCTGGGCGTCGATCAGCGAATCGGCCTACCATGAAGAGCTGAACACTTTGGCTCGGGCCATTCGCGGCCTGCCTCCCGGCCGTAATGAAATCATCGATACCGGTACCTGCCCCTTCCGCGGTCTTGAAGCCTTTCGGGAAGAAGACCGCCGCTTCTTTTATGGCCGCGAGGCCATTACCCAGCGCTTGAATGCGCATATGCACCATAATCGATTCCTGGCTGTCATGGGGCCTTCCGGAAGTGGTAAATCATCCGTGGTTCAAGCCGGACTCATTCCTCTCCTGCGTGAACGGAACTATCGCCTGGCTTTATTTACGCCCGCGTCGAAGCCATTGGAGGAACTGGCTTTCACCCTCAGGAATCTACTCGGCGAAGAGGATCGCACCACGCCCGCGGTCAAAGAGCTTTACGGCAGGCTGCAAAAAGACCCCAATTGCCTGCATCAAATCGGCAACGGTTTGCTCGCGCTGGACAAAGCGCCGCTGTGTCTGGTCATCGATCAGTTCGAGGAGATCTTCACTCTGGCTCATGACCCCACCGAGGTCAACCTGTTTCTGGAAAACATTCTCCACGCTGTCGAACAACCCGGCGATGCTGTCTCGGTCGTACTGACCATGCGTTCCGACTTTTTGGGGAAATGCGCGCTGTGGCCCGATTTGAACAGTCATGTCATCGATCACATGGTCCAGGTAGAGCCCATGAGTCAAGAGGATCTGGCCCTGGCGGTGAGAGCCCCGGCGGAAGCCGCGGGTTTGCGTTTCGAGACAGGCCTGGTTGAACGCATTTTGGACGATGTTCGCGGTTCCTCCGGCGAGTTACCCCTGTTGGAGCACGCCATGCTGGAACTGTGGGAACGCCGAAGCGGCAGCATCCTTACGGCCGCGGCCTATGCCAGAATCGGCGGCATCGAAGGTGCGCTGGCTCGTCGGGCCGAGTTGGTCTATCAAAGCCTGGACGATTCCGGGCGGCTGATCCTGCGCAAGATGTTTACCCTTTGCCTGATCCACCCGGGCGAGGGCGCGGAAGATACCAGGCGCCGCACGACTCGTGAGGAATTATTGAGCGTTTCCGAGGATCACGCCCGTAGTGAGGTCCTGCTGCAAAGCCTGATCGAGGCCCGCCTGCTGACCGCGCAGCGCGATGAAGGCCGCGGCATCGATCAGATCGATGTCGCCCACGAGGCCCTCATCCGCAAGTGGGAGCGTATCCGCACCTGGATGGCCGAAGACCGGGAAACCGCTCGCGCCATCGCCCGTTTGAGGCATCGCGCCCAGGTTTGGGACGAAGCCGGTAGGGACGAGGATCACCTGCTGCGCGGCGGCCCGCTGTACCAGATGCGGGAACTGGCGGATAGAGAAGAAGCACACCTCGGCTCCTTGGAGCTGTCTTATGTTGCCGCCGGAGTGGAACTGGCCGACCGCGAAGAACGGGAACGGGAAGCCTACGCCAGAAG
>JASJCB010000312.1 GCA_030066195.1 Acidobacteriota bacterium
ACGCGGTCAAAAGGGTGCGGTACCGAAGGCGAAAGCCTGCGAAGGGTATCGCCTTCGGTAGACTCTCAATGCACAGCTTGGGCTTTGGGTTCCTCCGGCGCGAACAAAGGCGCCCCATGCCGGTAAGCACGGCTTTGATTATTCCGCCGGCTTGTCCCGGCTGAGGTCGTTTAATGGGCGCCCTTGTTCACGTTACTTTTTGGTTTGTTCGCCTCGGATAAACCTGAATCAAAAAAGTAGGGTGAACAAGTCCCCACGTAAAAAGACCTGAAGCCGGAACAGTGACGGTACTTTCTGGATAAAAGGTGCTTATGAGCATGGTGGGGGTTTGTTCGCCTCGGATAATCCAAAATCCAACGCGGTCAAAAGGGTGCGGTACCGAAGGCGAAAGCCTGCGAAGGGTATCGCCTTCGGTAGACTCTCAATGCACAGCTTGGGCTTTGGGTTCCTTCGGCGCGAACAAAAGCACCCCATGCCGGTAAGCACGGCTTTGATGATATTTCCGCCGGCTTGTCCCGGCTGAGGTCGTTTATCGGGCGCCTTTGTTCACGCTACTTTTTGTTTTCCAGGTCGCCGTGTTCGATTATGGCCGCCCAAACGGAAGTTTTCGCATCGTCCACCCTGGTCCAAACGGGCACGATTCTACCGTCGCGCGCCGCGATATTACTGTAATCACCGAAAAAGGTTTTGGCCTTGGGATAGAAGGACTGCCGGCTAATGCGTTGATTCGTAAAGGTTTTGCCCCCGTCGACGGACCAGGCCAGGAAGACGTCGGTGCGTTGGTTGGTGTAGTTGCGGCGATCGTAGAAGACCACGTACAGATTGCCGGTTACCTGATCGACGGCCGGCCAGGAGAGGAATTGGTGCACACCGGACATGTCGTCATTGACGCGTTGGGTGGGCAGCCAGGTCTCGCCGCCGTCGCGGGAGATTTTCAAGTAAACATCCGTGTCGTGTTTACCGGCGCGTTGGTCCGACCAGCTGAGATAGAGCGAGCCGTTGAAGGCTTTACCGGACCTGTCGCAAACCAGGGTGGGCAATCCGTTACAGCGACGCAGCCCGGGTATCTTGAAATCCCAACCGCCGGGTTGTTTCGCGATCGCTTTTTCCTCGGGCAGCCAGGTCTCGCCGCTGTCGTGGGAGCGGTTGAAATAGATGACCTCGCGCAGGGACCAGGCTACGTATACGGTGCCGTCCGGGCCGACCGCGGGCACGGCGCCTTCGGCGGTGGCGTCGTCATCACGGCAGTTTCCCAATTGCTTGCTGAGGACCGTGTCCTTGCTCCAGGTTTCGCCGCCGTCACTGGTCTTGGCGAAAAGGATACGGGAATGACATTGCGGGTCCTTGCTGCCGTACTCGTCGAACTCGGTCCAGGTGACATAGATGGTGTTGGTGCGCGGGTCCACATCCGCCCATTCCTTATCCTGGTCGCGAGGCGTACGGTAACCCACGTAACCGGCGCCTTTCCAGGTTTTGCCGCCGTCGGTGGACTTCTGGCAGACGATGCGTTCCAAGCGTCCGTTCTTGCCGGCCTTGGAGCGCGGCGGATTGGCCAGGTGAAAGTAATAGACATGACCCCGGGTATCGGTTACCAAGGCCGGATCGCCCCAGACGCCGTATTTGCTCTTCAACTTGTGCCGGCTCCAGTTCTTGCCGCCGTCGCGAGTGACATAAACCTTGTCCGGAATGGCGCCGACCACGATGTGATCGCGGTTCAAGGGCGAAATGGTCACGGCGGGTTCACAGGGCGCCAGGCCGCGCCCGTTGTGATTGCTGAGTTTGATATTGGTCAGGCCGAGTTCGTCGCCGGCGGCCAATGAAAATAAAAGGCATAAAAGCATCGATTCCCCCACTGCTTCTCAGTCTAGCGGAAAAACGAGCGGCGCGGCAAATGCTAAGTTCGGCCCCGGGTTGAATCGGTAGGGGACCGGCCCTCACCCGCGCGGGTGGGGGCCGGAGTATTCGGGACCTACGATGGCATGCCTATTCAGCGATGCAGTAGAGGTAGCGGTGGCCGCGCAGGTAGATCCGGTCGCCCACGATTGCCGCCGAGGCGTCGAAGTGGTCGTCCAGTTTGTTGGTGGCCAACACCTTGTACTCGGGGCCGGCGTCCAGCACCAGGGTGGTACCGTCGCGGCCCGTGACGTACACGCGACCGGCGGCGCCTACCGGCGAGGCGTAGATACCGCGAATGCCTTCCAGGCGTTGCGGGCCGTAATGCGGCTTACCGGTTGCGGTGTCGAAGCAGGAGATAATGGCGCTGTTGCTTTTGATGAAGTACAGCTTGTCCTGGTACAGCAGCAGCGACGGCACGTAGGGCGTGTCGCGGTTGTGTTGCCACAGTACGTGCTCGGTGCCGGTGAGGTCGCCCTTGGCGCCCGACAGTTTCACGGCCATCAGCGCATTGCCGCGAAACCCGCTGGCCACGTAGATGACTCCGTCCTTTTCGACCGGGCTGGGGATGGTGTTCAGCGTCATGCCGCCCACGTGCCAGATCTTTTCGCCCGTGGCCAGGTCGTAGCCGCAGACCTGATTGGTGGCGTTGGTGATGACCTGTTCCCTGCCGTCCACCGTGCGAATGATGGGCGTGGACCAACTGGTGGGTTCGTCGCGGTCCTTCTTCCAAATGGTTTTGCCCGTCTTGCGGTCCAGGACCTCGATGAAGGACTGGTCCTCGTGGTCCCACTGGACCACCACGTAGTTGCCGTGGATCGCCGGGGTGCTGCCCTCGCCGAAACCGTTGCGCGTGCGCATGTCGCCCAGGTCGCGCTTCCACAGCTTCTTCTTGCCGTTCATGGAGTAGGCGAAAATGCCGCGTGAGCCGAAGGAGGCGATCAGCACCTTGCCGTCGGTGACCGCGGAACCGGAGGCCCAACTGGCGTCGCCGTGAAAACCCTCGTGGGGCATATCGACGATCGCCTCTTGGGACCAGACCTGTTTGCCGGTGTCCCGATCATAGGCCAGCACCTGGAAGCTTTGGTAGTATTCGGGCAGCACCGGTTTCATCCAGGCCTGACGGGGTCCGGGTTTTTTGGGGTCCGCGCCCTTCCGCTCCGTTTTGATCGCGGTCAGCAGGTAGATGCGGTTGCCCCAGATGATGGGAGTGGCCAGGCCGCGACCGGGAACCTCGGTCTTCCACTTGATATTGGTGTTGTCGTCCCATTTCAAGGGGGGATTGCTGTGATGAGCGGTACCGGACATGTCGGGCCCGCGCCATTGGGGCCAGTTCTTATCGTAATCAGCAGGGGATGCGGCCCATAATACCGACGTGGTGAGCAGGGCCGTGGCAAAGAGATAACGAGTCACAAAAAGCCTCCGTAAGGTACATTGGTCGACAGTTCGGCCACATTGTAGCACGGTAATCTTGCTTTTAAGTAAGTGCGTCGTTATCGATGAGACGTACGCCGTTCAGCCAGGCGCCCAGGAAGATGCGGGTGTCCGCGGCCAGGGTGGCGACTTCTTCCAATAGAACAGGCTCGCGGAAATCCAGGTAGTCCAGTTCGATGCCTTGGGGCCAGCCCTCTTTCAGCTTTGTCCGCAAGGCCTCCGCATCCCGTTCACCCTTTGCATAAGCCGTCCTGGCTTCAGTGATCGTTCGGTAGAGGGTCAAGGCCAGGTCGCGGTCTTCAGGGGCCAGGCGCGCGTTTCGACTGCTCATGGCCAGGCCGTCGGCCTCCCGTTGAAGGGGACAGCCGATGACGTCGACGTCCAAATAAAAGTCAGCCGCCATGCGCTTGATGATGGCCAACTGCTGGAAATCTTTCTCGCCGAAATAGGCCCGGTCCGGCTTGATGAGGTTGAAGAACCGCAGCACCACGGAGCAGATCCCGGGAAAGAATTGCGGCCGGCTGACGCCGCAGAGCCGATCGGCCAAGGCGCCGGGTTTGACCATGGTCTGGGATTCCGGCGGGTAGAGATCCGTGCGTTCCGGGTACCAGACCAGATCGGCGCCGGAGGCAACGGACAGTTCGAAGTCCCGGTCGTGATCGGCGGGATAGGTGTCCAGGTCCTCGTCGGGTCCGAATTGGGCGGGATTGACGAAGACGGAAACCACGGTAAAGCAGCCGTCGTCCCGCGAGCGCTCAATCAGCGACCGGTGGCCGTAGTGAAGGTAACCCATGGTGGGCACGAAACCGATGGTGCGACCGGCGACGCGCAGTTCGCTCAGTACCGCGCGCAGACGATCCGTTTGCGACTGAAGCCGGATAGACATGTCTTCCTCGTATGCCGTGTATGGAATCGGTTCGCCGCGCTGATCCCCGCGATCGGCGAACCGGCTTTTTTTGGGGAACTAGTTACGCGTTTCTTCCAGAGGTAGTTGACTGCCGCCGTAAAGGGGAACCGCCTTGTTCTTGCGCGCGCTGTAGGATTCATCCAGCGTAGGGAAGCTGCCTTCCTTGACTGATTGACAAAAGCCTTTAACGGCAGCGGTGCCCAATTCGCCCAGGTTGGCGAACTGTCGCACGAATTTAGGCGTATGGCCGAAGTTCAAACCCAACAGATCGTGGGTCACCAGCACCTGGCCGCCGCAATAGGGGCCGGCGCCGATGCCGATCGTGGGGATCTCCAACAAGTCGGAGACCTCACGGGCGAGATCGTAGGGGATGCACTCCAGGACCAGGGCAAATACGCCGGCTTCCTGCAACGCCAGAGCGGCTGCCTTGATGCGATCACGCGATTCCTCGTCCTTGCCCTGAACCTTGAAACCGCCGATGGCGTGAATGGACTGAGGCGTCAATCCCAAATGACCCATGACGGGAATTTCGGCATCCAGCAAGGCATTGATCATGGGAATGCGCTTGCGGCCGCCTTCCAGTTTGACGGCGTCGACATGCCCTTCCCGAATAATTTTACCCGCGTTGCGAATGGTATCCTCCGGACTGACATGATAACTGAGATAGGGCATATCGCCCACGATCAGCGCCCGTTGCCGGCCGCGACTGACAGCCTTGCAGTGATACACGATTTCGTCAACGGTTACGGAAAGCGTGTTTTGCTTTCCTTGAACCACCATGCCCAGGGAGTCCCCGACCAGAATCATGTCGGCTCCCGCGTGATCCACCAGTTGGGCGGTCCAGTAATCGTAAGCGGTCAACATGACCAGCTTTTCCTTGGACCTCACCAATTGCGGAATTGTCACCTTCTTCATTGTCTCTCCTACTACCAGCCCGAAACCCCCGGGTCTTGTGTAATTGACTCATCGGCGAGCAGAACTAACCCCCGGTGATGGCCGGCCTGAAAGCTCGTCCTCACCGATCGAAATGATCGCACTGCCCTTCCGTGAGCATAACATCATATCATATCGGACATAATCCGAACAATCTTGCGAAAAATTGCGTTTGCTCCAGACCACGCCTTGCACTCGGGCTTGTCAAGCAGTTGTCGGTGAGGTGATGAGGGCGCATCGTTCCGGTTGTCATAAGTTGTCTCGGTAAATGGGACATCAAAGAATCCGTTCCGATTCCTCGACCCGGAAAAGTCAGGAGCAAAGAATCAGTCCTCATTCCTCGACCCGGAAAAATCAGGAGCAAAGAATGAGAACCGATTCTTTGCGCACTGAAAAGTAATGTGAAAGAAATCAGTTGTGGTTCTTTGACCCGGAAAAGTCAGGAGCAAAGAATGAAAACTTATTCTTCGACCCTGAACTTTCGGTGCGCAAAGAAGGAGGACTGATTATTAGGAAAGGGACTTTTGGAATCGAGAAATCGGGAGGGGTTCCTTGACTCTCGGCGGCGAGAATCAACGAATCAGTCAATGAAACGAGGTATTCCAAATCAAACCAAGCCTGATCAGGTGTATTTGGTTGTGAAGTCCGGAAATCAGATTGATTTTTTCCAAAAGGGCGAAAATCCTCGCGAGCCGATTGACTGAAACACAACACAATCACCCGGCAGCATGGCCGACTCGTCGGCGGACTCGCCCGGTTCAAACTACCCGAGAAAATACAGACAGGGTGCATCGATCGGGTGCGCCGGGCCGTCACCTGGCAAGAGAAAAGACGAATGAGGTTCACTCCGTCGGGTGAGTGGGTACAATAGGGCTTCATCACGTTTGTGGGGGATGTATGGACAAGGGAACCTGGGCATTTTGGATCGATCGAGGCGGCACTTTTACCGATGTCGTGGGCCGCACGCCGGAGGGGGCTTTGCGTACGCTGAAGTTGCTGAGCGAGAACCCCGACCATTACGAGGACGCCGCCGTGGAAGGCATCCGTCGTCTCCTGTCGGTTCCACCCGGCGAACCCGTTCCCGCCGGTCGTATCGAGGCCGTCAAGATGGGCACGACCGTGGCCACCAATGCCCTACTGGAACGCAAGGGCGAGCCCACCGTGCTGGTAACCACTCGCGGATTCGCCGATGTGCCCTCCATCGGTTACCAGAACCGGCCGCGCATCTTCGACCTGAATATCCGCAAACCCGAGGTTTTGTTCGAGCGCGTCATTGAAATCGACGAACGCATCGGCGCCGACGGTTTTGTCTGGAAGGAACCCGACCTGGAAGCGGCCGCCGCCGACCTGCAAACCGCCTATGATGACGGGTTTCGCTCCGCTGCCGTGCTCTTCATGCACGGTTATCGCTTCGGCGAGCACGAGGACCGCGTTGCGCAACTGGCGCGCGACATCGGTTTTACCCAGGTCTCCGTCGGCAACCGCATCAGCGCCTTGATCAAGTTGGTCGGCAGGGGCGACACCACCGTGGCCGACGCCTATCTCTCGCCCATTCTGCGCCGCTACGTGGACCGGGTCGCCGGCAAGTTGCCGGGCACACGACTTTGGTTCATGCAGTCCAACGGCGGCCTGGCTGAGGCCGGTCACTTCCAGGGCAAGGACAGTATCCTGTCCGGACCCGCCGGCGGCATCGTGGGCGCGGTCGGCGTTTGTGAACAGGCCGGTTATCGCAAGATCATTACCTTCGATATGGGCGGCACTTCCACGGATGTAGCCCATTACGACGGCGTACTGGAGCGCACCTTCGACCGCGAGGTGGCCGGCACGCGCATCCGCGCTCCCATGATGCAGATCCACACGGTCGCCGCCGGCGGCGGGTCCGTGGTCAGTTTCGACGGCGGCCGCTTCCGCGTGGGGCCCGAATCAGCCGGCGCCTCTCCCGGGCCCGCCTGTTACGGCCACGGCGGACCCTTGACCGTCACCGACTGCAACCTGATCCTGGGGCGCCTGGTGCCCGCCTGCTTTCCCGCCGTCTTCGGCCCGAACGCCGACCAACCCTTGGATCGCGAAGCGTCCCTGGCCGCATTCCGCAACCTGGGTGCCGAGGGCGACATGGAAACCCTGGTCCAGGGCTGTCTGGATATCGCGGTGGAAAATATGGCCCAGGCCGTCAAGCGCATTTCGGTAGCTCGCGGTTACGATGTGACCGAATACAGCCTGTGTTGTTTCGGCGGCGCCGGCGGCCAGTTGGCCTGTCGCGTGGCCGATGCCCTGGGCATGAAGCGCATTTTGATTCACCCCCTGGCCGGAGTCTTATCCGCGTTCGGCATGGGCCTGGCCGAAATCCGCGCCTCCCGCGAGCGCAGTATCGAGCAACCGCTCGACCGGGTCACCGGCCTGGATGAGGGATTTGGGGAAATGCGCGCCGAACTGATTCGCGAAATGCGGGATCAGGGCATCGAGGAACCCCAATGGGAAGAGCGCGTCTTCCTGCGTTATGAAGGCACCGACAAACCCCTGGATGTACCTTTCGCCGATGCCGACACCATGGCGGCCTCCTTCAACGAACTGCACCTGTCCCGCTACGGGTTCATCATGACCGATCGGGCCCTGGCCGTGGCTTCCATTTCGCTGGAAGCCGTCGGGCGCACCGCGAGCCTGGACGATTTCGGCGCTCCCGGTGACGAAACGGCAACGCCGTTGACGCCCGTCCGCATGCACGCCATGTACGGGCCGGACGGATTCAAACAGGTGCCCGTCTACCGCTGGGACGGCGGTCCTGCATCGGGCCGCATCGACGGACCCGCGATCCTGGTCATCGATCTGAGCACCGTGGTGGTGGACGACGGCTGGCACGCCCTGCCCGGCGAACAACTGGTGCTGGAGCGCCACGCGGCCCGGCAACAAGTGCGCATCGCCGGTGAAACCGCCGACCCCGTGCTGCTGGAGATCTTCAACAACCTGTTCATGTCGATTGCCGAGCAAATGGGCGCCACCCTGGAAAACACCTCGGCGTCGGTCAATATCAAGGAAAGGCTGGACTTCAGCTGCGCCGTCTTCGATCCCAAGGGTAACCTGGTCGCCAACGCGCCGCACATGCCGGTGCACCTGGGCAGCATGGGCGAAAGCGTGCGCGCCCTGCTGCGCGATCACACGCCGAAACCGGGGCAGGTCTTCGCCACCAACAACCCCTACAACGGCGGGACGCACCTGCCCGACATTACCGTGATCATGCCGGTCTTCGACGAGGCGGACAAAGAGCTGCTGTTCTTCACGGCCTCGCGGGGGCACCACGCCGAAATCGGCGGCATCACCCCGGGTTCCATGCCTCCCTTCAGTCGCACCATCGACGAGGAAGGCGCCCTGCTGGACAATGTTCTCATGGTAGAAGACGGTCGCCTGTTGGAGCGGGAAATGCGCGAACGCTTCCTGGCCGGACCCTACCCAACGCGCAATGTAGACCGCAACCTGGCCGATTTGCGCGCCCAGATCGCGGCCTGTACGCGCGGGGCCATGGAGTTGCACAAGATGACGGCCCATTACGGCGTCGATGTAGTGCATAACTATATGCGCCATATCCGCACCTACGCGGCCGATTGCGTGCGCCGGGCCCTGAAACGCCTGCACGACGGCAGTTTCACCTATGCCATGGACAACGGCGCCCAAATTACCGCCTCGGTGACCATCGACCGGGAAAAGGGTAGGGCAGTGGTGGACTTCAGCGGCAGTTCGCCGCAGGCCGAGGGCAATTTCAATGCGCCGGCCGCGGTTTGCCGAGCGGCGGTGCTCTATGTCTTCCGCACCCTGGTGGAGGAGGATATACCGCTGAACGACGGTTGCCTGGAACCGCTGGAACTGGTGCTGCCCGAGGCTTCCATCCTGAACCCCGAACCCCCGGCCGCCGTGGTGGCCGGCAACGTGGAAACCTCGCAGGTCATTACCGACGCGCTCTACGGCGCCCTGGGCGAACTGGCGGGCGCGCAGGGCACCATGAACAACCTGACCTTCGGCAATGATCGGGTGCAGTACTACGAAACCATCTGCGGCGGGGCGGGCGCGGGTCCCGACTTCCACGGAGCCGACGCGGTGCACACGCATATGACCAACTCGCGCATTACCGATCCCGAGATCCTGGAATTGCGGTTTCCGGTCGTCCTGGAAGCCTTCAGCATCCGCAAGGGCAGCGGGGGTAAGGGCGCCTTCCACGGCGGCGACGGCGTGATTCGCCGTTTGCGCTTCCTGGAAGAGATGGACGCCGGTATTCTGGCCAATCGCCGCAAGGTACCGCCGTTCGGTTTGAAGGGCGGGGAAAACGGCAAACCGGGCTTGAATATGGTGAAACGGGCGGATGGTAGTGTGACCTTTCTCGACGCTCGTGATAAAGTAAAGGTATCACCGGGCGACGTGCTGATTGTGGAGACTCCCGGGGGAGGGGGGTACGGCGCTGAAGTCTTGCCCGCCAAAGGGTTCATGGAAGGCCGAGCATGAAAGCCCTTGTCCGTGTGAAAACTGTTGCAAAGCAAAAGCCGATTCCTTTATAGTTAGAGGGTTCGAACTAAAAGGTTTCGAGAAATAATGGGATTCTCAATGATGCTGCTGACAAGGTTCCCCACGAAACGCATGGCCCAAGCGGCCGGCTTGATTTCCGGTTGATTTGGTGGCGTAGGTATGGCTGGTGGTAATTTCTTTTCCCAATACACGGTTACCTATGACAAGGGCGAGGCCATCTATCGCCAGGGTGAAGCCGGTAACTGCATGTTCGTGATCAAAGAAGGCCAGGTGGGTCTTTACAAAAATGCCCGCGGCAACTCCGAACAAATGGGCGAAATGGGCAAGGGCGATTTCTTCGGTGAGCTGAGTATCCTGGAAAGCTGCCCGCGTACGGAGACGGCCAAGGCGCTGACCAAGTGTTTCGTGGTGGTCATCCACCGCGCCACGTTCGTGAAGATGCTCAAGAGCAATATGGAAATCGCCATCCGCATGTTGCAGAAGCTGTCCACCAAAATTCGCCTGGCGGAAGAACAGATCGACAACCTGCTGGTGCGCCTTTCCACGGCGGAAACCCAGGCCGGGCTGTCCACGCAACCGGGCCTGCCGCAAAAGGAAACGCGCGTGGTGGGCAAACTGGTTTCCATGGCCACCAACCGCTCGTTCATTTTGAACACCGACCGCAACCTCATCGGCCGCTTCGACCCGGTTACCGGCATCAAACCCGAGGTAGACCTGACCTATGAAGACGATACCCGATCGGTATCGCGGCGGCACGCGATCATCTTCCGTAAAGACAACGAATTCTTCATCCAGGAAGAGATCGGGGTTTTAAACGGGACCTTCGTCAACGGCACGCGGGCGGGCTCCAGCAACGAACAGATGCAGATCAAGGATCAGGACATGGTCAATATCGGCATGTTGGCCTTCAAATTCCACATCCTGCCCGAGGATCAGGCCTAGCCCCTTCACCCCGTTTAATTCTGCTTTGTGTGTTGATTAGGGACTGATTGGTGGGATCTGATCTGATCCCCCAATTCGGCCAGGGTCTCGGCGGTTCAATTAGGGCTCCCTTATGAATTTTGCCACGCCAGTTTATCGAATCAGGAAAAAGGCGGGTCTGGATTTCCGCGGATTTCTGCCGAGTGGTCAACGAAATATAATGGTAGAATGACAGGTGAGGAGGTGATCATGCAACTTACAGAGCTTCG